>CAMPHY010000013.1 GCA_946886125.1 uncultured Candidatus Saccharibacteria bacterium | reverse complement strand
CGTGGCCCGAGTTCACGTGAGTACTTATCGTGTAAATCAAGCTGAAGATGCAGCAAGTTAATCAGTTCTTCCCTGCTATGTAGTACCTTTGTTTTCTCAAAAGCGTATGGGTTTGCAAAAATACCTCTTCCAATCATGACGCCATCGACGCCGTATTTCTCAACCAGCTCTTCTCCGTGTTGGCGGTCGCGAATGTCGCCGTTGATCGTAAGCAGCGTATGAGGTGCAATGTCGTCACGGAGCTTTTTGATTTCAGGGATTAATTCAAAATGGGCATCAACCTTGCTCATTTCTTTACGGGTACGTAAATGGATCGTCAGGTTAACGATGTCTTGCTTTAGTAGGTGTGTCAGCCATTCGCGCCACTCGTCGGTTGAGCTGTAGCCTAGCCGTGTTTTAACGCTCACCGGCAAGCCACCTTGCTTTGCTGCTGCAATGAGTTCAGCAGCGAGTTCGGGTTGCTGAATGAGGCCGCTACCAGAGCCGCCCTTTACCACCGCTTTGTCGGGGCACCCCATATTGATATCAATTCCTTTGTATCCCATTGCTGCCAGTCCGATAGCCATTTGAGAAAAGTGCTCTGGCCTGTTGCCCCAGATTTGAGCTACCATCGGATGTTCATCTTCAGTGAATGCTAAGCGCCCCTTGGTGCTATGAGCACCCTGGGGACTACAGTAACTCGCTGCATTAGTAAACTCAGTAAAAAAGATATCTGGTTGTGCTGCTTTTGCGACGACATGACGAAATACCACATCGGTCACTGCCTCCATTGGGGCAAGAATAAAAAACGGTCGTGGTAATTCGTTCCAAAAATTCATACTACATTAATTATAACTGAGTACGACGGCTGAGTCATCATCCCAATCTGGATGATTTGTGAAACACTCAAAAGCGAGTTGCCCCATAGTACGCGGATCGTAAGCTATACTTTGTTCTCGCTCCTGCGTTTCGATTGCAGGTTTAGCTTGTATGTCTGCATTAAATAGTGGTTGTTCGACGAATGTTTCGCTGTGAAGTGGCATGAAGGACCTTTTCGTTTTTTAGAATAATGATTACTTATATTCTGACATAAAGATAAGCAAAATAAAACGTCAACTCTCGCCATAATTGATGTAATTATGAATAGAGTTGACGGACAGAAATAGTGCACTCTGTTTTCGCGCGAGAATAACTGAATATTCTCGGGAGCCCGTCGATTGAAGGTCGTTAAGATTTCTGCGTATCGCAGTTGGGCATATGCCCGTAGCCTCGACAACCGCCGCGGCAAGTACCAGTTCCTCCCACTAAACGTGAGGAGGCTCCATGGCAGCGTGGGCAGCAACCTGAGCAATCTTTTTTGCCTTGAGCCAATTCAATCACCTCCTCTAGGTGACTAGAAGGGGTAAATTGGGCGAGCAGATGGTCTTTCAGTATCGAATCGACGTTGATTTGATACGAGTTGCAAGACCATCTGCTCTAGTTTCTGCTGTATTAGCAGAGTGGACGAGAGAGCATGGGGGTATTCTCTCGTCCACTCAGTAGGAATGACGGGTCTCGAACCCGCGACTGACATGTCCGAAGACACCGCTCTTTGTTAATCTAATGATTAACCCGTTGAGCTAGATTCCTTGAGACCATGGTCGACGAGGCCTCGGTGCAATACTGAGTTGGGGGATCTCAGTTGCACCGAGGCTCGTCTAGCCGCTAACGCGCTACCTAGTGTGGGTCTGTCGTGGTCTCGGCGACAGGCTAGGATAATGGCGCATCAACGGCAGCTTGTGGCATCATGCTTGATGCATTAGGCGTATGCCTATTTAGTGCACTATTTCTGTCAAAGTTCGTGGCTGTCACCACGAACTCAAACATTCATAGTGCAGACACGCTTATAATCATAATGCATTTATTCGGATGTGTCAATATATGTAGACAATAAATCTTGCTCAAACGCGAGCATGCCTTTATAGGAAGGTTCGTACTGTGAGATATCAGGTAGATCAAGCGTTATAATATGCTTCCATACGGCACGCATCAACTGGGTGAACTCTGTTAGTTCTTGTGTACTGAACTGAGATTCGAGTGCGACAATTTCACCGCCACGCGTTGGCTCTACAAATTGCAGCACCCCGCTACTAACTTGGTAGCTGTGATAGTCACGAGAGTTTTGGATGAGTAATTCATAGAACATAAGCTGTTGTTTGTATTTATGAAGCTTAATCTTCTCGTAGTCGGTCTTCCCTTGCCAATGGCGACTTGGCTTGCCTGTTTTATAGTCGGTCACTATAATCGTCTTGGCTGTTTGATCAATGTCTACAAGATCAAGGGCCCCCGTTAATCGCGCTTCACCAACGATAACGTGTTGGCCGGCAAAATTTAACTCGACTTTTTGTGTGCCACGGAAACTATCATATTTCTCACTTAAGAACGCCTGTAGTGTATCGGTTCCCTTTTGGAGGTAGATCGCTTCATCGCTTTTTGAGAGGTGGTGATGCTGCAGTTGCTCTTCAAAGTCGTGGAGAATGTCCTCTATGGGGCGTTGGTTTTGCGTGGCGACAACGTGGGCGTGAGCATGCTGCAGCGCACTGTGGATTGCTGAGCCGTAGGCGGCAGCAGGACTCATGCTTTGGGGGAAGCGGAGGAGATTATTGATTAAGAATGTTTCAGGCCCGCCCCGAGATACATCAAGAAAATTATTTAGGTGAGTAATACTCAGTTTATAATGCTCAAGCGTCGGTGCTAATAGTTGCTGCATCGTCGTTTGCGGCACTGATAGAATTGGTTCATACCAACGCTGTTCCGCAGCGGCAATTTGCGCTTCAAGATTGTGAGACAGTCCAATAACAGATGGTTGCATTGAGGTTGCAAGTAAAAAGCTAGCCCCTAGTGTCGGTTTATTACTATCGTTTAGGAGGCTGTAGCTGATAGTGAGATGTTCACGAGCACGAGTCATGGCAACAAAGAAGAGACGTAATCGCTCGTCAAAGCTATCACCTGAAGGTGCAAGCGGCAGGTTTTCTGGGTAGCCTATCAAGCGATGTCGGGTGCGCACCCGCTCGCCCCATGCAGAATCAATCGCACCAATAATATACACATGATCGAATTCGAGCCCCTTTGATTTATGCGCTGTCATGAGGTTAATGGCATCTTGCTGAAGCTCGAGCTGTGGACGAACGCTTGTAATTGCGCTACCGAGTCGGCGGTGAAGATCGATGAAGGATATAAAGGTTTGTAGTGTAGGTGTTGTGTCTGTGCGGTAATCACGCAGCTTAGCTCGGATAGTGCGTAGTGCTTCGAGATAGGCTAAGTAATTGGCAGGGGCGTCTGCTAACTGGTCGGTGGAAAAGAAGTGGTGATACAGCGGTGAAATAAAACGCTCTTGATCATCAGTGTTATCGACGCGGCCGATTAATTCGTCGATCACGGCTTCGAGCGGAGTATGTGCGACCTTTTGGGCGAGTTCAATTAGCCACTCGGCGAATGCTTGAAAGATAGGTGTAACGAGCATAAGCTCGAGCCAATTTTTACGCTGGCCATATGCCTGCAGGCTGAGCTTCCATATATCAGTGGCTGAAAATTTCCAAGCCGGATGACTCATCAACTTAGGTAGTAGTGCATTTGCTTGATCATGTTGAGCGTTATGGAGAGCAAGAATAATTTCAGATAATTGCTCGAGCAGAATAATCGGTTCGCTCTCAAGGACATTATCGCGGCGTTCATAATTAATGGCAATCCCTGCTTTATTGAGATACGGTAAGAGTGAGACAATTTCATGGTGGCGTCTGGCGAGAATGGCAATAGTACTAGGCATTACACCTGCTTCTATTTTTAGCTTGACCTCGTCTGCAATTGCTTGGTATTCGTCATGGCGCGAGGCAGCTTCAAGTAGACGAACGCTACTATCTTCTACTGAGCGTCTTGGTATTAGACTTTTATCAAGTGACTCTACGACATTCTCTAGCCTATCACTTCCCTGTGTGATAACTTCTCGGGCAGCTTCAAGGATGTGGGCTGATGAGCGATAGTTTTCGACAAGAGCAATTGTCTCAACGTGCTCATATGATGTACGGAAGTTAAGAATATTGCTAATTTCTGCACCTTGGAAGCTATATATAGCTTGATCATCATCCCCAACGACCATGATATTAGGTCGTCCTTGATTGACTTCGTTATTTGTAAGATTGTACAAAATGCGCATTTGAGCTAAGTTGGTGTCTTGAAACTCGTCAACCATGATGTACTGATACTTTTCTTGTAAGTTGAAGCGTAGCTCCGGAAAGACTTCGAGGGCATGGACGACACGTAGAATCATATCATCAAAATCGTAGAGCTCTGACTCTTGCATACGAAGGAGGTATTGATAGTATATAGAGCTCACTGCGCGCAGCTTGGCTTGATGATCACGAGCTTTAAGCACGAAGATACCCTGGTCGTCTTTTTTCATCCAATGATTACGCCACGCTGTTAGTGGCTTTGTAGAGTTGTCAGTTTGGGCATGTTCAAGCGCGTGCGTCAAACTCTCTTTTAGTAGCTGTGACAGCGGCATGATGCCATGAAACGGCGCCTCATCGTAAGGCTCAAGTTGCTCTATAACGGGCGCCAATTGGTCAATCGTTTTCTTCTGTAGTCTAGAGGCAAAAAGAGTTGATAAAATTGGTTCGCTACGGTCAATCACCTTATCGTTTGCATCAAGCACAGTCAGTAGTTCGTCGCTGGTTAAACCACTCTTTTTCAGCTCAGAAATGGTTGTAATAGTATCACTCAGATAGGTATACTCACCGTTCATTTTGCTGCCGAGTGGGCTGCTGTGATCAAGGTCGTCGAAGATGGCACGGAGTAACTCGTAGCTGCTTAAATCATCAGCAGCTCTAAACTGCGCGCCGTTGTAAAAGTATTCCGCATATTGATTCATAATTTCAGCGCCGAAGCTGTGAAATGTGTGCGTCGCAACTTTAAAAGCGTCTTTACCGATAATACTACTTAGACGTTCGCGTATTGCACTCGCTCCACTCTCGGTAAATGTTAAGCATAGTATGTTCTCGGGAAGGGTGTCGGTCTTTTTGAGGATATTAGCCGCTCGCATACTCAGTAGCTCGGTTTTACCCGTGCCTGGACCAGCAATCACCATGACGGGTCCTTCGGTCGTATCAACCGCCTGTTTTTGTGCGGTGTTTAATTTTACATATCGTGTCGAAAAGTCCATTCCTTTTATTGTACTGTATATCGAAGATATTCTCTTGTATAGTGACTATCGATACTCAAATGCTATATACTCTTTCTATTCTGTTTGCAAGTTAATGATACAATGAAGATACTAATGAACGAAGAAATATATGATGATGTTGCTCTTGAGCGCCTGGCAAAGGAGCATTTTGGTCTGAGTATTGATATCAGTAAAGTCATAGTCCGGCAAATCGATGTAAGCCGTACGGCTGAAGCGACTGTGTTTTTAACCAAGAAAAAACAGTTGTTTGTTTATGTGACTGGGCACTCGAAGCTGCTGCTTGGTGACATAAAAAAAATGGTGAGCCGAATGGGCCTTAAAGCAGAGGTCTACTTTCCGCCAAAACACCAACCAGATTACTTTGACATCATTGGGCATGAAAAGTTTAAAGCTGTCTTTCCAGGGCGTAGCCATGTCAGCGATAGTGATATAGTCTTTTATCGTACGCTTGCTCCATATAATCCAGCCATGGTACTTATTGGTGAAGTAAAGAATGGCGAGATATATAAGTACGATAGTGATGCGCGTGGCGGCTGGCGAGTAGCGGCTAAGTTTGCCTATCGCCGCATTAAAACGAGTTAGTAACTCGGATGTATCGCCTAGCGAGTCTTTTTATCTAGCACGATAAGATGCTCGATGTGCGGGGTACGCGGGAAGAAGTTGTAGCCACGGTGGGCGCGTATGCCATACGTTTCAGCCAGTAGCGCCACGTCACGAGCTTGAGTGACGGGATTGCAGCTAAGATAGATGATGCGATCAGGCGCGGCTTCAAGAAGTTTAGCGATAACATCTGCATGAAGGCCGGCGCGAGGCGGGTCAACAATAATAGTTGCGTCACTTTTTATGTGCTCAAGGGCCTGTTCGCTTGGTGCAAGGATCGCACGAGCAGCTTTTTCACGCTCGAGTGCAGTAATGTTTCGTTCCATCTCACGTACGGCGTGTTCATTGATTTCCACCATAGTAATATCATCACCACCAATCGTAAGACCAATAGTCCCTACGCCGCTATACAGATCAACAGCTGGCTTACCGGGCGTCACCCATTCCTTCATGTCTCGCAGCGCTTGTTCGTAAACCGGTAGATTAATTTGGAAGAATCCTTCAACGGCGTAGGTAAACGGTACGTCTAAAATGGTATCCGTTAAGCTTGTTTCTCCCCAGGCTTGGAGGCGTTTTGTGATAACGCTTGCAGGACTTTTGGGGTTGGAAAAAATAAGTTCAAATCCGCTGACGCCAAAACTTTCCATTTCTATTTCAGTAAAGGCGTCGAACAGCTCGTCTTTAACGTACAGCTGCGCAGCAACATCACCGTTTCGGTTTGACCTGATAAGTAGTGTCTTTAAATGGTACGCTTGAATATCGCGAGTTCGAAGTACGTCACGAATTGCTTGGGCGGCTTGATTTATTTTAGGATCAGCCAAGCTGCTGTACTCAACTGGTATTTTACCGTGCGTGCCACGGCGGAAAAATGCCAGGTCAAGCCGATCACCTTCTTTATCCCACCACCAGCTAAATTCAATTTTATTCCGATACTCAAGTTCACGGCCATCAGTGTATGTTTCGATGGCATTCGGTAATACAATATCGTGAAGCTCGAACGCTTCTTCGATAAGAGCTGACTTGTAATGCTGCTCGCTTGCAAAATTCATTATTTGCCAAGGGCTTGTCGAGAGATAGCTCGATTCATCTACGGGAGTGACACGCTCCGGACTGGCGCTAATTACTTCTGTGACGATACCTTCTACATAACTCGACTTCTTTTTTGTCACTTGAACAAGCACCTTTTCAGTAGGGAGGCCGCCCCAAACAAAGATTTTCTTACCATAGTCTAGGCTACCAAGTGTCTGGCCGCCACCAACAATTTTATCAAGCGTTGTTTCAACAATGGGGAGAACTTTTTTACTCATCCTTTAAGTGTACCCTATTTAGTTCAGGTTGATAACACATCCGTCTGCGACGGTTCCACCTGTAACGGTCATCTGGTCGCCGTGTTTGCCTGCGAAAAGCTTCCATTTGCCTTCAAGTTCACTGTAATAACCTGCAACATATGAGCCAGCGCTACCCGGATCGAGTCCTGACTGCATGGTACAAACTTGCGGTGAAGGAGTGGCGTATGACAAGCTTGAGGCTGCGGTTCTGGTATTTATTGTTCCTCCAAGATAAAAATATTCATTTTGTTGAACTGCTTGATTAAGAAACGGTGATGTACCGGAGGTGTTTGGATCTGCAAAACGATCACCTAAGCCCGGCAAGACACCTTGAATCGTGCTCAAGACACTATTGGCTCTAATTTGAGCAGAAGAGGTGTTGTCTGTGTGGAACCAGCTTGTACAGTCATCTGCGGGGCAACCAGGAGGATAAACACCATTCTTTTCGTAGAACTTTTCAAGTTCATTTTGTAGCATGGTCATATCTGATTGACGTTTATTGTCGCGGGCCTGTTTCTGTGTCTGATTGTAGGTTAGACCGCCGATAAGTGACAGAATACCAATGATCGCGATGACAATCACAATCTCAACTAGCGTAAAGCCACTTTGATGTCGTTGATTTGAAGAATTTGTTTTAGCTATAATGCTCATGATTTGAATTATAACTTACCGACCAAGCGCTGCATAGATTCACGAAGACGTTGGGATGACGCACGAATGGCGCGTGGCTGAGAGACTTGTAGCTGTAAGGTTACCGCGCGGTGGTCGGATAACCCATCCGGTGACAGTGTGAGTGTGCGCTGGGTATACTCATTTGGTACTAAAAAGTAATCAAGGCGTTTATTGTCTTTTGGATAACTGACGTAATCACTTTGGGTACTTGCCGTGTAATTCTCATCCCATAGATCTGCATGTTGCTCTAACTGACGCATGTTAAAGTCGCCAGCTATAACCCGGAATTCATTCCGGTTTTGTATAATTTCAAGTACTTCCTGTAGCTGCGCACGGGCAAACGCTTCTGTGTCATCGGTAATAGAAAAATGGATATTGGCTAGCTTTAAAATAGTTCCATCGGCGCGTCGTATGTCGATGAACTCTACTAGCCGCTGATGCTGATCAGCAGGATTCTGTTTCAAAACGATCGTCTCGGTGCGCGCAACGGGGTACTTACTCAGCATAGCTAAGCCCTCGCGGTACGTTGTGTAATGAGGACTCTCTTGTAGTCTTGTGATAGCACTATGCTCATATGGATACTTTAGCTGTTGATTGAGTAGTGATACTTGATTGTACGGGGCTTCATCTGGCAAGAAAGTCACTTCTTGAAATAGAACGATGTCTGGTTGCGCCGTTTGGAGATATGCTAAGATATGTGCTTCACGTTCTTTCCAGCTGAAGAATCCTTGCATGTTGAGCGTCGTGATTGTGACATTCATGTGTCTTTATCATAAGCTTTTTTGGACGATGAGTCTACCGTGAAATATCACTGATACGACGAAGCATTTTCGCTGTAAAGTTCGTCGTATATTTAATCGTTAGTATCGTAGCAGCGCGGCGGCGATTGATGCATTAGGCATTGCTTCTTGAGTGAGGCCGACAATTTCACCGCCCTGCGAGCAGACGTCATGGACGAGTTCGACGGTGTGATCGTCATAGTCGTCGGGAAAGCTAATGATCGGTATGTCGTCCTGATTAGTGTCGCTGACCGAATCAGCGGTAGTACGAATCAGGCGCAGTAATAATGTTTCGACTCGACCGGCCTTGGCTGCTGTTTGAATCATTGGAATATCGTCAGAAGATTTATCCGAGGCACGCTTTTCTTCAAAAGCATGAACTAACGTCGCTATTTTAGCCTCTACGGTCTCGCGGCGTATAAGCGGCCATGTCATGGTATGTAATTCCTGGAGCGATGTATGAGTATGGTTGCCTTGTACGTAAGCATGGAGCAACGTCGGTAGCTTGCTCATTTGTTTATAGTCACCAGACTCACTATCGGTACCTGCGACAATTATCGGCAGCGTATTGTCTACTTGATCTGAATCAGCTATCATATGCTCGATAATACGAAAGTACTGTAAACGTTCTTCGCGTCCTGCTTCTTGTGAATCACCTTGTCCGTGTGGACTGGCAGCTCCCCCTCCTTGATGAGCTCGGACTGTCTGACTGCCCGAAAACATTTCATCGATATTGAGCGCATTCTCAGGGCTGGTCGGAAAGTCAATTTCTACAGGTTCTAAACCGTATATATCACCCCGAAGCAGCTTAGTGTCATGCATGGCGAGTACAAGAATATAATACGGTTGGTTGTAGGTCATGAGCATGAGGAGTGGTGTAATGTCATGTTGATCGCCGACAAACACTCGTTCTTCACATTCGATTGGCAGGTGAAATATTTCAATATCACTCGTCGTCGCAAAAACAGCCATTCCCTTGCTCGTTTGTTGCCAGAAGTCGGTGCTATCCAATTTATCTTCAAGCTGTTGATATATTTTTTCAACACTCTGCTTGTCGCTTTGCTTTTCCCATGTGTCGCGTCCAGCGCGAATCAAGTTCTTAAATCTTGTTTGGTCTTCCTGCATATGCGGTGGCGTAGGAGAATGATGTGTGGGAAGGTAGATACTCAGTACCTTCTCGTTTTTCTGCTGTAGTAATGACTCGATTGATGACGGTGTTACTTTATGCATACCCCTCCTTCTTTCAAACTGGCAGTTCTATACCTAGTTAATCGTCATGGGGATAATTAAGCTGTAACTTATTTCACTTGAGCGTTACGAAGAAGCGAAGCTAGTAGTTGAAGATCTACTTATTCGATCTTTAGCTGTTTGGGGTTAGCGGCATACCACAGCCCAGCTATAGCAGAGCCAATAAAGGCCATAACTATGTCCATCATAGTATCGAAATTACCATATTGGATATCAGCGTTAAATAGAGGCTCAGCGGTAAATTCACCAATTTCCCATACTGTTTCGATAAAACATCCTAGTAAAATGATCATGAGAATAATACCAAATTGATTAGAGATACGTGGTAATATGTGAGATTTTACAAGTGTTGCGTACAGTAATAGCGCACCAGTGGCTGGTAGTATGGCATGTACAACTTTATCAATTTGAAGTTCTGTAGAGGACCAGCCAAATATCCAAGCAAATAGAAAGAAAATACTCGTAATACTAAAAATAGCCGTAATAACCGGGTTTTTAAATAAGATGTTCCATGTTGTCTTGATGTATTTCATTTGATAATAACTACTTCCCTATTTATAACATATCTCAACGAGTTTTCCTCTGTCGTGTCAGTTTTCCTCTAGAAAAAACTAGAATTAGCTCTGTGGAATATGCTATAATGACAAAGTTTTGGGATGTCGCCAAGTGGTAAGGCACCAGTTTTTGGTACTGGCATTCGGGGGTTCGAATCCCTCCATCCCAGCCACGATGATTATGCTTGAAGACTTCGATTTCGAAGTCTTTTTGTTATATTTAAGCGTATGCTTTATACTTTGAATTATCTATGTGGGCTAAATATGAACTGCGTACTACACTAAAGGGTTTCACTATCGTAGAGCTCCTTATTGTCATTGTCGTTATTGGTATCTTGGCGGCGATTACGGTCGTAGCATACAACGGCATACAAGATAGGGCGAACGACTCTAGGCGCATTAGCGACATGAAGTCTATAGTTAAAGCGTTGGAACTGTATAAAACCCAGCAAGGCCAATACCCCAGTGCCCAATCTATGCCCTCGGATCAGTACGCTGGTGGATGGGAAACCAGTGTGAGAACGGGTGGATTTTTGAATGCGTTAAGCAGTGGCACGACTTCAATTATCTCGAGCGTGCCGATGGATCCTAAAAATACATGGGTTTCGGATAGCCTTACGTCTGGAGGAAGATCTAGTGATAACTATGTATATTTTTACCATCTATATCCTGCCGGCGCTAACGGATGTGATGTGAGCAGAGGAGCATACTATGTACTGGGTGTTAGCAGGATGGGTGGCGTTACAAGCGGCTCTAATCACACTGATAGCCCTGGATTTAGTTGCTCCAGTAGAAACTGGGCCGTTACTGGGGCATGGGTAACTGGTAGCTACGTCAACTAAATTGAATGTCTTACATGCTTCTCATAAACAGTCCTTCTTCTGTACATTCTTTCTGAAAAACGTCCACTAACCCCAACTAAGGTACTTATGTTCAAAAGAGTTTAATGGAAATCCATTAAACTCATATATGCCATTGACTTATACTTTCCTATATGCTATAATAATTATTGGCAAGTACTTCTGCATGAACCTCTACAATAGGAGAAAAATGACTAGTCTTGGAGACAGCTGGTTTTCGTTCGACGCTATCGATGGTGAGGAGCCCGGTTCCTATTTACCGCCAGTATTATTCCATATCGAATTCGACGAAATTCCTGATTGTATGAGACTGGCTGTTTCTGAGGCTGGTTTCTATCAGGGTCAGATCAGATGGCGTGTTACCTCGTACCATACCGATATTTCGGCTCCGTATGAAATTGAAGTTGAAATTCACGGCGAAGTAAACCCTTCGTATAGTTCTGCCATTGTGGCTCTGTTTGGAGGTGAAGTAGGAAACACTCTTCTTATGAAGGGTAAGGGTTATCTCGCTGCTCGTAAAGAAAGCAACAAGGAATATCACGCCGAAAGGCAGAACTTCATGACCAACCTGAGGATTGTCGAGCATTGTGTTTCGAAGTTTGAGGAAAAGGATCTTGCACAGCAAGTCTTTGGCCGCCTTATGGCCAACTCTATCTTCGTCTAGCCGAACACGCCGCCCAGGAGCGTATAATCTTGAGCGACCACCCCGAAAGGAATTTATCTAACGGTAAAGCCCTTCGGGGTTTTATCATGCTTGCTGAAAGCCAGAAAAATGGAACAAGCTGTCGACTGTGGTATGGAAATATTGTCCGTTGTCTTGAAAAACACTTACTTGCCCTAATCAAGATCATCATGTTTAAATGTCGATCACCTGCTCGTATTTTTACTTTAGAGCGGTATAATAAATTAAATCATGTTGGATAAACTAAACCCAAGGTCCGTTATTTCAATAAATGTTCTTAAATTTGAGAACGAGGAAGTCAATAAATTATTCCTGCCAAAGATTAAAGAATCATATTACGAACTAAGGGTGCTGCTACCTCACCTACCAAAAACAATGAATGTTGAATTTGGCACTAACTATGACTATGGCGAAGATGGTGTTACAGGAAGTGCTCTGTCTTCCAACTCTATGAAAATTGGTATCCGCCTTGACCAAGAGGACCGTACGTCTCAATTTGCAAGAATCGGTTTTGTCTTAAAGCATGAAGGATATCATATTGGTCAGGGCTTTTATAATTCCGTACCTTGCTCGGCGCTTGAAGCTGCGATATATGAAGGGTGTGCCACTGTATTTGAGAGAGATTATTTGGGGTCAGAGCCAAAATACGCAGATTACTCAATGCATAATGAAGAAACGTTGCAGTCCTGGTTCGATAAGATTAGGACAATTACGGCTGAAGATTATTTTGAGCCAACTGGCGAGATTTGGAGAAAATGGGCATTCTACGATCCTGAAACTGATGCTTCGTGGCGAATATATAAAACGGGCACATGGGTAGTAGAAAGAGTCATGCGCAAGACAGGGCTTGATGCTATTGAGCTGAATAGTTTGTCTGCTCATGAAATAACGAACTATCTAGAGTAGATGCTTCCTGTATCACGTTCATTAACCTTCAAGATGATATGCTTGAAAGACTTTTTTGGAAGTGTTTTTTATTTGTAAAGATTACTACATGGCTGAAAGATTTACACTAAATGCCGCATCGCATGCGCTAGTTATTCATAATGACAACCTCCTCGTGCTACGTAGGTTTAACACTGGATGGATGGACGGAATGTACACCACTCCAACTGGACATATTGAAAAAGGAGAGTCAGCATCTGAGGCAGCAGCTAGAGAGCTACTTGAAGAGAGCGGCCTCCTGGCGAGGCCCGAGGATATGGAGCATGCCATTACAGTACATCGGCAGAATGAAAGTAAAGAAGTGTATTTCGACAATTACTTTATCGCAAAAGCATGGACCGGCGAGCCTTACATGGCTGAGCCAGATAAGTCTGATCGTATCGAGTGGGTAGCGCTGGATAACCTACCTGACGATACCGTTCCTACGGTAAGCAGGGCAATCAAAGCGTACCTGGTCGGAGAACATTACGCAGAAGAAGGATGGGAGTGACGTTAATTCTCTTTGAAGCATATCTACCTACTCCATCAAAGATAGCTATGCTTGAAAAAGTAGTTCCCTACTTTTGTGTGGTTTTGTACGGCTTGCCTTTATTATCGTAAGTGACCCACTCGCCTACCGGTTCGCCTTTTTTAAAGTACCCCGAGCGCTTTAGTGTGCCGTCGGTACGATACCACTCATAGTATCCTTCGGTATAACCGTCTACGACCTTGCCTTTCGACCAACGCGTCACGCCATTGGCGTGGTATTTAATAGTGAATCCATCAATTATTTCAAATTTCTTTGGTTTTGGTTCAGCCATATGTTTATTGTAACAAACTGACGATTTTAACCATTTGCTCTATTTTGTGTAGCAAGGCGTGACATTCTTATCTTTCGTACGTCGCACTGCTGTGTATTGCCTGGTGTTGGTATACTAACTATATGTCATTGATATATGTAACTGGTGCACCAGGTTCAGGAAAGACGACGCTGCAAAAAGAGTTGATTTCGCGTGGCTATGACGCTCGTGATATAGACAGCTCAGATTTAGGTGGACCACACCACAAAAGCACTGGCAAATTAGTTGTCATTCCACCAGCTGACCAAAGAGATAAAAGTTGGTTTGAGGCACACGAATGGCGTGTTTATGTGGATGCTTTTCAAAAGCTCAAGATTGAAGCTAAAGACAAGGATATTATTTTGTGCGGTGTTGCAGCAGGCGACCATGAAGTATTGCATCTATTTGATAAAATACTGTATTTAAGTCTAGACGATGAAACGTTATCGAATCGTTTAAGAACGAGGATAGATAATGATTATGGTAAAAATGAGTTTGAGCTTGAAGAAATACTGACTCGTAAGCATGGATTAGATAAAAAATATACCTTACGTAAAGTAGTGATGGTTGATGCTGCAAGAGCACTCTCTGATG
>CAMPHY010000012.1 GCA_946886125.1 uncultured Candidatus Saccharibacteria bacterium | reverse complement strand
ATTAAAACCTATAACAAACGATATCCTGAAGGGTCCGACTATATTAGCAGAATGACAAAACTGTATGAGCTATTAAAGGACCGAGGATACGCTAAGCCGATCAGCTACGAGCTACATACTCCAATGGTGCTCAATAAGCATAAAGTACAACAGCTTTATGGAGACGTCGAGCATAAACCTTTGTATCAATTTAGGACTTATTATGGAAATCATTTTAACGTCGGAGGGTATCAGGCGAATGACGTAAAAATCTTCGTTGATCCCGTACATAACGATCCTGCGTATAATCATAACCCTGACCAGTATCTTTCATCACAGGCATTGTTATCGACGACAGGGGGTTCATTCAAACGTGGGCTACCAGGGGACTTTATTCGAAAAAGCTTTACAGAAAAATCTCCGTATGAAATTTAGCGAACAAGTAGTTCTTGATACAACTGTTCGTATTTTTTTTCCATGATACGTACGTCAAATTTTTGTGCAAATGTGATACAGTCTTCTGAGCGTATTAAATCGGCATGTGTGGCAGCGGCAATAAATTCATCTTCTGTTTCACAGAGAAATCCCGTCTTGTTGTCTTCGACCAGCTCATTGCGGGAACCGCCACGTTTCATAATAATAGGAGTGCCACATGCTTGAGCTTCTATGGCAACCAATCCAAATGCTTCATTAATATCTGCGGGAAATAGGACGGCACGTGCCGAAGTGTAGTATGAAATTAACTCTTTCTGAGTTTTTGTTCCTAGATAACGAATATGCTCACCATCAATCAATGGTTGTAACGTATTCCAAAGTGTGGCATTCTTTTCGGTAATTTTTCCTATGATATCTAGTCCAATGCCGCTTTTTAATGAAACTGCCAGTACGACATCAAGATTTTTCTCAGGTGAAATGCGCCCAACGAACAAGAGGCGGTCATTCTTCTGGGCGACGGTATCACTAAAAAGCTCTAGATCAATTCCGTGGTAAATGAAGCCCTTCGAGTGTATGTTTGATCTTAAATCGTACTCGTACATATGCTTTGTAGGAGGAACGGCCCATACATTCCCTGAGTTTGTTTGGGCGAGCTGCTTGACTGCATCAGTGGGCCACCAATGCTGCGTATAGATAATTGGTCGTGAGCTCTCATGGGCTACTTCGTAGTGCAAATCATCAAAGTGGCTGTGGTATATGTCGTGATCGCCTTTGAAGGCAAGCCGAAAAGTCTCAATGTTATTGTGTCGCTTGTCGTCACTTGCTTGGTCAATGCCGAGTATGCGCACACCTTCAACCTTTGATTCAGGATGGCAATATAAGGTGACGTCGTGACCACTTTTTGCCTGCATGGTGGCAAGTTGAATGACCCAGTTATATCGTCCGTTGGGGCTTTTTAAGGGAAATTGTATACTGTAGGGAACTATATGTGCGATTTTCATCGCGTCACCACTTTTACGTGCTCGGCTTCATCAGATTGCCTATTGAATGAAGACGGGTCTGAGTCTGTGATGCCAATAATTGCCGCAGCCTTATAACCGTCTTTTGCTGAGCCAATGACGTCGCCGACATGTGCTACTTGGTGAAAATACGCGTAGTCATTTGGTTGTTTGGCGTTTTCTAAACTGATAAATTCACTTTCTCCACGAGGAAATAGTTCATATACGGCACCAAACTTTTTAAAGTCGCTATTTAAGTTAGGTGTGTCACCCGTGGCAATTCTTGCCTCTTGTTCGATCATGTCTATCCCGTAACATTGCTCATACAAAAATGGTCTGTAGCCACCGGTCCGTGCGCCAATTTCGACTAATTTAACTTCAGTATCGTTGTATATGATTTCAATATGCGCAGGCGATGCACGCATATCTAATGCTTCCATACCTTCTCGAGCAACACGCAATATGTTTTCTTTTAGTTTATGATCGTGATCGTTGACTAGCTTGCGAGCGTATAGAAAGTTATCGTCATATCCAATATCCTGCGCCGTTACTAAATCGACTATGCCGTCACAAAGATGTGCCGTACCGTTTGCATCAGCAAACGCAGCAACTGAACACATTCGTCCTTGAATGAATCTTTCTACGATGATTCCAGGGCTTCGGTTTGTAATATGTTGCTGGCGGTAAACGTCTTCAATTTGTGCAACGGTTTTATCGTAAGCCGTTACTAGCTCATGCTCGTCATTGCACTTACTTACCAGTAGACTTTTTACAAGATTTGTTGGTTTTAAAATGAGCGGGTAGCCAACTGCCTCCGCAAACTCTAAAAGTCGCTCTTTGGAGTCAACGAACGTAAATTCCGGGGTAATATCGGGGTTGTGTTCTAGGAATAGCTGCCGCATAAGATATTTATCCGTACAGGCTCTCGCTGCGTCGATAGATAATGACGGCAGGGAAAGTTTATCTGCAATGATTGCTTTAAAGATAACGTAGTTTTCGTATACGCATAGTAAGCCATCCATAGGAGGTAAGTCTACAACTTGAGAAAGGCTCTGTTCAAAATTTTGTTCCGATGAGAAATCAAGTGGAACGATACAGTCAAATAAGTCCTCGTTACGTAGTTGCACAGAAGGATCTTGTAATAGACCGAGCTTATAGCCAGCTGATTTTAACTGTAATAAGGCCTCTTTGTGGGGGTATGGTTTACCTACGTAGAATATCGTTTTCATAGTGCAACTATAGGCATATATTCAGGTTTAGTCAAGTGTAAGCTATTTACTTTTTTATAATGATATAGTATAATATATCCATGAATCAAAAGGCGATAATCGGTCGTGCTGAGTACGTTTGGCTTGTGGGCGAAAATATAAAAAAAGTACCTGCAAGGATCGATACGGGTGCAAGAACTTCATCAATTTGGGCAAGTGATATCAAAGAATCGGAATTAGGCCTTGAATATAAACTCTTTGGAGTAAATAGCCCCTACTATACAGGCAAGACGATCAAAACGACTCGTTTCTCTAAGATTGTCGTTGCGAGTTCAAATGGACACGCGCAAGAAAGGTATAAAGTACCTATAACAATACAAATAAAAAACCGGCGCATCAGGACGTTTTGTACATTAGCCAATAGGTCAACTCAAGCATTCCCGGTGCTTGTCGGCAGGAACACTTTAAAGGGAAAGTTTATTGTAGATGTGCAAAATGGGCCTCATCTATTGGATGTATTAGACCAAGATAGGTTTAGTGAGCTACAATCATTATATAAAGGTACTCAAGACAAATTATGAAAATTGCAATTTTATCAAATGGTCCAGGTAATTATTCTACCAAGCGGCTAAAAGAAGAAGCTAAAAAACGTGGTCATAGTGTCACGGTCGTAAAATATCGCGACTGTTATGCTTCAATTGAACGAAACAATCCTACGGTAAGCTATAAGGGAAAAGATTTAACTGAGTTTGATGCAATCATCCCCCGTATTGCCGCCAATATGACTCGGTACGGTACTGCAATACTGCGTCAGTTAGAAATGCAGGGTGTGTACAGTGTCTCGAGCTCAATAGCGATTGCTCGTTCACGCGATAAGCTGCGCAGTATGCAGCTGCTTGCAAAAGCCGGTGTTGGTATTCCAAAAACGGTCGTGTCGCGTAACTCAGCTGACATCGATGATTTGATTGAAAAATTAGATGGTATGCCAGTGATTATCAAATTGGCTCGCGGTACGCACGGCAACGGTGTGGTGCTCGCTGAAAGTAAAAAGGCGGCTAAGTCAGTGTTGCAAGCATTTTATTTGTCTAATGAAGACGGTACGAATATTTTGTTGCAAGAATTTATCAAGGAATCTGCCGGTACTGATATCCGTGCGTTTGTCGTCGGTAGCCGCGTCGTAGCGAGTATGAAGCGACAAAGTCTTGACGATGATTTCCGCTCAAACTTACACAAAGGTGGCGAGGGTACGATCGTAAAACTAACTGACGAAGAGCGTAAAATGGCTATACGAGCTGCTCGATCGATGGGGCTCAACGTAGCTGGAGTAGATATGATGCGCTCGGAGCGAGGGCCGTTGATCTTGGAAGTGAATTCTAGTCCTGGATTTGCGATTGAAAAAGTAACGGGTCGCGATGTTGCAAGTGCGGTCATTGATTACGTGGAAATCAATGCTAAGCGAAACAATAAAAAAGACAAAATTGGCGCCTAGCACATATTTCGCATGACACTGCTATAATAGTGCTCATGGTAACCGTGACTTTAGGTACACGATGAGCGTACGTCACGACAGGGTGTCGTATTGGCTTGTAGGGCTATTCTTAGTGCTCATTCTTTGTGCAGCCTATTTTGCTATTGCGCCACATATGCAGCCGCGCGTATCGCTTCGTCTAGGTGACGG
This sequence comes from uncultured Candidatus Saccharibacteria bacterium, assembly GCA_946886125.1. The sequence goes on along the minus strand of CAMPHY010000012.1, from coordinate 10,437 downwards.
GGTATATAAAGCGCGAATTGCCGAAACGAATGAAGAAATTGTTCGAGGTCTTTCGGGGGTAAAGGCTTTAAGTGAAACGGATGCAATGTTATTTGTGTTTGATCGTAGCGAGACGTGGGGTATGTGGATGAAGGATATGGATATACCAATCGATATTATATGGCTTAACGACGAACAGGAAGTGGTGTATATCGTAAAATATGCGGCACCTGAAGATTACCCAGAAACATATAGACCAAAAGATGCTGCGCGCTATGTACTCGAAGTGAAGGCGGGGAGTGTTGATGATCAGGGGATTGCAATTGGAGATAAGGCGAGTTTTGATTTAGCGCAAGCCGAGGGGTTATGGTAGGGGGTTTATGTTAGTCTTTTTAATCGTTATTATTGTATTGTTCGCGGCCGCTTTTATTGCCAAGCGACGCTTCGGGCCGCTGGGACTTGCGCTGGCGGCTGGAACACTCATGAGCGAGTTGTGGACGAATGAATTGACGCCGATTGTGGCTGAGGCGGGAATCTTCAACAGCACCGTTCCTCCACTAAGTAGTATTGTGGCAGCGGCCCTCGTACTACTTCCGGCTGGCTTGTTGCTACTTAGCGGTCCTGTGTATCGCACAATGCGCCCGAGGATTATAGGCTCGCTCGCCTTTGCAATGTTGGCCCTCACGCTCCTGCTCGAGCCGATGGGGATGAGTCTCGCGCTCGAAGGAGTGAGTCGGCAAGTATATGATTTGATCACAAATAATCGTACAGGTATTATTACAGCTGGTCTCGTATTCGCATTGATTGATATTTTACTCACTAAGACACCGAAGCCGCCAAAAGATAAGTCGAAACATTGACAGGTCACCTCTAAAAGTGCTACCTTTGTAAGGTACTTTGAACAAGTTCATAGCTTACCTCAATGTAATTATGGAGCCGTAGCTCAGCTGGTTAGAGCACCTGCCTTTTAAGCAGGGTGTCCTGAGTTCAAGTCTCAGCGGCTTCACCAAGAAAAATACTCATCCTCGCCGATGAGTATTTTTCTTGGTGAATGTACGCTGGTGATACACGGGAAGATGTTGTTAATTTATTAAAATTGTAGATTCGCGCATAGCCTTCGAGAAGACAAAATTGCTCAATCACGCTTGTGCTAAAATAGTCAAAGTAATGATACGTCAAAAAACAACTAAAGGCTTTACAATTGTTGAGCTACTTATCGTTATTGTAGTGATTGGAATCCTAGCTGCAATTACTATTGTTGCCTTTAACGGTATCCAGCAGCGCGGTCGTGATTCACAGCGCAAAAGTGATGTAGCTATGATTACCAAGGCACTGGAGTTGTACTACATTGACAATGGAGAGTTTCCAGCCGGTAATGGTTCAACGACAATTAACGGTGCTTGGAGCACGACGGCTGACACGAGCTGGGCTTCTCTTGCTGCCAAACTAAAGCCGTATATCTCTACGCTGCCTAGTGATCCCACCAGCACCCCTGGCGTCAATGTCCAAGGCTCAGGGTATAATTACGCGTATTTTTCTAATACAGGCTTAGGCACAACGTACTGCGGGGCGAGTACAAAACAAATGTACATTTTGGTTTATCGGCTTGAGTTGGGTGAGCAAGTGTATACGCCAATTGGAGCCTGTACCACAATGGCCTTGTCCTATTCAGGTGCGAGTAATTACCGCGTCGTTAAGTAACGCAAGCATCTGTTATAATAAAGAAAATAACTACCGACGTTAAACGGAGATTTTCTTATGTCAGGACATAGTAAATGGTCAACTATTAAACGCGAAAAAGGCGCCAAGGATGCTAAACGTGGTGCTATCTTTACGAAGATTGGCAACCAAATTGCCATTGCAGCGCGCGGTGGTGCTGACCCGACTATGAATTCAAATCTTGCCCTGGCAATTGAAAAAGCCAAGCAGGCGAATATGCCGAATGCCAATATTCAACGTGCTATCGACCGAGTGTCTGATAAAAACGCGGCCGTACTCGAAGAAATTACCTACGAAGGCATGGGGCCAAATGGCGTTGGTATTATGATTGAAACGGCAACCGATAATAAAAATCGCACGTTTCCAGAAGTGCGCAATGCCTTAACGAAGAATGGCGGTCGCATGGCGGATGCCGGTAGTGTGGCATTCCAATTTACTCGAAAGGGTGTGATTGTCGTTCAGGCAACAGGTGAAGACGCGTTATTAACCATTCTTGATGCAGGCGCCGAGGATGCAATTGAAGAAGACGGTGCCGTTACTGTATATACGGATCAAAAAGATTTGGCGAAAGTGCGAACGGCAATTGTCGAGGCTGGGTTGGAGGTAAAAGAGGCGGAACTGCAGTACGTTCCAAATGCACAGGTAATAGTTGATGATCCTGAAGCTGCTCGTAAAACCCTTAAAGTACTGGACGCACTAGATGATCTCGATGATGTTGTTAATGTGCATACTAATGCCGACATCGTAGTTGAACTCGACGATTAGTACAGCTCGTAGTGTCAGGAGCAAAATGACAGAGGAGCGAGTGAAGGCTATTCCTATTAATTGATGGGTTAAAGTATAATAGCAGTATGAGACTATATTTATCTTCAGCTGGCTTAGGTAGTCATCTTGAACAGCTTCAGGCAATGCTAGGAGGCGGTCGCAAAGTACTGTATGTTGGCAATGCCAATGATGGCAACGATTCTTACAGAGACGATCATGTGAGCGATAAAAAGGCTGAGTTTGAAAGTTTTGGCTTTGAATTTTTCGAACTTGATTTGCGTCAGTATTTTGCACCTGAAAAACATGAGGTGCTCCGTACAATCGTAGAAGCAACTGATTTACTCTGGGTAGGGGGTGGTAATACATTCGTGTTGCGTCGCGCCATGGCATATAGTGGCCTTGATGTTATCGTGGCAAATAGCTTAAAGCAAAACATATTCGTGTATGGTGGCTCAAGCGCTGGGTCAATTGTTATTACAAAAACACTACACGGTGCAGAGAATGGAGATGATCCATATGTAGTGCCTGCAGGATATAAGGCAGATATTATATGGGACGGGCTTGGTCTTATTTATCCCCAACTTGTTCCGCATTTTCAGTCTGAATGGTTTGGTGAAGAAGCCAAAGCGATGATTGATTATTTTGAAACCAACGGCTTCAAATACGAAACCCTTAAAGATGGTGAAGTGTATGTAGTCGATGGTGAATATGAAGAAAAGCGTATATGAGAATTATAGGTATTGATCCTGGGACGGGAATTTTAGGTTTTGGCGTAGTCGATGTCGTAAAAGGAAAGTTTAAATTGGTTGATGGTGGGGTAATTACCACGCCTGCTCATACTCCGCTTGATGTGCGTCTGGAAGATATCTACGATAACTTAACGGAAATTATTGCTGCGACCAGCCCAGAGGTCATGTCAATTGAAAAGCTCTTTTTCGCACGCAACGTCACAACAGCGATGAGTGTTTCGCATGCGCGTGGTGTTGCAATGTTGGCAGGACGTAAAGCGAAATTGCCGATTGCTGAGTATACCCCTATGCAAATCAAGCAAACGGTCACTGGATATGGTGGTGCAGATAAAAAGCAAGTTCAGGAAATGGTGCGAATTCAATTGGGATTGAAGGAAGTGCCGAAACCAGATGACTGCGCCGATGCACTTGCAGCCGCCATCACCTATGCCATGATGAGCCGCAGACAAGTGTAACGTCCCATATAGCATTTCACTATTTTTCTCATTTCGCTGAATTATTTTCGACAAAACAGGATGTTATTGGCTTTGCTTTTATAGAATGGCAGGGTAGCGTATAATAGGGAAAGAATATTTTATGATACGACAGGGAAAATACACCAAGAAACTGACCCCTATTGATAAGCTAAAGCGGGGTATCAAGCGTCGCTGGGCGTGGTTTAAAGCCCTGCCAACATTTAAGAAAATCCTTCTGATAGTCGGCCCAATTTTAGCGCTTCTTATTATCATTCCACTGCTTACCTACGCTTATTTTGCGCGCGACATTAGCGATAAAGAACGATTAATGAACCGTAACAACACGGGCATTGTGTTGTTAGATCGTCATGGTGAGCCTTTTTATAGTATCGGTCGTTCGCAAAATGGTGACTTAATTCCGCTTGAGGGTATTGCTGATGTGACAGAAAAGGCGCTGCTATCGGCGGAGGATAAGAATTTCTACGAGCATAGTGGATTTTCAATTACTGGTATTTTAGGTGCACTATATGCCAATGTAATGTCGCTTGATGCGACAGCGTATGGTGGCTCTACTCTAACGCAGCAGTTAGCGAAAAATACGCTACTCAGTAACAATCAGACCTTCCTGCGTAAATACCAGGAGCTTGCAATCTCGATTGCGATTGAGCAGACCTATAGTAAAGATGAAATTCTTGAAATGTATATGAACTCTGTGTACTTTGGTGAAAATGCCTTTGGTATCGAGGCAGCAGCTGATACCTATTTTGGCAAAACACCAGCTGAATTAAATTTAGCCGAAAGTGCGATGCTCGTTGGAGTATTGCCTGCTCCAAGTGCCTACTCTCCTATTAGCGGAGATCCAGAACTTGCCAAGGAGCGCCAAACCACGGTACTTGCTCGTATGGTGGACAACGGGGTTATCACGACCGAAGAACAAGATGCCGCATTGGCTGTCGAGCTAGCGTATGTCCCGCAAAATGAGACAAATGACAGCATTGCACCACACTTTGCTGAAATGGTCATTGCAGAACTACGTGAAAAATATGGTGAAGAAAAAGCGGTTCGATCAGGATATCAAGTGAAGACGACACTTGATCGTAGTTTGCAGGAGCAGCTCAATAGTAATATTGCCAATCATATGCCGTTTATTCAGGCAAATGGTGGTTCCAACGCGAGTGGTGTAGCGATTGATCCAAAGACCGGTGAAATAAAAGCACTTGTTGGAAGTGCCGATTATAGCAACCCTGAATGGGGTAATGTTAATATCGTCACGACACCCCGACAGCCCGGCTCAAGCTTCAAGCCAATTTATTACAGCGAGGCGCTGGCTGAGGGTGTTATTACACCGGCCACGGTTCTTGAAGACGTTCCGACTACGTTTGGTAATAGTTATCGTCCACTCAATGCGGACCGCCAATTTCATGGTGACGTGACAGTGCGTGAAGCGCTTAGTCGATCATTTAATATTCCAAGCGTAAAAGTGATGCAGCAACTTGGTATTGGTGATGCAATTGATGCGGCGCAGCGTATGGGTATTACGACACTTAAGGAAGAGAACGATTATGGCCTATCGCTAGCGCTTGGCTCTGCCGAAGTGCCGCTGCTGCAAATGACAAACGCATATGCTGGTTTCGCCAACCAAGGTGAACAGTATGAGACAACTATAATTCAAGAAATAAATAACAAATTTGACGACACTATTTTTACGGCTGAATCGAATTTGAGCCAGATTATTAGCCCGGCTGGATCATATCTCATTTCCAGTATTCTGTCGGACCAAAATGCTCGTGCCCCAGTCTTTGGTTCATCACTGAGCGTACCGGGACGTACCGCGGCGGTGAAGACAGGAACGACTGATGATGCGCGTGACGCGTGGACGATTGGATATACGCCCCAGCTGACTGTCGGAGTATGGGTGGGTAATAACAATAACGATGTCATGCAAAATGGCGGTGCCGGCATGGCTGGACCAATTTGGGTAAATACAATGCAGCAGGCTTTAGCAAATACTCCCGACACACCTTTCCCTCGTCCAGACTCAATAGTGCAACGTAATATTTGTTTCTCAAACGGCGGGATTGCTAATGTGGCGGGTGAAGGCACTTATAGAGAATATTTCTTAAGTTCTGCACTCCCAGACGCCACCTGTCGTGTTGAAACGCCTGAAGAAAAGGCAGAAAAAGAACGCGAACGAGAAGAGCGTGAAGCAGAAAAAGAACGCGAACGAGAAGAGCGTGAAGCAGAGCAGCAGCAAGAGGAAGAAGAGGTGACTCCACCTGAGGAACCGCCGGTTGAAGGTGAGCAGCCACCAGGAGACGGCGAAGGTAACGGCGGTAGCGGTGACGAAGGTAATCCTGAAGATCCGCCAGAAGGTGGCGATCAACCACCCGAGCCAGGTGCTGGTGCACGTCAAGCTGGGTTTGCCCTCTTCGGCTAACCAAAACCACTTTTCTGTGTCATAATAGTACTATGATTGCACATGTGGCTGGCGTAGTGGCCGAAAAATTTAATTCGTCAGTAATCGTTGACGTTCATGGTATTGGTTATGAAGTTGCGGTTGCCTTAGGTGACTATGAGCACACAATGCTGCACGAAGAGGTAAAATTCTACACCTATCATCATATTCGTGAACAATCACAAGAATTATTTGGATTCAGCAGTTTGGCTGCAAAAAAACTCTTTGAATTACTTATTACCGTGCAAGGTGTGGGACCGAAAGCGGCGCTCGCTATATTGTCGCTCAGTGACAGCGAAACGGTGAGGAATGCCATCGCAAGCAGTGATGTTGGCTTTATTACAAAAGCAAGCGGCGTGGGCAAGAAGACCGCTGAGCGCGTAGCAGTAGATTTATCAGATAAAGTTGGCCTAGCCGTTCGCCGCAATGTCGATCAGCTTGGTGTGTCGGAGCCGATTGACGCTCATGATGAGGCGTTAGAAGCATTGATGGCACTAGGGTATAATCTAAACGATGCTACTAAGGCGCTGGAGGGCGTATCAACCGACCTCTCAACCGCAGAACGCGTAACACAGGCATTAAAAGGATGAGTACGAACAACACAATCACTCTCGATACCTATCAAACTTATTTTGCTAATTATGTCGATGGAACTGCTCCGGTAACGACTGGTTTCCAGAAAGAGTGGATTGATTTTCTGCTGAGTCACATTGAATATACCACCCCTATTCTTGAAATTGGTTCTGCTACCGGGCGTGATGCTACCTATATATCGCAACAAGGCTATGCGAATATTCTTACGACCGATGCTTTTGAAGCCGCTGTTAATATGCTCAAAAGCAAAGGGCTTGCCGCAGAACGCTTCAATATTTTGACCGATTCTATGACTGGTATGTATGGTCTAATTATCGCCTCGGCTGTTTTTCTGCATTTTACTGATGAAGAATTTCGCTTTGCTCTTGGTGTGGTTAAAGCGCATTTAAGTAAGGATGGAATACTTGGCTTTAGTGTCAAGCAAGGTGAGGGCGCAGAATGGAGCGAACATAAGATGGGCGCACCGAGATTTTTCAATTTTTGGAGTGAGCCTGAGCTGCGAGAAACGCTCGAATATTGCGGCTACGCAATAATCGATTTACGCTCAACGGATGATAATAAATGGATACACGTTACGTGTAAAATGAGTAAATAAATATGGCAGTTGAACGAATTGTTGATACCAGTGTTAGTCAAGATGACGCGAATGAAGAGCAGATTGAAGTCACACTTCGTCCGCAAAGCTTTGATGATTACATAGGTCAAGACAGGCTCAAGAAGAATTTAAAGCTTGCAATTGATGCTTCAAAGAAGCGTAACGAACCAATTGATCACGTGTTGCTTTACGGCCCACCCGGATTAGGTAAAACTACAATGGCAACGGTGATTGCTAATGAAATGGGAACCAATATTCGCATTACAGCCGGGCCGGCAATCGAGCGAGCCGGGGATCTTGCGAGTATTCTAACTAATCTAACCGACGGTGACGTTTTATTTATTGATGAAATCCATCGATTAAGCCGTACGGTTGAAGAAGTGCTTTATAGCGCCATGGAAGACTTTAAACTCGATATTGTTATAGGAAAAGGCCCAGCAGCACGGAGTGTTCGATTGGATCTGCCAAAATTCACTGTCATTGGTGCAACAACGCGCACAGGCGCCTTGGCTGCTCCGCTGCGGGATAGGTTTGGCTTAATACATCGCTTGGAGTTTTACACCCCTGCTGAAATCAATCGTATCATCGCGAGGGCAAGTTCGATCCTTGATAGTCATATTCATCCAGAAGCATCTGAGATGCTATCTACTCGAGCTCGTCTCACTCCACGTATTGCTAATCGGTTACTTAAACGTGTTCGTGATTATGCTGATGTAAACGGCGACGGTATTATTGATAAGGTCACAACCACCAAAGCATTGGAGTTGCTAGAGATTGACGAACTGGGCCTTGATCCTGCCGACCGTAATTTGCTTATTAGTATTATAGATAACTACGGCAACAACGCTGTGGGACTTGGAACAATAGCCGCCCTGACGGGCGATGAAGCGACCACGATCGAAGACTTTTATGAGCCGTATCTTTTGCAGCTTGGCTTCATTGAACGTACGCCACGTGGTCGACGTGTTACTGCAAAGGCGTATCGTCACCTCAATCGTTCACAGCCGGACGTATCCGAATAACCTTCCTCTTGATATACTACTTATATGAAACCAGATCAGCCATCCGATCAAACACCTGATTACAACGAGCCTGTTGCTTACGACAACCAAGGGCGACCTCTTTATGCTCATCCCCCGAAGTCTCCACCGGCGCCGTCATCACCTCCGCCGGCGCAGCAGTACGTTCATATGACCCGCGCGACTCAGCCGATGAAGCCTGAAATCAGCCCGGAAATGAAAGAGCGACATGATAAATCACAGCAGCAATATCCTTTTTTGAATCTCAGTGATAGCGAGTATGTCATCAGTGCGGTGCGTCGACATCCGATTGGGCTATTCATTCCCGTTGGTACTACGCTATTCTTAGTAGCGATGCTTTTTGTGTTAATGTTTATGTATAGTAATATAGCTGATTCAGCTAATTCATCGGTACCGTTACCAGGTATTGGAGCCACTTTCTTCCTGTTTGTCGCCCTTGTTATTGGAGTTTTGATGGGTGGCTTTATTGCGGTATATGTATACTTAGCTAATAAATTCTTTTTAACAAATGAAAGTGTTATTCAAGAATTACAAACAAGCCTCTTTTCACATCATGAACAAACGGTCAGCCTTGCCAGTATTGAAGATGCGAGTTATCAAAAACATGGCATTTTACAGTCCCTGCTCGACTATGGTTCAATTAGGCTTTCAACTGAAGGTGATGAGACGACGTATCGATTTAAATATGTCGCCCGTCCAAAGCAACAGATTGCTCAATTAAATAATGCGGTTGAAGCTTTTAAAAATGGGCGGCCTGTTGAAGACCATGATAACTAACGTTTAAGAGTTAGTTATCTCGGTTCGTTTTAATAAAATCAGCTTCATTCTCTAAAGTCGTGCGGAGTGTATAGCCTTGGCACTCGTTATTATTGCAGTTGATAGGCTCATAGCGATAATCAGAGTTTGATTCACCGATAGCATTGCCATTTGGATCACTAAAAAGTTCAGGATCAACAGTCTTCAAATTATCTGATGACAGTGTGCGAGGGTAATATTCATTGGCGGGGTAAAACGCTTCTTCAAGCCCGTAATACATAGCATTGATCGCCGTTTTGCGTTGCTCATCGCGCTGCATGGCAGCTAAGTTGTTGTACTGCAAAAGCCCAATCAGACCAATAACGCCAAGCACAACAATGACAATAATAAGTTCGAGTACAGTAAATCCAGCGGTGCGTTTCATATTACTTATCATTATAACATTCGTTTCGATAGAGTGCGCTCTAAATAGAACAAGATGAGGTGGTAAGCCTATCTTGTCATGGTAAGTAATAGCATATTTTGCTTCGGGAACGTATAATAAGAGAAGAGATTGTAAGAGAGGGGACTGATATGGCCGCAAAGAAAGCAACCAAAGAACCTATTGGTGATAAACCAATAGCTGATGAAGGAAAATTAAAAGCCTTAGGGCTTGCGATGGATCAAATTACTAAACAGTTTGGTGATGGTTCGATCCGTCGGCTTGGCGATACGCAGCGCGTTGACGTTGAGCTGGTTGGAAGTGGTTCGTTGTCACTAGACCTCGCGCTTGGTGGCGGTTATCCAAAAGGCCGAATTATTGAAATTTATGGCCCGGAAAGTTCAGGTAAGACGACGCTTACGCTTCATGCGATTGCCGAGGTGCAACGTAATGGAGGTACGGCAGCGTTTATTGATGCAGAGCACGCGCTTGACCCTGCCTACGCTCGTCGACTTGGCGTTGATACAGATAACTTACTTGTGTCACAGCCAGATAACGGTGAACAAGCACTAGAGATTGCTGAAACATTAGTACGAAGTAGTGCAGTTGATCTTGTGGTTGTTGACTCAGTGGCGGCGTTGGTGCCGCAGGCTGAAATTGATGGCGATATGGGCGATAGTCATATGGGTCTCCAGGCTCGTCTTATGAGTCAGGCACTGCGTAAGCTCACTGGTATCATTAACAAAAGCCACACAACTGTTATCTTTATTAACCAGATTCGTATGAAAATCGGAGTGATGTTTGGTAACCCAGAAACAACAACCGGTGGTAACGCGTTGAAGTTTTATGCATCAGTCCGTCTTGATATTCGCCGAACAGGTCAGATTAAGGTGGGCGAGGATATTGTCG
>CAMPHY010000011.1 GCA_946886125.1 uncultured Candidatus Saccharibacteria bacterium | reverse complement strand
CTTTCTCTACGGCGGCGTAGGGCTTGGTAAAACTCACCTGATGCAAGCGGTTGGTAATGAAATTATTAAAAAACAACCCGAAGCCCGCGTACTCTACGTTAGCTCCGAAACGTTCGTAAAAGAGTTCCTTGAAAGTATTCGATTTAAGAAAAAAGGCTTTTCTGACAAATACCGTAATGTTGACGTACTGATTGTTGATGATATGCAGTTTATTGCTGGAAAAGAGAAAACACAGGAAGAGTTCTTCCATACCTTTAATGAACTCCACCAGAATAATAAACAAATTATTATTAGTTCCGATAAACCACCTAAAAGTATCCCTACTTTAACTGAACGTCTTCGCAGCCGATTCGAAATGGGAATGGCGATTGATGTGCAGATGCCAGACTTTGAAACGCGATGTGTAATTTTAGAAACCAAAGCTTCCCTGTCTGGCGTGGAACTAGGCCGCGATACGGTTGAATATCTCGCAAACAACATCAAAACAAACATTCGTGAACTCGAAGGAGCGCTTAATCAGCTCCTCGCCTACGCTGAGATGCGTGGTGTTGAGCCAGATATATCAACTGCTGAAGGTTTAATTGGTAATGTACGCCATTCACGTCCACAACATTTAACTCCAAAGCAAATTATCGATAAGACCGCGAAACACTTTCATATTGAAGTAGCGGAGATATGCAGCGCTAAACGAGACAAACATATTGTTGTGCCGCGCCAAATAGCCATGTATCTACTTCGAAGCGAACTACATATTAGTTTTCCAAAAATTGCTGGAGAGCTAGGTCGAAAAGATCATACTACGGCAATTCATTCGGTTGAGAAAATTGAACGAGCGATCAAACTCGACTACTTAATTCGTTCGCAGGTAGCGGAGATTAAGGAAAAATTGTATGCATAAATGGTGTGAAAAAGCTGTGTATAACCTGCGAAAAGGTAGCTGTATAAGTAACGAACAATCATCCACACCTATACCCACACATATCATTGCTCACACTACTGCCTGGGGATTAGCACCGTTTCTACACTTACTATCCCCTGTTTCTTCCCCTCTCTTATCCACACGATATATTACCCAGATACCTCTGTTGAATACATTTTTTACCCAGTTTCCACAGCACCTATTAATAACTACTACTAAAGAAAATTAAAGAAAGGTAACAATAACAATGGAACTATCCGTTACTCAAGAAAATCTCTCAAAAGCACTTAGCGTGGTTGGTCGTGTAGCCAGTAGTAAAACACAATTACCTATTCTGAGTAACATATTACTTCGTACTGATGGTAATCGTTTACTTGTAGCTGCAACCAATTTAGAAATTGCTACCACTCAGCATATTGGAGCAAAAATTGTAAAGCCAGGCGCACTGACTATCCCCGCTCGACTTGTCAGTGAATTTGTTTCAAGTCTCCCCAAAGGGACGGTTGAGTTAAAAGTAGAGCATGATCATTTAAAGATTGTGTCTGGTAGCTATAGTTCAGTAATTAACGGTGTGGTAGCTGATGATTTCCCGGAACTTCCGACGATTGATGAAACATCTTCGATTCAATACAGTCTAAAAGCTGAAGATTTTAAACAAGCAGTGAGTCAGACAATTATCACGAGTAGTAATGATGCAACTCGGCCAGTACTAACGGGTGTATACTGGCACTCTCATGAAGGACAGCTTTATCTTGCGGCAACCGATGGCTACCGTTTAAGTGAACGACGTTTGGTTGAAACGACAAGTGAAGTAGCAGCTATCGTCCCTACTTCGAGCCTCCAAGAAGTACTGCGTACGATTAGTGATACAACTGATGAAGTTGAAGTACTGTTTGATGAAACACAGGTTCGTTTTCGAGCGGGTGAAACTGAAATCACGAGTCGCTTGATTGATGGTAACTTCCCTGATTATCGCCAGCTTATTCCCGCAACATCAGAAACAACGGTGACACTAAATAAGTCTGATTTTGTTCGTATTACAAAGATTGCCGGTTTGTTTGCCCGTGAATCAGGTGGAAGTGTCACACTAACAGCCGATAGCGAGAAGAAGACGATGTCGATGCACTCAGTGGCCTCTGAACTGGGAGAGAATACATCGGAAGCAACGGCTGATGTAAGTAATGACGGCCAAGTAACCCTTAATTCACGTTATTTAACTGAGGCTCTCGGTGTTGTTGATGGTGACACAGTGGTGTTTCGTTTTAGTGGAAAGCTTGCACCGTGCGTACTTAGTGCGGTAACGAAAGACATGAATTACCAGCATATTATTATGCCGTTAAAGAGCTAGTTTTTCGGCATGGCCGCGGTTACAACACTTCGGGTACAGCACCTTCGCGCGCATGAGGCTTTTTCACTCACCCTTTCGCCGCACGTCACTGTTATTACTGGACGTAACGGTAGTGGTAAAACATCACTGATTGAAGCGATTTATGTCGCATTGCAAGGAAGCTCCTTTAAGGGGGCGGATACCGACTTACTGCAGACGGAGAAAGAATGGTGGCGAATTGATCTTACGTTTGATGATGATACGAAGCGAACGGTTAAATTTGATCCAAGTCGTACGTCGGGTCGAAAGCAGTTTATTGTTGATGAAAAAACAGTCTATCGTCTCGGAGTAAAGTACAAGTACCCAGTGGTATTGTTTGAGCCAGATGATTTACGGTTACTGCATGGATCACCGACACGTCGCCGCCAATTCATTGATACGTTTATTAGCCAGTTAGACCCTGCCTATTTAAGCGCACTGAGAAAATACGACAGAGCCCTCAAACAACGCAATAATCTTCTTAAAAAGCCTCATACGACGTCAGATGAGTTGTTTGTCTGGAACGTTGCACTCAGTGAATACGGTGCCTATATTATTGAGCAGCGTATTCACTTTATTGAGCAGATTAATCAAGAACTGAATCAAGCATATAATACCATTGCCCAGTCGAAAGACACGGTATCGGTACATTATTCACATACCCTTGTTGATAATATTAAACAAAAATTACTCAGCGAGCTTCACTTACATAGTGAACGCGATAAAATACTAGGCTATACCAGCACGGGGCCACATCGTCACGACGTTGTGTTTCGGTATAACAACTCCCCTGCGCTTTCGGTTGCTTCTCGTGGTGAAGTGCGCAGTATTGTACTAGCATTAAAGTTTTTGGAAGTAGAAATCATTGAGAAACTAACTGGTATTAAGCCGATCGTATTACTCGATGATGTCTTTTCGGAGCTAGACGAGGAGCGACAGAGAGCCTTAATGAGTGTGACGCGTGAACACCAACTAGTAATTGCAACGACGAACCATCAAGCGCCCGAAGACTCGGATTATATCATCCCTCTTACGTAAGTCGGTTAATGGCTAGTGCCGTCGTCGAGTAATTTCTCGTAGCGATAAAGACTGAATATTTCTTGAGTATCTTTTTCGAGAGTCACAAGCATATTTGGCTGAGTGTCATAACTGAGTCGTAGAATATACCCTTCAGTATTATCAATTATTATATCGGCGGTATAGATATGAGAGCCGTTATCAATCATGTGCTTTATCGTCTCTGGTTGAAGGGCGATTTCTTTAAAGTTAAGCTTTTGCCTTTCATTTTCTGTGGTGATTAAATAACGAATATCAATAAATGCATCTTGATCAATGCCGCGATCAATTAGTTTAGTGAAATTAATAAAGATTGGTGCATCCGGAACGAGGAGATTAGGTTGAGAAGATTTATCTGAAAACTGAGATAATTCATTATCTTCCTCTTTTAATACGAGGTAAATAATACAGCCAATGATGAATAATACTACGAGGGCTGAGGCTATGATAATAATTAGTTTCTTTTTATTCATACAAATTCCTATCTATTGTTTATAGAATGCGGTACCTGTCGCGTACGTATTATTGACGACAACATTTGCATCCCATGTTTGATTGTTACGCTCTTTTAATCCTGGATCTCCAATAATAAATTTACCATCAGGTGTCATACCGCGAATAACAATAAAGTGTCCTTGTGGGTAGAACGGAGTTGTTGCAGTATCCCCTCTTCCAGCAATAATAATAAGTCCGCCAGCATCCAGTACTTTTTTATACTCGGCAACATCAAACGTACTGGTCATTGTTTCAGTTCGTAGTCCCCAGTGCTCACCTGCTGGTCGGAGTCGGTAGTCCATTGTGCCAGGGTGAGCACTTGTCCACCATCCCTGGTCGATATAATATTGCGCTGTCTCTGCGGGTGTAATATCTTGTCCTGTCATATTTTTCACGACCATAGCAAGGGAGGCCGGTCCACATATCTCCGCACAGGCAGTAGCTCCACCGTTGTTTGTCATACTTCCCCAAGGTGCATCGCATTGGTTGTATAATACGAAATCATCACCGTCGTAATCAGTTAATCCACCTGTTGCGCCGCTTGTACAATTATCGACAGCAACATTGGCATTCGGATCGGGTGCTAAGTCCTTAAATTCATTAAAGTAACGTTTTGCCTCTGAGATACGTGTTGGATCATCAGCTTCAAACTCTCCAGGTCGTTCGTATATTTTTCGAAATGCGACAGTTGCAGCTTCGATGTCAGTCCCTTCCTTGAAGGCACCACTTTGTAATACGGCCGATTCTTTCCCTTCGAGTTCAAATACGGTAAATTCAAGCTGCACCTGAAGGTCGCTGATCGGTTTATTTTTAGATGCAGCAAATTGCTCAAGAGCAGGTCGTCGATCTAACCACTGAGCGAGTCCATAGGCGCCAATGCCGTTCTCGACGCTTGGATCCAGTGTCGATTCTTTACTAAAGTTACCTAAAATAGCCGCAGCTTGAATGCTATTTAATACTTTTGAATCGTTAGTGCTGATTTCAGTACTAATAAAGAACTTGAATATTTTCTCTGCGACATCTCCACCTATAACCGTACCATCGCCATTTGCTGGTGGGGCGCAGACAACACTTTTTCGGCTATAGTAATTAATATCTTGTCCAGGAAAAGAAGCCTCATTAAGCTGAGCACTCACCTGTTGGTATGGCACTATGCTAGTTGTAATGACAAGTGCTGCTATAACTAAAACGATATTACGGAATATTTTTTTCATTATCGACTACCTAACCCTACATGCATGTGATGCCAGTGAATGCTCATAATTTGTCGTCCCCAATCATCACAGGTAATTTCTTCACCAAGACGCAGACATTTGCCACGATTAGGGGGATAGGTCCATATAAACTGGCGTACGCCGAGCGCTTCGTGATTCTTCATAAGCCAATTATACAGATCTATACATTCGTCTCTTTGTCCCGTGCCACTATAGTCGTACCCGTAACAATCAATGTCGATTGCGATACCGTCACTGTGATCTCCGCCGTCAGGTCCGTGACTTTTAATACCTGTTGCGGTAAGCCGTAACGGTCCAGAGTTACTTTGTTCGGCAATTGCAATCATTAACTGGAGCGTTTCAGCTTTGAGGTGATTACGAACATCATCTTCGTTATTAGCCGCCCAAGCAGGTACCGCCCATACGATCTTTCCTTCATCTACTAATTGAAACACTTTCGCAACAAGTTCATCACGTGTTCCGGCTGGTAGAATGGCATTACCAGGTGAAGCTTGGGTGTCGTTGCGATTGCCAGTCAAATTACTTGCTGTTACTCCCGGGTCTTTTAGTGAGTATTTGTCATCTTCTACTCCTGCTGATTTTAGTGCAATACCAACCGCCATCTTCTCGAGCGCACAAGGGTCTGATTTAGTGTAGGTTGCTACCTTGCCTGCGCCACCAGCACCTGCTCCGACGCCGTAACTTTCTTCACGTGCTGTCGCTAGTTCTTTACATTCCTCTTCGGTGTAGATACCTGGATCAGCGGTAAGGGCTGGATCATTGACTGCGTAGCCGTATATAGGAATGTTGAAAGGATTCACTGCATCGGTTGGCATAGCTGCAAACGCAGATTGTGTGAAAGGTGCAGCGGTAAGAAGGTTCTTTGGTAGTGTGGCGATAGAATCAACACTTGTCGGCATGCGCAGTAAAAGTTGCTGTGAGAATGAGCCAATTAGACGTGGATTGAAAATCTTTGCAAGAACAGGCTGGTTATTGAAGTGCTGCTGCTCGTATTCACGGTGTTGGTTAGTCACAGCGGCAACCTCTTGGTCAGTAAGAAGTGATCCACCTGCGCCCATAGCACTACCGTCAGTATCGACACCTTCAAGCATTAATTCATTTTGGGCGATACGAATAGATGCGCTTAGTCCATCATAATTATTCGCGCCTGTCGTCTCAGCACCAACTACTGGAGGGTCAAACACAATACTTGTAAACCATTCAATGAGTGGCTGTATAGCTCCACCGACTAATTCAAGTGCCTGTTTTATACCAGGAGCATCTAATAAAATTCCAATAATAGGTTCAAGGGCTGCATTTACTATATCGAATATTTTCCCGACAGAATCGTTCCAAATGGGTGCTACCCCGGCAATTGCATTCCAGGCGGGATTGTCGGCAAATGATGAAGAGTAATCTCGGACGACTTTTCGCTCTGGACAGACTAATTCACCAGGTTGCAGCGAGACCATAGCAGGTCCATCGATAGTCGCGCATTCTCTTGATACCGCAGTAGCTGCGTTCGCAACGGAACTATCACTCATTAAACCTGTTTCAGCTTGCATAAGTGGGCTTTGTTCCGCATCATCAAACAAAGCAGTTGCTGCACCGATAGTATCGATATCAAGATCACCAGCTTTCATTTTGTCATTTGCGACGACAATACCACCGTCGTCACCAAACCCAAAGCCAGTATATGTTTGAGTAGATATATCATATCCAACTTGTTCGAGCGCTCCTTGATCAAGCGATTCAACTGCGCCAAAAGCTAAATCAAGAATACCAGCCACAGCAACGCCACCGCCAACCAGTCCAAGTGCACGCTGTGATATGAACTTTGAAATACCCTCGTTGCTATTTGGTTGTGCAGCGCTTTCAAGCGCTACGTTAAAAGCTTCTGCGGCTGCTTGTTGTTTAATAGCTGCTTCTCTTTGAGCTTCATCTTCGATTGTAGAGGGGTCAACAAAGGTTTTTCGAAGCGATTTTAGTAATTCGTGGCATGATGCTCCATCTTGTAGACACGCAAGGTACACCGCAACACGTGGGGATATTTTTCCGACGGTATTTTTAAACATAGCCGTTCTCAAATTTGCTTTTGCGGTTGCAAGACTATTTGCTGCATTTTCAATTTTCGCAGGCCCCCTCCAATGAGTAACGCCGTATTTCTTCATTAGTATTTTTCGCGCAAGATAACGGGTCATTAATTGACTCGATTTTGTATTAGACCTTACTTCATCCCGTATGTATGCGCGCATCTCCGTATTACTCTTAATGCGCTGCACGACATCATCGACACGGGTACCGTCGGCTTTTGTTGCGTAGATACTCCATTCTCTCGCATTAGCACCAAGTCTGGCACGTCCATCCGCTTCAACGTCGATAGTAAGACCAAGCTTGTTTTCGAAATAATCAGCTGTCCAGGTTGCAAACAAGGAGCATGCAATTGCACCGTCTTTACAAAATACTAATTTACCATCAATTGCATTACCGTTATTATCAGTTGCTCCGGCCGCCATAAGTAAGCGTGTTGCAAGTGCTCGTGTAGTCAGATATTCAATTCGTTGCTCAACAGCATAACTTGGTACATCGCTCGCAAGACCAGTAATGTTTTGAATAAACATTTCTAACTTGAGCGGCATGAGCGATAAGAACGCAATAGGGATTGCTAAAAGAATGGTACCGATAAACCCGCTGGCAACCCATTTTTTTTTGTTATTCAAAAATTTACTTTTAAACGACGATTTTTGTTTGTTTTTATTGTGGTTAAACCTCCACGGACCAGCTGGATGTTCGGGTGTTTCCTCTTGGGCTTTTACGTTGTTTGTATTGTCGGATGTATCTTTTGAAGTAGATTCACCTTCTCTTGCGTTCTGGTTAGTGTGGCCTAAAGGAGAACCGAATTGCTCGGCAGCATGAAGCTCACCAGGATTATACCTGGAGTTTTGATCTTCCTGGTTATCGGTTGGAAGTGGCGTTGCCATGACTACTGTTTATTATACGCTAGAACGTTCCATTAGGATTTGCATAGCCTGTCGATTGGGTCGGCTCGGCGGAGGGCTGTGTGATAGGTGCTGGTTTTGGACTTGTTGGGGCTGGGTTGGTTGTGATAAGCCCGTGTTCAGTTTGACTGGCTTGAATCTGAATATGGACGTGATTTTGGCCGGCAAAGAATAAGCCCTGTCCAATTGGAAAGTTAGCAAGTCGCTTCTTCTCTTCTTCAGTAAGCTTAAAGACATCGGATAATACATCGACTGCACTGGTAGACTGCTTGAGAAGAAGTTGCATACTAGAGTTCGCGACAATAGCGCGTCCCATTTTACTTCCCATAAAGTCTTCAACGTCTTGAGTAATAGTAGTGAGACCGAGGAAGTATTTACGGGCACGCTTAGCGAGAGAGAATAAGAAGTTAGCCGAATCATCATACTTCATAAGTTGCCAGGCCTCGTCAACGATAAGCATGCGCTTTCGCATGTCAGTACGTGTAATGTTCCATATGTGGCTCAACACGATATACATCGCTACTGGACGAAGTTCATCTTCAAGATCACGAATATTAAATACGACCATGTGATTGTTGATATCAATATTACTTTGTTGCGAAAAGATACCTGCGAAGGTGCCAGTGGTATATTTACGGAGACGCTGAGCAAGCTGTGGACCAGTGCCTGCCATGTGAAGTAATGTATCGTAAAGATCTGAGATAGTTGGCGGTAATGAATTATGTGTCAAAGGGTCTGAGGTAATGCCGGCGCGCGCATAGGTGTCGATTAACGCTTGATCGAGATCGGCTTCTTCAGCAGGTGTCAGAGCCGACATCGCTACACCGTTAGCGGCGACTTGCGATCCACCAAGCATGAGACGAAATAGCCCATGGAGTGTTACAAGATTGGCGCGCAGTGCGTCATCTGCTTCTTCGTTGTCGATAACCCGTGGTAGATCGAATGGATTAATGCGCGTATCAGCATTGAGGCTAAGTCGTACGTAACTTCCCCCAACTGCGTCTGATAGTTTCTGGTACTCATTCTCGGGGTCAATAATAATAACGTCGCTTCCGACCATCATTGAGCGAAGTGCTTCAAGTTTCACGGTGTATGACTTACCAGCACCAGATTTTGCAAAGACAATCATATTGGCATTTTCTAATGAGAAACGATCAAAAATAACTAAGCCATTATTGTGCATATTAATACCATACAGTACACCCTTACCATCAGTAAGATCAGCACTGGTAAATGGAAAACTCGTCGAAATTGCGCCAGTGTTCATATTGCGGCGTATTTGCAGCTGATCAGTCATCTGTGGCACCGTGCTATTAAAGCCCTGCTCTTGTTGAGATGAAGCGACCTTACTAAAAATAAGTTGTTGACCGAACATGGTTTCAACTTTATGCTGCACAAAATTGAGTTCGTCCATACTATCGCCGTATAGGGTGACATAAAGGCCATAACGGAAAAAGCGTTCAGCGCCAACTTGTAGTTGGTCACGTAGTTCTTCGGCATCTTGAATGGCAGCCTCTAGACCCGGATCACGAGTACGTCCCTTTTCATTGTTAATCGACATACTGGCTTCAAGTTGAGTTACTTTTTTGCGTAAATTATTAAGTACTACTTGGCTTTCAACCGGATAAATAAACATACTGATATCGAGTACTTCATCGATATTAATAAGTGAACTGAGCCAACCGGTGTAGATTTGGCGTGGGTAGCCATAGATATAGAGCGTGCGCCCGTATTTTGTGCCAAGGCGGAAGTGAGATGAGTGAATCTCAAGACTACTTGGTGCAATAAGATCACGCAGCGTATTAATACCTGTAAGGAAAGCTTGTTCTACTTCGGCCTGTTCTCGTGCGCGTTGCTGAGCAGCGATATCAATTGGATCAAGTTTCTTTTTGGCCATTATAGACTCCCCTCCTGGAGGTGCGGACGAGGTGCTTCACCTTGGCCTTTTTTAACGAATGTTGTCGTGACGCCATCGAAATCACCGAGTGGCTCACGTACGGCAGTATCAGGGTTATAAACATTATAATAAAGCTCGCCTAATTCCTTAGTCGATAGCTGAACACTTTTAACACCAAGTTGAAAGAGGCCGCTCATGACAGAGTTAACGCGGTTACCGATTTCATCTTTTGCTTTTTCGTAGGTGGCTTTATCGATTTTTGTAACGGTTTGGTTATTTTTTGCAAATAGTTTTCCAAAAAAGCCCTTACCTGCTTCGATAAAGTTTGCATCGCCGCCTGGGAAGTACGGCACAGTAATAAAAAAGCTTTTATCCATAATATTCGCTTCTTGGGAGAGAACATCAATGAAATTGATATAATCATCCATTAGGACATTAAGAAGCATATTGTCTTGTGAACGACGGATGCCCACTAAACGGTCAATGTAGGGGCCGATGTCAACGCGTTGTGAGCGAATAAAAATTTGAATCGGAAAATATAGTGAATTCAAGAAGTTTTGGTAACTGAATTCCACACCTTCTCTTTCACGGCTACTCATAAGGTCAAAGTTGATTGACTGACAGGCAACGACCGCTCTAAAACTGCCGTCACTCATAATTACCATGCCGTCGCGAATTTCTGAAATTAGTAAGCTATTTTGTGTCGTGTTTGGATTGCGCGGTGCAGCTGGTGCATCGGATGTCGTGCTTCCTTGAGGAGATTGATTATTTGGACCGCTAGCAGAAGGTGCGGCGGTCGGTGATGTTTGATTGTTTGGTGGCACTGAACTTCCCCACTCCTAGGTTAGATTTTGATTACCTGAGAGAAATAACAACCTCATCCTCAGCTTGTTGTTTCTGAGTAATGCGATTTGCCTCCCGTTGCATTGCGGCAATCGATAAATCATGTTGATTTGCAAGGTTTATTATATCAGGTGAGACGGGCTTCGCGCTAGTGGTTGGCGCAGGTTGCGGTATCACTGGTTGAATTGGAGCTATAGGCGGTTGGTCAGATATAGGCCGAATGACTGACTGGTGGATACTTGAGGGGTATGGATTGTATTCAAGCTGTGGCTCGGGCACCTCGGCAGGTATAGAAGGTGGTAAAACGGGAGATACTGAACTAGCGGATGAGTCATAAGCGCTTGCGGCTGGCTGCGGTACTGTAGCTGGAGTTGGCACTGGTGACTGAACTGGAGTGTGCATACGATCGATCATTTCCTGTCGACGACGCACATCAGCTTCGTCAATCATGTGATCTAAATTTTGCGAAAGCGAAGTGTTGTCATCGAGAATATCTTCGGCTTGTTGAGCAGCAAAGTAAGCATCGCTATTCATAGCGCTATTTACAGCAGGTGCACCGACACCGCGGACTGACCAGCCTTGACTATCAACAACTTTTGCAAGATATGATAGTCGTTGCTCGGCTTCATTTTGTGATAAGGCTTTTGTGCGGTTTACTTCGGCTGAACGTGGAGCGACGACTTCGATCAGTGAGGTTTGGCCATCTGGCTTCCAGAGTCGTTTACGGGGTTTGATATAAAATGAGACAATTGCTGCCATGTAGACTTCCATCGGCTGATCTTTACGAAGCGGCAATGCAAGTGCACCAAAAAAGACAATGACAGGTAGAGGAATCACGGCTAGTGGTGGAAATAATTGAAATAACCCCCACGCCCCTACCCCTGCGAGTGCGACGATAATAAGATAGATAAACTGACGGAAGCTAAACGGCCCGATAAGTTTGTCGTCCGCCTCAACATCCTGTGGTACTTTGTACACTGCCATACTGCTTATAGTATAGCAAAGAACCTGCTTATCGAATTTATTCTATCGCTCGCCCTGGTCAGATGGACCAGTTGGTGGTGTTTGTCCTGGGCCAGCTGGAGGGACGATATTTGGAGGATTTTCATCACCATCATTTTGACGTTCGTTTATATCACGAGCGTATGGCGACGGTTCGTAACCGGTGCGCGTAAGAGTTTCATACATATCACCCAGCTTTGTTTTACGAGTATCAAGCTTCGACATGACATCTGGGTTAGCTTTTGCAAGGTAGAAGTTGTCATAGACTGCTTGAATGTATCCTTGAAGTTCACGACTTTGATCAGGAGTGGTATTTTGGAACATATGAGCAATATTTCGCTGACTTAAAACGTTATCATGAATATCGTTAAACCAACCAGCCTTAAGGTCTTGAATACCTTCAGGTGGCGTATCGGCCAGTGATGAGAGTGCTTCGATGTTCATACGGATGCGCCATGAATCCGGAGACTCATTTTCTCGGATCGCAAGATTAGGATTAGCTTGCAAGTGGAAGCCACCTTTTTGCTTGAAAGTGCCGATATTGCGTGAAATGACCTGGCTGAGCATTGTCTGGTCGATCTCACGAGAACCACGGGCATTCTGGAATATAACCATATTGCCTTCACGAGCTTGCTGTTCAAATGCTGCCTGAACTGCTTCTGTGTCATAGCCTTCTGCCTGCGCTCGCTCCATGCCGCCAGGTTCTATTGCCATACTTGCAATATTCTCGGTGTATTTCTTAAGGTTTGAGCCAGACTGAATGGCGGTTTCTTCAAATAGCTTAATGATATTGTCTCGTGCTTCAGAGTTAATTTTTCCAAGGTTAACCGCAGCATTTGCCCGTGCACGATTGGCGCCAGCTGGATCAACACCCTTAGCGATCTTAATAAGGGCGTCTGAAGCAAGAGAAGTTTCAGTAAAGGCCTGTGAAATGTTCTTTTGCTGCATATTAGCCGCAGATTGACCGCGCTGTACTTCAGCGGCATTGAATATTGTATCTTCTTTCATTTGACTAGTGAGCTGCGCTAGTTCACCAGTACTGACATTGAGTCCAGTCTTGTACTCTTTAATATCTGAAGAAGTCTTCTCGTTTTCGCGTTCCAGGCTAATTTTACTGGCCTCGAGCCGAACATTGTCGAGGTGTAATTTTGAGCCTCGACTGTTGATCTCTTGCTGTAAACGGATATTTGCATTACTTTCAACCTGCTCCTTTAATTGGTTTGCCTCGTGTTCATATGTATGAAGCTTATGACCAGATTCTGTATCGTTAAACAATGCTGAAGCCGACGTTTCATTTGCGGCTTTAATTCGTTCACGGTTACGCTTAAGATCATCGCGAGCAAGTGCCGTACGACGGAAGACATTACGTCGTTTTAATGTACCGTTGGCGGCCATCTCGCGATTCCGTTTGGCTTGTTCAGCGTTATGCTCTCCTAGGCGTTCTTGTGACCATGCTTTAGTGCGATCCACGAGTCCCTTTCGCGGATCATTTACCATACCGGCAATGCGCCCGAGAAGAGAGCCACTCAGCTTCATAAGTAATGGCAGAACGAATAATGGAGCAATCTGCACGACTAATCCAAGGAGAATGGTGGTGATAGAATCGGCATTTTGTATAATGACCGCTCCCGCTAGTTGAGATCCTCCAAATACGAGAGAAAACGCAGGAAACATAATTAACATGGTCATAAAAAGATCTCGCCATTTTTCAAACCATTTTTCGGTGTTTGGCAGTAAGTAAGCCACAAATGCGAGAGGCGCGATAACGACAAGTACGGTAATAATCGCTTGGCGAGCTGCAAGGATTGCCACTGCTACTATTACCGCAAGTAGTCCACTAACGAGTGCAGGAATAAGAAGGAAGATTGCACCACCTATCGCACCTTGGACAGCGGTAGCACCTGCAAGATAGGCTGCTACACCACCTCCAACAATTGCACCGCCGGAAAGAATAAATTCTGTTACACCTTGCCAACTGATGAGATCCCAGCTATTACCTTCTGTCCCCACGAGACCATTACGAATAGCAATGAAGATATCTTGTAGTGAATAACCGATGATATTTGCTAAATCAATTGCGATAGCACAAATGTAATACGATATATTTACGAGGATTGCGGCAACAATAAGGCGTGGTAATAGCCGTTTAATGCCATAGTTTGATACCCCTATGTTGGTTAATTGTGAGTATATAATGATCAGAAAACCAATCACAAATGCGATATTGGCGAAACTACGCATGTATTCCCAGGCTCGTTTGAGGGAGTTTTCTTCCTCACTCTGTACAGGTCGCACTTCTAAGAATCCACTTAAGATTGAGAATACCCAGTCCATACCGGATGCTAAAACATTAGTAACAGGACATAGTATCCAGCCTAAACCAAAAGTGAATGTTCCGTCACATGACGATGCTTCAGGGCTATCTGCTTGGGGTGTGACGGTAATTGCCACTGGGTTTGTCGGATTTGTGTAATTGTCTGGTGGTAAGTAGTCGTAAGTAATATATTGTGCTGTAGTTGTTGTACCTGGGTCGCTGCCTGGTGCAAAGTAAATTACAAACGCTTTGCGTTGACGATCGGGATCTTCAGGAATTGCTGGCTCTATGAAGACATAGTATCTACTCTCTTCTGGGAGATTGAATAAGTTGTCGCTACCTGCCTGAGTGGGTCCAACGTATTGATTTCCCTCATAAACGAGGGCATCACCATTCCAAGTTGCTTCCGCAGCAAAGGCACTAGGAGCGCTTACGAGTATGTACGCAAAGGTAGTCACTAGCAAAGTCGCGACCAAAGTAAGTAGTTTCCGCACCGATAGACTACCGAGCGGACGTGCTTTTCGCATCTCCCACATATCTCTGTTATACTACCATTTTATAGATTAAAAGTCAAACTTTTATAAGCTTGATTCATGAGTTCATAGGATGAAGTAACAACGAGGAGAAAGCCGGTAGACCGACGTACATATGAGTATATGTACGTCGGTCTTTTGGTGGCTATAGCTTGTCACGTCCTACTTTGTGTCTTGAGGCAACAAGGAGCCAAACTCCAATACCGACAAACACAAGTACGAAGACGATTGTCCCAGCGGTGTAACTGTTGAAAAGTGACACAGCAGCACCGACTAAAGCTAGAAGTAAAAGGACCATGAGTATTCCCATGAGTTATTCCCTCCTCGTTGTGTTGTGTCGCGTAACGATTGTTACACGACTTATTGT
>CAMPHY010000010.1 GCA_946886125.1 uncultured Candidatus Saccharibacteria bacterium | reverse complement strand
GTATAAATAAGATTATTTATAACAATATCCCTACGCATGCGCGTAGGGATATTTTAATTTCGACGACAACTTATCTATTATTTGTTGGCATCAACGTTTGATTGCTTTGGCTCATCTTGACTCTTACCACCTGGACGAGATTCCTCGGCCTGATTGTCCTGCGGGGTATCAGCACCATTTTCAGACTCAACATCAGCTGCATCTTGCGCATCACCACCGGCAGCATCATTTGCAGCTTGTAGGGCACTTGGCTCATAAACGTTAGCAATTGTCAGACTTGTATCTTGATCCATATCGTCAAATTCAACACCTTCTGGTAATTGTAAATCAGCAAGCGTCAGACGATCATCCGTCGTAGCAAGATCAGCAATTGAGATCTCAAGCGCTTCGGGGAGGTTTGATGGAAAGGCCTTGATGTCAATGTGCTCAATCGCTTGCAGCACCACAAGACCAGCTCGCTCAGCCGCGCTCTCACCTTCACCAACTAAATGGATAGGCACTTCAGTGGTAATTTTTTCATTTTGACGAATCGTGTGAAACGCTACATGACGCAGTAAATGCTTTACTGGATCAATATCAATATCTTTAATGATTGCTAATTTTTTCTTACCATCAATCGTAAGATGCACGGGTGAGTGCTTACCTGCAGCTTGCGCCACTTTGGCAGTCTCTACCATTGGTGATTGTGTCGAAATAGGGTCAGCATGACCACCATAGACGACGCTTGGCACCATACCCTCGGCGCGTAGTTTTGCAACTTGTTTACCAGCAGCTGTGCGGGTACTTAACTTCAATGTAATATCATTCATCTGTTCATCACTCCTTTTGCGGCCAATATAGTACAGAATCTATTATACCATCTCTGAGGTGAGCATGCTAAAATAGCTACATATGCACGAAAATATACTGTCGACTGTAATGACCGTCGGTGCCATCCCGGGTTTTGATCTTGTTGATATTATTGTCGGACTTGGTATTCTCGCTATCTTATTCGTTATCTTCGCCGAATCAGGATTGTTAATAGGCTTCTTCTTGCCAGGCGACAGCCTCCTGTTCACCGCAGGCGTTTTGACACATGCTGGCATTCTCGATATCAACATCCATCTTTTCGTCGCTCTTCTTTTCTTGGCAGCCGTTACCGGCGACAGTACGGGCTATGCTTTTGGCCGCCGCGTCGGGCCAAAGATTTTTAAACGACCCGATTCATTCTTGTTCCGTCAAGAGAATATCAGACATGCAGAGGCGTTTTATGAGAAACATGGCGGTAAAACAATCATTATTGCGCGCTTTATTCCTATCGTTCGCACGTTTGCACCTATTGTGGCTGGCGTAGGTAAAATGCGCTATAAAACTTTCTTAGCCTACAACCTTATCGGGGGACTATTGTGGACCGCTGGAATTACCTATTTGGGCTATTTTTTAGGCGTCTTTTTTGAACGTATCGGCATAGAAATAGACACTGTTTTATATCCAATTATCGCCTTGATTATTCTTGCGTCGATCCTGCCTCCTGCGATTCATATTTTTAAAGATAAATCTCGACGTGATACAACAATCAAAGTCATTAAGATCCAATTACGACGACTGTTTAAAAAATAGAGCCGGCACTCTGCGACCAGCTCTAATACTTATAGGTAATTTTACAGCAACGCTTTCAGATAATGCCCCGTAAACGAAGCTTTAACCTTACTCACCTCTTCAGGTGTTCCAAGTGCAACCACTTGACCGCCGCCGAGCCCACCCTCAGGCCCCATATCGATAACATGATCAGCTGATTTGATAACATCGAGATTGTGCTCAATAATTACCATACTATTACCGCCCGACACTAGCTTGTCGAGGATTGAGAGCAATCGCTTAACATCAGCACTGTGGAGTCCAGTCGTTGGCTCGTCCAGAATGTATAAGGTCTTGCCTGTGGCTCGGCGAGAAAGTTCTGTCGCAAGCTTAATACGCTGCGCTTCACCACCGGAGAATGTTGTCGCTGGCTGGCCTAGACGGATGTAGCCAAGCCCAACTTCGACAAGAGTAGTCAATTTACGAGCAATTGATGGTACATTCTCGAAAAAGAGCGCCGCTTGTTCAACTGTCATTTCCAGCACATCGCTGATAGTGGCATCTTTATACTTAATTTCAAGTGCTTCACGATTGTAGCGCTTACCTTTACACTCATCACATGTTACATATACGTCAGGCAGGAAGTGCATTTCAATTTTAATCACACCATCACCTTGGCAATTCTCACAGCGTCCACCCTTGACGTTAAAACTAAACCGGCCGGCTTTGTAGCCTCGAATGTTTGCTTCTGGAGTACCAGCAAAGAGCTCACGTATTGGCGTAAAGACTCCTGTATAGGTAGCGGGGTTTGAACGTGGCGTACGACCAATTGCTGACTGATCAATAACGATCGCCTTGTCAAGATGTTTAATACCCTCAATATTCTCGTGAGCGCCCGGCACCGTTTGAGCGCGGTGCAAGCGAGCTGAAAGTTCTTTGGCTAAAATATCATTAACAAGTGTCGATTTACCTGACCCGCTCACTCCACTTACTACCGTCAGCACCCCGAGCGGAAAGGCAACATCAATATTCTTTAAGTTATTTTCACGCGCACCTTTAATTACCAGCTGCCTATCTTTCTGGACAATACGTCGTTTTTTTGGTACAGGAATTTTTTCTGTGCCTGCAAGGTAACGGCCTGTGATACTGTCTTTTTGCATCGCAACTTCCGCTGGTGTGCCAATTGCTACCACTTCTCCACCCGCTACACCTGCACCGGGGCCAATATCAAGTAAATAATCTGCCTGACGGATCGTATCCTCATCATGTTCAACAACAAGTACGGTATTACCAAGATCACGTAGTCGTTTTAAGGTTGCGATTAGACGGTCATTGTCACGCTGATGAAGTCCGATAGAAGGCTCATCAAGTACATACAGCACCCCTTGTAGGCCTGAGCCAATTTGTGTCGCCAACCGTATTCGTTGCGCTTCACCGCCTGACAATGTATTAGCAGCTCGAGCAAGCTCAAGATAGTTAAGACCAACATTGCTCATAAAGCCAAGTCGCTCTGTAATTTCTTTCATGATTTGTCGCGCAATCACAAGCTCCTGGGCATTGAGTATCAAATTATTCGTAAATAAATCAAGTGCATCATCGACACCTAAATTACATATATCCATAATACTTAGTCCGTGGACAGTTACAGCCAGAACAACCGGCTTCAGTCGCGCTCCCTTACAGGCATGGCATTGACGCTCACGCATAAACCGCTCAATGTCTTTACGCATAAATTCACTGTCTGTCTCTTTGTGTCGACGCTCAAGGTTTGGAATCACCCCTTCGTACGTTGACTCATAGCTACGACCGCCACCAAGTTCCACCTTGTATTTTTCCGCACCTGTACCGTACAAAATCTTTTGCAAGTCATTTTCGCTGAGTTCGCCAACCGGACGCTTCAAGCTAAACCCATGCTGCTGGGCAACCTTACTCAAGCGCTTCATATACCAGGCGTCACTATTAACTCGGTTATATGGGCGGATTGCGCCCTCGGTTATAGTTAGGTTTGGGTTAAATACCAAGTCAGGATCTACTTCAAGACGACTACCAAGCCCCGTACATACCGGGCAAGCACCTTGCGGAGCGTTAAAGCTAAAAAGCCGTGGCTCTAGTTCCGGGATGTCTTCATTTGGGTGATCAACACAAGCATATCGCTGACTAAAAGTAGTAAGTTCATCACTCTCAGCATCAAGCAACTCAACGACACCTTCTGCAATTTCAAGCGCCTGCTCAACTGATTGGGTAACACGCCCTAACACCTCGCCACCCATGACAATTCGATCTACCACAATTTCAATATTATGCTTGTAGTTTTTACCTAAATCAGGAAACTCATCAAGCGCATACACCACACCGTCTACACGGGCACGCGCAAAACCTAATCGACGATATTGTTCTGGGATGTGCGCAAATTCACCTTTTTTACTTTTAACGATAGGCGCTAAAATCATCAATCGAGTGCCTTCCTCGATCTTCATCATTTCATCAATAATAGCTTGCGGTGTACGTCGAGACACTTCTTTACCACAGACTGGGCAGTGAGGCACTCCTATGCGTGCAAATAACAAACGCATGTAATCATAAATTTCCGTGACGGTTGCAACAGTCGAACGAGGGTTGCGACTGGTAGATTTTTGGTCAATTGAGATTGCTGGGCTTAAGCCGTCGATTGATTCCACATCGGGCTTGTCCATGATACCCAAGAATTGGCGAGCATAACTCGACAAACTCTCTACATACCGACGTTGACCTTCCGCGTAAATAGTGTCAAAAGCAAGTGATGACTTGCCCGATCCAGACAAACCAGTAATAACCACCAGCTTGTCGCGCGGAATCTCAACGCTTATGTTTTTCAAATTGTGCTCTCTGGCACCAATAACACGAATAACCTCTGGCATAACACCTTATTATAGCATGAAATACACCTTCCTTTCTAGTTAGGTTACATGCTATCGTGCTTATCGTTGCGTATTTTTGACATTGATACTACATTAGTATAAAACTTAATTTTATTACTTGCTTATTATGAAACATGTCACTATCTTATGCTTCGCCCTCATCCTGCTTGCAGGAATTTTAACACAGTCGGGCGTCTTAACGGGTCTCATGCTTTTTATACTTATGGGAATTGTTCCTGGCACCGATTATAGTATTCCCGCATGGGTTATGCTCACCGCCATAGCAGCAATTACTTGGCTGATAATGATGCGAACTTTAGCTACCGGTGTATTTCGAATACTCCGAGTCCGCCACTTCCTTCAGCTTCAGCTTAAAACAAATAAGCATCTACCCCGTCGCCGTTATAGCCGAGCAAGCCCTTAACTATCTTGATCTGATATGTCACTAGGCATAATGCTTTCGGCCCATAGCTGCAGTTCTTGCAGCACAAATTGCTTGCTTTCATCGCTCACAGTAGCGGCAATCGTTTGAAGACTCGACATAAACGTTGGTAACTGCTGATTTACGCGCTGGCCACGCCAGGCTTCCCATATGCGCGACTCATCTTCGCTCAATGTCTTGGGAAAATTACGGGCTTTATAATGCAAGAGTAGTGGTTCTAGCCGCTCATCGGAAAAGTTTGGATGAAAGTCTACCAACTCGCGTTCGGTGGCATTTCGAACCGCTTCTATACGCTGACGATCTCCATCTCCAACAAAACCATCGTACAACTGTGCCTCTGGCTCAATAGATTTTTGGAACTCAGCTCGACCCTCAATAGCTGTACGTACGTTTTCGGCAAAATGCGGTGAGGCAACAAGTAATGCTTTATGCTTCTCAATAATCTCAGGACTAAGTTGTAGTTTTTGCCAACCATCATCTTGCTCAAGCACACCAAGCGGCGCCACAGCGGGCGCACGATTATATTGCAATTCTTTAACAGGCACTGACACAAAAGTATCTTTTTGGCGCTCTTCCCAACTAGCAAACAATTTTTGTTGTAACTCTTTTGCGCTCAGCTCAATAAACGCTGCAGGGTCATAGCGTAAGTCATAGACAATTACATTACCATTTTTACCCGTTGTCAAAGGAAAAGCGACCGTAGTTTTTTGATATTGAGCATCAAACCGCCCACTCGTATAGACAAACGGCTTCTTGTCATCAAGATTCACAAGTTGTTTTATCTGATTTTTGTCACGCATCTTTAACAAATACTCATAGAGCTGAGGTTGGCTACTTTTAATAAGCTGTGTTACTGCAATCAGTGCTTCGACATCACTTAGCGCGTCATGCGCCTTAAGGTGATCGATGCCGTTTTCTTTCGTCAAAAACTCAAGCCGATTACTGGCTTTACCGTCAACCACAGGCCACACGATCCCTTCAGGTCGAAGTGCGCGGGTCATACGTACAACGTCAAGCAAATCCCAGCGCGAACGCCCATCTTTCCATGTCCATTCATACGGGTCATGGAAAGTACGCCAAAACAGATGGCGCACGAACTCATCATCAAATCGAATATTATTAAAACCTACCGCAATAGTGTCAGGTGTAAAAATTTCTTCACTCAATAATTGGGCAAATTGCGCCTCGGTATAGCCTTCGTCTACCGTTTGTTGTGGAGTAATACCGGTCACCATGAGCGCCTCAGGGCTAGGCAACGTATCGTCATTCAGTGCCACAAGTACGTTATACGGCTCTCCAACTGGATTTAAGTCCATGTCTGTGCGGATACCAGCAAACTGCATAATACGCGCATCACGCGCACTTAAGCCACTCGTTTCAAGATCGTAAAAGAAAAAGGTTTTTGCCATACTCTTAGCATATCAATATTAACAAATAGATGTAACTGTTCATCATTTAAAACGTTGCCATACTACGTAATTCCACTTGTCAGGAAGTGTCACCATAATAAACACTCGGCATAAATAGTCTGCCATTGGAGTATGACAAACAATTCTTACTACCTATTGCTCTAGATAGGTAAATTCACTATTGCCAATACGAATAGTACTTTCACCTGTTGCACCTTGACGTGTAAGCTCATGTGTAATACCCATTTTCTTCATGATATCGCGTAATCGATTAACATTTTCAAAGCCGTCAAAGTTGGTACGGCGAGCAAATTTTTCAATCTTTTCACCAGACACTACAAAGACTCCGTCGTCATCTTTATTCACGTACCATGCTTCCGTGAGCTGTGTTTGACTCAAAGTAATTGTTTCCAAGTCAGCTTCATCAGCGTCCTCTTCCAATTGAGCCGCAGCATCACGCACCATCTGGACCTTGTCTCGAAGCGCGCGTAAGATCTCTTGAAGACCCTGATGTGCTGTTGAAGAAACGATATATATTTCAGCATTTTCATCCGCAACACTCATAATCGCTTCTTTCTGCATAGCTATCATTTCATCATCAAAACCCTCTGACTTTGTCAGAGCAATTACTTCTGGGCGCGTAATAAGCTCAGGGCTGTAGCTTTCCAGCTCTTGTCGAATTGTCGTATACGCCCCTGCAATATCATTGCTGTAAATATCAATCAAATGCAGTAACACAGCCGTACGTTCAACGTGACGTAAAAATGCATCGCCAAGGCCCTTACCTTCACTAGCTCCTTCAATCAATCCTGGGATATCAGCAATCAATAAGCTGCTGCTATCAATATCAGCCACTCCAAGATTTGGTGTCAAAGTCGTAAAAGCGTAATCAGCAATTTCCGGTCTTGCGTTACTCACAACGCTCAAAAATGTGGATTTACCTGCGTTTGGAAATCCCACTAAGCCTACATCGGCTAATAATTTTAGTTCAAGTTCGGCCGTAAATGTATCGCCCGCCTCGCCCATTTCAGCAATGCGTGGAGTTTGACGAACTGAAGATTTAAAATGAGCATTACCAAATCCACCATCACCGCCCTTAGCAATGACTGCTTTTTGACCATTATCAATCAAATCAGCAACCACAACACCTTCTTTTTTTACTATCGTCCCCATAGGCACTTTAATGATCAAGTCTTCACCTGAGCGACCACGCATATTTTGCTTAGCACCATTCTTACCTGGCTGCGCCCTTAGTTCGGGCTTGAACCGAAAATCAATCAATGTATTGACATTTTCACTGGCTATAAATACGACATCTCCACCTTTGCCACCATCACCGCCGTCGGGACCACCTTTGTCGACATAGATTTCATGACGAAAACTAACGGCACCATTACCGCCTTTTCCAGCTTCGACAAATACTTTTGCGGTATCAACAAACATAACTTACCTTAGTATAGCAAAATCGCCCCTGATTTAACAGAGGCGACTTCACATACAGTAATACTGGTACTAGTGAATGTACTGGTAGAGACCAACTTCGCCAGCAGGGATCGTACGGCTATTGACAATATTGAACCCACCGTAAGCGTAATTATTCATTTCAGTAATGTTCAGCGATCCATCCGAATTGACCGACTCAACTAAGCCGACGTGACCATAGTAACCTGCTTGATCGACGAAGATAGAGCCAGCTGCTGGGGTGCCGTTAACGGCGAAACCTGCACTTTGCGCGCTGTAGACCCAGTTCTTTGCATTACCCCAGAAGCTACCGATTGGACGACCAAGTTCAGCACGTCGGTCGTAAACATAATACGTACAGTTACCCCAAGCATAGCGGTTACCGACTGATCCAGACATGAATCCGCCGCCAAATGATCGACTTGGTGCCGAAGGTGTAACAGGTGCCGGAGTAAAGCTGTATGCCGGCGTGGCAACATAGCCAGGACGCTCTGTTTCAGGTAGTGTACCACCTGGTAACACAAGCTTAGCGCCGTTTGTAAGACCTGTAATCTCAAGATCATTAAACGTTACGATGCGCTCTTCAGAAACATTATATTTATCAGCAATTGACGCAAGTGAGTCTCCAGACTCAACAGTATAGACAACTCCGTCAACCGGCGGGATAGTAAGAGTTGATCCAACAGTGACAGCGTTGGAACTGAGATCGTTTGCCCATTGAATTGTTTGACTCGTCACACCATAATCTTTAGCAATTGATTCTAAGGAGTCTCCGTCAACTACCTTATAGTTTGTAATCTCACGATTACTAGAGGTAGGTTGCACGATCTGAGGCTTATTAATAATCGAGTCATTATTCTGTGCAAGTTGACTGCGCACTGTGAGCGAAGCTGACAGCTCAGCGACATTTCCAGCAATCGGCAATTTTGCAGTCTGCGCAAGATCGGCAGCTATACCGGACGCAAAAAGTTCGTCAACAGACGGCGCTTCGAGAGCTTGAGGTTGATTAACGGGAGCAGTTTCGGCAAGATTGGCAACTTGACCAGATTCTTGCGGCGGGCGATATCCTACAGCAACGAGCGACATAACGAGCAAAAAGACACCTGTGTATGCAGCAATTGTCGTAGATTTTGGCATTCCCTTGACCTTACGGCCGTTTTTGCGCTGGGAATTCGGTAGCACTTGCTGTTTCAATTCAGCTATTGATGCTCGAGATATACTCAAGTCAATCTGATGATTACGAATTATCGTTCTCCTGCCACTCGTATTACTACAAGGGCGTCTACCTTACTTTGTCTTTCTTCTCGCAAATTAGAACAGGGTACGTGTCGACCGATTATTTAATTAATATTAGGTAAAAAGCTGTTCGGTACCCGTAGCGACATTTGTTGGTAGGCGCATTTATGATTCGTATCCCACCCGTATATTCTCTCCGTGAGATCATATTTTTGTGAACGAGATCACAAATGTGCTTCCATAAGTGTACCAATAGTGCTTAATATAGTCAATCTTTTCTCCCATATGAGCTTGAGCTATTTTATCAGTTCCTCGTGTAGTCGAACTAAAATAGACTACAGTTTTCAATACAGTACATACGAGTATTTTCTTCGTGCTCTTCGAGCGTCTTTGAGAAGTAGTTTGTACCGTCATCACCACTAACGAAATAAAGAAAGTCACCAGGGGCAGGATTAGCCGTTGCTTGCAGTGCCGTTAAGCCCGGTGACGCAATTGGCCCAGGCGGCAAGCCACTATAGCGACGTGTATTATACGGCGAATCTAAATCAACCGAAGGTGCAGCTTCTTCTTTTTTAGCTGCATAGACAAATGTCGCATCAGCTCCTAATTGCATATTTTCAGCTAAGCGCTTGTAGAAAATTTGCGCTACCTGTCTTTGATCCTCAATACCAGACACTTCGCGCTGAATAATTGAGGCGAGTGTAATTGCTTCATACAGGTTCAATCCTTGAGATTTGAATCCAGCAATAAGTTCATTATCAATAAGCTGCTTGTAATATTCGTCGAAAGTCCGTTCAATGACTTGCTGTACGGTTGAGCCAGCGGCAATTTGATACGTCTGACCATAGATATACCCCTCAAGGCTTGCCTCAGCAGGCTTATCTTGGAGTAGAGGATGATTGTAATCAGCACTAAAGGCTGCATCAATTTCCTCAGTGCTATAGCCCAAATCTTCAAACACTTGACGATGCGAGGGCGTCTGATCGCTACCTGAAGCAGCAAAGTTCAGCGTTGCGCCAGGATAGAATGTGACCGGAAACTGATCTGCGCTTCCCGCTCGAAGATGTTCAACAATTTCAGGCGTCGATTCGCTTGGGGATAGACTAAACTGACCCGCTTGCAATTGCCCATCAATGCCATGTAGACGAGTATAAAGAGCGAATACGGTTGCGCTACGGACTAACTTTTTTTCGGCTAATAAATCAGCAATTGCATCAGGTCCTGTGCCAGCCGGTATAGTAATCTGCACCCTTGTGTTCTCTGATTTATTAGCAGCAACTGGCTGTAATTGGTAATAGTACCACGTAATTACCGCTAAAAGCGCAGCGACAACTACCCCCGCCACAATGAGGAGGACTTTTCTCCATACTGCCGTCTTTTTTGGCGCAGGAAGTTGCTCAGGCGATGAGGTGCCGGTACTTTCTACCTGCGGTAAGGGCGGCAGACGTGGCTGCTCTTGCTGAGGCTCAGTGGCGACTGGACGTTGTTTAGGTGGGCGAATATCGTTCATCATTAAGCATTTTCCTCCAAATAATCTTGCAGTATGATAGCAGCGGCACGAGCATCAATATCGGCTTTTGTATATGGACGCTTATGTGCCGATAGCTGCTGCTCGGCCAATACACTCGTGAGTGACTCATCTTGATACACCAACTCGCGTGCAATATCTTTCAGTGTAGCAGCAAACGCCTCCACATAACTAGTCTGGGCGGTTGGCTCGCCTGCCTGATTGCGAGGATATCCTACGACAATTGTGTCAACCTCTTCTAGTGCCGCGATCCGAGTAATTTCCTGCAACTCAGAACCATCAACCAAGATAGTATCAAATGGAAATGCGATACGAACAGCATTATCGCCGAGGGCGACACCTATCCGCTTCTCACCCACATCCAAACCCATGTATGAACGCTTATGACTCATTCAGCTTAAATTCAACCATTATTTTTTCAATGCTATTCGGTACACTATTAACCCAAAATGGCCAGAAGGTAACATCAACGTTTTGCACACCATCAATGGCCTCAATTTCAGATTGCACTTCGCCAAACTCTTTACCCTTTACTTGTTCTTTAATTGCTTCTTCTTGAATATCAGGACCCACTTGCCCATTGGCTGTAATGACTGTCGTTGCAGTGTCATCATTCACCCTAAACTCCGCAAACGTAACATCGTCACTACCATTTGCATATACACGCTGGTTATCACGGTCACTAATTTCTTGCTTCATCGCAAAATCTAGGTATGTATTTAGGTCAGCTCGTGGTATCGCCCATAATGAATAGGTTACCTGTTGAGTGAGCGTAGCTTTTCCTTCGGCCTCTTGGTCAACGGCTGGCGATGAGCTCACCTCACCCTTTTCAACAATAAAGCTTTCTGGTAGAACAACGCTCTCGTCATTAAAACGGGCACTCAACTGAGCTTTTGCTTCATCATTTTCCTGCTCTGCTAGCTTAGCTTTTGCCAGCTCAATATCCTGCTGGCTGACCACTGTTACTTGGCGACTACTTCCGCCATCAATATCACTTTGGGCTTGTGCTCGGAAATATTCACGCGACGAGTTCGCATGACCAGCCACACTGAAACTAGTGCCACTTGACGTGTTATACTCACTACCAATATCTTCTGCAACGATAGCAACCGGGTCGGAAACTCCTGGTCGTACACACCCGCCGAATCCACCAGTACCCCCAGGTACCGTAATAGCCGATTGTGTTAGGTAATTACGCCCATTACTACTAACGGCAGTCCCAGCAGGAACAGTCTGTGAAGTTGGTGATTCACAGTTTTGGAAAACAATCTGACCAGATGCTTCTTCTCCAACTTCTTTTTCACCCGTAGGCGTAAACTCTACTGTCAGTTCATCTTCCTGGGTCTGTATTTGCGCGTTAAGTATATTGTCTGCTGGCTCCGTTGTGCCATCAGGCGTGAGGGTGATCGACTGACTCACAGTACTGCTTACAGTTTGGGCAGTAATAACGACTGTCGCTCGCGGAGCAAAGAAAATTGCCCATACTAAAAAGCCGACTAGCAGAAGAGAGCCACCGACAATTAAAAATAATTTTTTACGGAAAGTATTAAAGTTCGGCACTTTCGGACCTTTTTTCGCTTTTGGTCTTGCCAATGCCTGACCCGCAACTGGAGGTGCAGCGTAAACGCTTGGCGATGCTTCTTTTTCGATATCAGATACCGCTTTATCTGCGCTTGCTTCGCGCTTTGATAATGGAGCCTCAGCTGTTTTAGCATGTTCACCAATCGGCAACTGAGCACCGTCAATCACATCATCGTCATCATCAATAGCAAGCACGGGAATTTCTGCTATTTCTGGCTTGCTTTGCAAATTACGAGCCACAGGAATTGTCGCCGCTGCCGCCAGAGAAGAAAGAGCTTGATTGTTAGTGATAAGCACTAATCTCTTATTAGAGTGTTCCGCGGCCCGGCCAAGCAAACGCAGATTAACCGCACTTTGTAGCACACCGACACGTTTTGGCGGCACAAGTGCAACAATTTTTTCTTTAGCAGTTTTCACCTTGCCAATAATTGCCGTGATATCGTCTTCGACATCGATGTAAATGACGTCTTTATTCATGATTAAATTCGGAGGATTCTGTTTAGTTTGTCTTTTATGCTATCGCTTTCACTACTACCTATAATTGTATCATAGCCAACTCGTAGTAAACCCATAGCTGTGATAAAGGTGTGATCATTCACTTTCCCTGTGGCGTCATCAATTCCCATGACCTCATCAGGACTAATATGGTGAACAGTTGGTCGCTTCGTAAACGGTAGATCCTTGTACCATTCTTGCTCAGAAAGCGCCGTGACGAGCTTACTGAGACTAGCGCCACCGCCACAGAGAAGAATACGGTTTGGCAGATGGTCCACTGAGTCAAACTCTCCAAGCGCCAGTTCGACACCCGCAATCCAGACCTCAAGCGTCTTATCAATAGCCCTATTAGCCTCTTTTGATACAGAAGGTTTAATATTACCGTGTTCTATATTTACTTTCAGCTTTTCTGCTGCTTCATAGCTAAGATCCATTTCACTTGCAATGGTGCGTGTAAAGCTCCGACCACCAATACCGAACATACGCGTCCCCTCAACACCACCATCATTTACGACAGCAATATCGGTTGTACCACCACCGACGTCAGCGAGGATGGCCGTAAAGTTACTACCAGCATCAGTACCGAGTACCGAACGACTTACAGCGAATGGCTCTGCCGCCACAGCCACAAGCTCGAGCGCCAGCTCATCTGCGACACGTTCAAGCGCGCCAATATGCACCATCGGAGCGAAGGCGGTATAAATCTGAACAGCAACGTCTCGCCCTTGAAATCCAATAGGGTTTGATACTTTATAACCATCAATATGAATACTGACGAGAGCTGAATTGACTAATTTTACTTCGACTTCTTCGTTACCCGTCTCCAAAGCAATTTGCTTTTGGGCCTTACCTTGAGCGCGTTCCTGCACTTTTTCAATGATAAATTCCATTTCTGCAACATCGAGTGGGCGATCTGGTTGAGGGCGACGATAACGAATCGTATTCGTCACACCTTTTACAAGTTCACCCGCAATGCCGATAACAACTTTTTTCGCCTGTAATCCTGCCTGATCTTCTGCTTCTGAAAGTGCCTCTTCACAGTTGCGCACTACGCCAGCAATATCTGCAATTGCACCTGAATGCATATCGCTTAAATCTTGACGCTTACGTCCAACACCAACAACTTTTAATGTGTCGTCCTCCACTTTTGCAATAAGTGCCTTAACAAACTCTGTTCCGACATCAAGAGCGACGATATAGTCATTATTAACTGTTTGTGAGGCGCGCGAACGAAATTTTTCAAAAACCATAGTTAGCATTATTATATACCAATTCTGCTTATGGTAGTAGGTATTTAATATACAGATACCAATCACACTTAACTACAGCAGTTTAAATATAATGTGTCGTTATACAAGAATCGCTTTAACGCGGCGAATACCAGCTGAACTTGCTTCTTCTTTAGTAATCTTAAAGGTCTTGTTATCTTGCGCCAATTCACCCGTACGATCCACGTGTGGACCGCCACAAATTTCAAAACTCACCCGATGAGGCTCGTCACCCATTTTATACACTTTAACGCTTGCGCCATATTTGTCACCAAAAGCGCCAATTGCGCCCATTTCAAATGCTTGGTCGGTCGGATACTCCTGATAAGTAACTGGTAAATCCCATGAGATCCATTCATTAACAAGCTTCTCTACTTCATCTAGCTGTTCGCGCGTTACTTTACTGTCGTTATTAAAGTCAAAACGCAATCGCTCCTCTGTAATATTACTACCATGCTGCGTAACATGACTACCAACGACCTGCTTTAGTGCTGCGTACATAAGGTGAGTGGCTGTATGGTACTTTTTATGCTGCATCGTTTGGCCACCAAGACCGCCCTTAAAAGTACCTTTAGCGGCAGTCTGCGAGCGTGCCCGCTGTTCAGCCATTTTGTCATCAAATTCTTGACGCCAATTTTTAGACAGTTCAATATCTTGTTTATACGCCTCTTCTGTCGAAAGCTCAACAGGGAAGCCAAATGTATCATACAGGGTAAATAATTCACTACCCGTCAGGCCGCTGTCGCTAAACTTTTCGAGTTGTCTTAACCCTTTTCGAAGTGTTTGACGAAAGACTTTCTCTTCTTTCATAAGTGTGGCGATCACCTCTTCACGCCCAGCCTTAACCTCAGGATAATCCTCTACGTACATGTCAGCAATAACTGGCACCACTTCCTCAAAGAAGTTTTGCTCGATCCCTAGATCGAAGGCATACCGAATAGCTCGTCGCAACAAGCGACGCATCACATACCCCTGCTCTTTATTCGCCGGCTTAACGTCATCAACTGCCATAAACGTCGCCGCGCGTAAATGATCGGCTA
This sequence comes from uncultured Candidatus Saccharibacteria bacterium, assembly GCA_946886125.1. The sequence goes on along the minus strand of CAMPHY010000010.1, from coordinate 177 downwards.
TCACGCGCATGCTTTCGGTATGTGATTCATATTTTTTACCGCTTAAGCTTTGCAGCTTATCAATAACTGGCCACAACAAACTGATTCTAAATACATCAGGGTTATCGATTTGGGCTGCCGCAATACGCTCAAGACCCGCACCAAAATCAACATTCTTTTTTTCAAGCGGCTCATAGT
>CAMPHY010000009.1 GCA_946886125.1 uncultured Candidatus Saccharibacteria bacterium | reverse complement strand
GAGGACGCGGCGAGTTATTACAACCGGGCGACACCATTGCGATTGAACCTATGGCCACCCTTGGTGGCGAGCGTACTGTGACTGACCGTAGTGATGGTTGGACTATTAGTACTCGTGACGGCAGCCTGGCGGCTCACTTTGAGCATACCGTACTCATTACCGAAGATGGTGCTGAGATTTTAACGCAACTATAAGAATATATTTCCACTATTTGATGAGTGGTGTATAGTAGTGGCTAACAGATAAAGAGTGCGAGCAAGGGGCGAGCGCCTTATTTGTTGTTTCATAGGAAGGTCTCCTCATGAAAGCGTTTAATCCTGGACGGCAAGAGCTGTTAGCGGGGTATCGGGGCGCGTTCGAGTCGGATTTCATCAATAAAGCTGTTGCTGATGGTGATCTCGACAAGGCGTTGTACTTCGTACGGGAAGCTGTCCGCCGTGAACCTGTCTCAAAGCTTGAGATCAAGGAACATGAGCTGGCGATTGAGTTCCTGGAAGAGTTCGATGGCTTCGACGACGTAGTTGCCAGTGTGACTGACAACACCTACCCCGAGCTTTTCATTCCAGATTGGAGCATGCAAGAGCTTTTACTGGCCTAGCTGGTAGTCGGCTCTCCTCCTTATACGCCCACCTCGGCATACTGCCGAGGTGGGCGTCTCAACTTTTATTGAATAAAATGTTTTCTTTCTATTACTCCCGCTAGGCAAAATACGCCATAAGCGCTATACTTTATGATATGCAAGAAACTTCTAGGTACGCCGTAGGTATTGATATTGGTACCACTACAATCCGCTGTGTAGTGGGACATATCGATCCAGCAACGGGTACGCCGACCATCGTAGGTGTCGGACAAGCTCCGAACAGCGGCATGCGAAAGGGGAGTGTCGCTCATCTTTCTGGACCAGCCAAAGCAATTGATGACGCCCTCGGTGAAGCCGAGCGCATGAGCGGATATCAAGTCAATAGCGCTAGTCTAAGTATTAATGGTGCTCATATCCTTAGCACAAAGGCCGACGGTATGATTGCTGTAGGGGCGGCTGATCATGAAATTACACACGATGATCTAATGCGTATCGAAGAAGTAGCGACTATCGGCAAGGTGCCGGCTAATCGAGAGATTCTTGATATAGTTCCGCACAGCTATCGTCTTGATGGCCAAGATAATATTAAAGATCCTATTGGCATGACAGGGACACGACTTGAAATTAATGCCAATGTTGTTTCGGCGCTTGGGCCTCATCTAGCCAACCTTCAAAAATCAGCTGATATGGCCAAGGTGGCGCCGCGCTCAATTACACCAGCGGTACTTGCCGCTGCGCGAGCGACACTGAGCGAGTCTCAACTCGAAAATGGCGTTGCAGTCATTGACCTAGGGGGCGCAACTACTAGCGTTGCAGTGTTTGAAGAAGGCGACTTGCAATATGTCAGTGTTCTACCTGTGGGTGGCGTTAATATCACCAACGATCTTGCTATTGGCCTTAAGACAGACCCTGAAGTCGCTGAAAAAGTGAAACTAGCACACGCTAGTGCAGTGGTACGCAGCGAGACGGATAGTGTCAGTGTTAAGCATGAGAAAGAAATTTATAGTTTCAGCTCGATTGATATAGATGAAATTGTCGAAGCGCGTCTAGAAGAAATCTTTGACGCTGTACATAAAGAACTTAAAAAAGCAGGCCGGGCTGGTCAGCTGCCAAGTGGTGTAGTGCTTACTGGCGGTACGGCAAATATCAAGCACATTGCAGATTACGCTAAGGAAAAATTAGGACTTGCGGCACGACTTGGCAAGGCTATTGGTTATGCAGGTGTGGCCGAGCATATTGATACCCCGCAGTTTGCAACAGTAATGGGGCTTATGCTTATCGATAGCCAGGGAACTGGACACGTAATGGGTGCACCAAAATCTGGCACACAAGGCAAGGCGGCCTTGAAAACTGCTAGCGGAGCTGTCTCGAAGCTACTAGCGAAATTTAAAGTGTAATTTATTTGTTCAGAAAAAGTGCTATACTAGATAAGAATACGAATATCGGGGGAGAGACTGATTCAATGCCTGAAGTGAAACCAAGCGACATACAAACATTTGCCAGCATTAAAGTTGTCGGCGTTGGCGGTGCCGGCGGCTCAGCCGTGAACCGCATGAAAGATGCAGGTCTTGCAGGTGTGCAATTTATTGCCATGAACACCGATGCTCAGGCGCTACATAACTCAAAGGCAGATCTTAAAATTCACCTCGGACATTCAACAACTAATGGTCTTGGTGCTGGTGCTAATCCAGCGACAGGTGAATTAGCTGCTAATGAATCTCGCGAAGAAATTCGTGAATCACTTGAGGGCGCAGATATGGTCTTTGTGACTATTGGTGCTGGCGGTGGTACCGGCTCGGGTGCTGGTCACGTCGTGGCTGAAGTAGCTCGTGAACTTGGTATCTTGGTTGTTGGCGTAGCAACAAAGCCGTTTAGTTTTGAGGGCGAAAAGCGTCGTCAGAACGCTGAGTGGGCAATTAATAGCCTTGGACGTGAAGTCGATACCTTAATTACTATTCCAAATGACCGATTACTACAAACAATTGATCGTCGCACACCACTACTTGAGACGTTTAAGATCGCCGACGATGTACTACGTCAGGGTGTACAGGGTATTTCTGAGCTCATTACCGAGCACGGACTTATCAACCTCGACTTTGCTGACGTAAAAGCTATTATGAGTAATGCCGGTTCGGCACTTATGGGTATCGGTCGTGCTTCGGGCGACGATCGTGCTGCTCAAGCCGCGCAACAGGCAATTGAATCACCTCTAATCGAAGTGTCAATTGATGGCGCAAAGGGTGTGCTCTTTAATGTCACTGGCGGTTATGACATGAGTATGAGCGAAATACAGGAAGCAGCTGAAATTATCACAAGTGCAGTCAGTCCTGATGCTAACATCATCTTTGGTGCAACGCTCAAGCCAGAACTGGAAGACGAGTTGATTATTACGGTTATTGCAACTGGCTTTGACAGTGCCTACTTCCATGAACAAGCAGCTTCGCTACAGGAATCTACTCCAGTAGTAAAGCCAGCTGTGAGCGATGAAGCAGTGGAAGCAATCAACCTTGACCTCGACCAAACTGATTCTGCAGCGCACTTCGCCTCAGAAGATACTGGTGGAAATATCTGGGATACGCCAGCTGAACAGCCCGAAGAGGACGAGTCTGATACTCCTGCATTTCTGCGTCGTCGCAAAAAAAATAAAAAATCTGACTCCGACGAGGAATAGGCAAAGAATAACACCATGAGTCAGCAATATAAAATTGGTGATACACGGGTGATTGAATCGCGTGAAGTCGGCGACGGCATCACGATTCGTCGCCGCCGCGAAACACTTGATGGCAAGCATCGGTTTACTACCTATGAACGGATTGAAAAGCCAAATCTCGCAGTCGTCAAAAAAGATGGTTCGCGTGAACTATTTGATCGTGAGAAATTATCGAATGCCATTAAGCAGTCGGTTGGTAAGTTCTTTACGTCTGAAGTAGAAGTTGAACAAATTATTAATAGTGTTGAAGACGCACTTTATAACCTCGGTGAGAGTGAGATTACGTCGCACCAAATTGGTGATCAAGTGCTTGACGAATTAGCCGAGCGCAATGAAGTAGCATACGTGCGTTTTGCCAGTGTTTATCATGAATTTAAAACGCTTGATGAGTTTGAGTCAATTTTAGCCCAGCGAAGAAAGAATAAATAGAGCTATTATGAAAGTAGTGGTGGTCTACAAAGGTGAAACTGACTATGCGCGCGAAGTAACTGACTACTTACGCGATTTTCATCGTCAGACAGGTAAAGAGCTTGAAACCCTCGATCCAGATACAGCAGACGGAGCAAGTTTTTGTCGAACGTATGACATTGTGGAGTATCCGAGTGTCGTAGCGATGAGTGATGATGGGCGAATGCAAAATCTTTGGCGAGGACGGCCGCTGCCGACAATTAGTGAGGTAAGTTACTATGTTTAGACGACAAAAAGAAGAGAGTAATACCGCTCTATTTACCACCATGCTCATCTTTGGTCTTTTTGGGCTACTGGCGGCGTTTGTTTTAACGCTCGATAAGTTTCACCTGCTTGAAAATCCTGATGCAACGCTCGCGTGCAGTATCAATTTAGTGCTCAATTGTTCAGCGGTTATGCAAACACCACAAGCGAGTGTGTTTGGCTTTCCAAATATGCTGATTGGCCTGATGGCTTTTCCGCTTGTGATCATGCTGGCGGTTGCAGGCCTTGCTCGGGTGAAGTTTCCTCGTTGGTTTATGATCGCTGCTAATAGTGGCATTGCACTTGGCGCCCTTTTTGCCTATTGGCTCTTCTTTCAAAGTTTGTATGTCATTCAGGTATTATGTCCATGGTGCCTTGTGGTAACGTTTTCAATGACTATGATCTTAGCAACGGTAACGCATTACAACTTAAAGCAAAATAATTTTCGTCTTTCAAAATCGGCAAACAAGCGAGCACAGCTTTTTCTGAATAAGGATTTTGACAAGCTACTTATCGCAAGTTGGATTGTCTTATTGATTTCGCTGGTCATTCTGAAGTTTGGCCAAAGTTTATTTGCATAGTTATGTCACTTTAACGGCTGTCGTGCATGAAAAGTTGTACATGTAAGACGCTAGTGGTAAAATAGAGTTAATCTTAATTGCTTTGCCCAAGAGGCTAGTGGAGGAATAATAAGTGAAAAATAAACTGACAACTGCAGGAATTTTAATAGCAAGCTTACTTGTGGTGGCGACACCAGCTGTGTATGCGGCTACGACGGCCGACTCTCAATTAACACAAACGATCAATAATGGCGTGATCAGTACCGATTTTCGCAGTAGCACCAATGGGCTAGTAGCTTCGCCATCTTTTTCGCTAGGAGCGACAACAGTTTCAACTAGCCAAACGACAGCCACAGGAACATTTGGTAGTGACGCGCAGCGTATTAGTGTCGACAACCCTGGTGGGGCAAATGGTGGCTGGTCACTGGCTATTGCGGCAACTAACGGCGAAGCGGCAGTGTGGACATCTGGAAGTAATACGTACGATTTTAACGGTACTACAGCGAATGGACAGATGGTGCTTGATCCCAGTGTTGCTACGCTAACGCCGACAGGTACTAATACTGCGACGGGTATTTCGTTAGGTATTGTAGATCCGTTTGTGGGCAGTACGCCAATTACACTTCTTACAGCTGCGAGTACGGCTGAAGATGTTTGGAATGGCTACCTTACGGGTGTTGGCGTCTCGCAGACGATTCCAGCATCGACACCAGCAGGTAATTATTCCTTAAGCTTGACACAAACTGTGACGGCTAATTAACGTAAACCACGTACTAATGGTATGAAACTATTACGCCAAATAACACTTGCGCTTTCTCTGAGTATTACTGTAGCGATAATGTATGGCGGGGGCGCCGGAGCGCAGGCGTCGGGTGGTATCGGTGGTCGGCCTGCGAATCCACAAGCTGATAATCCTCGTACTCAATCTATCTTTATCTTTACGATGGATGAAGGGAAGGAGCAGCGTGATGCGGTTCTTGTCAGTAACAACTCAGATACGGAGCAGACAATTGAGCTGTACGCTGTAGATGGTATTGTCACGAATACAGGCGCGTATACATGCGCCCAGCAGTCAGAGGCTAAGCAAGATGTTGGCTCCTGGGTGAAACTTGAAGAAAGTACCGTTACGCTCGCCCCAGGTGAGTCGGAGGAAGTAGGTTTTTCAATTGCCGCCCCTGATGGTAGCGATGTCGGTGAGCATAATGGTTGTTTGGTGTTTCAGACGCAAGATGATGACGAGCAGGCATCAGGCAATGTACGTATTAGAACGCGTCAAGCCATTCGCATTATTGCGACAATTCCCGGCGATTTGAACCGTAATGTCGAAATTGCTGATTTTACTGTCGAAAATAAATCATTGGAACAAGTATTACAGTTAACTTTAGAAAACACCGGTAATGTTTCTGCTGATGTAGAAGCTAAAACGTACTTGCGTTCATTGTTTGGAGCAGTTGTATATGAAAACGGCGGTGGCTATCCTGTGCTTGCGGGCAGGCAACTAGATTTAGCATTTGTAAACGAAGACAGGCCACTGTTTGGCGGCTGGTATCATGCAGGTGCAACTATCTCATATGATAGTCGAGCGAATGTGTTTGGTGCAGATGATGCAGAATTTATCGTACAGAAAACGGCCGATCGCCAATTGGTATTTATAGCGCCAACTGCGCTAGGTGCCATGCTGATCGGATTGGTTGCAGCGGCTGCGATAGGTGCTATCGTGTGGTTACTCAAGCGCCGACGACAATTAGTTGCAGCGCGTCAAAGTGCTCGTCACTATACTGTAAAAAGTGGTGATTCTATTCAGTCAGTTGCAGATGAATTCGGAGTAGATTGGAAGCGTCTTGCGAAACTCAATAATCTCAGTGCACCCTATGTGCTGACCGCTGGACAAAAAATCATTGTTCCTAAAAAACAATCAAAAAAAGCTAAACTAAGCAAAAAATCGTAAGGTTCTATGGGGACGGTACGCCAGCTTCGTCATCGCATACATTGGTCATTACGTGGCGCTGGTTGGCTTATGGCTGCGGTTGTAGCGACTGTGGTTATTGGCGTCATAGTTATTCGTCATAGCGATGCGGCAATTACGCCATGGTCGTCGGTTAACATGACCGCCATAACGAGTGGATCGACTCATTCATGCGGCATAGACGCGGGGAAGGCATATTGCTGGGGAAATGGCCTATCTGGCCAATTAGGTAGCGGGTCTTCGACGCAGTCGTTGATTGCGACGCCCGTCGCCACGTCAACGGGCTTGGCTGGTAAAACCGTCACGGCAATCTCCGCAGGAGGATACCATACCTGTGCGATTGCTTCGGGCACGGTATACTGCTGGGGGCTTAATACCAATGGGCAATTAGGTAATGGCACGACAACAAAATCGCAAGTGCCAGTTGCCGTCAATACAAGTGGGGTACTTGCTGGCAAAGCAGTAACAGGTATTACGGTCGGTGCATTTCACAGTTGTGCCATAGCCGATAGTCGTGCGTATTGCTGGGGTCTTAACTCAAGTGGGCAGCTCGGTAATGGTTCTACGGCTCAGTCGTCTAGTCCTGTTGAAGTAACAGCTTCCGGTGTACTGCTCGATAAAACCGTCACTACGATATCTGCCGGCTCATCTCATACCTGTGTCGCCGCTTCAAATCTTGCCTATTGTTGGGGGAATAATGGATATGGGCAACTAGGTAATAACTCAACGGCGGATTCAAATGTACCGGTTGCTGTCGATGTGACGACAAAAGAAAAAGGAAATTTTATCTCTTCGTTAAAAGATCAGGTGGTAATCAAAATAACAGCAGGGTCTACTCATACGTGCGCTATTGCCGGTAATAAAGCTCACTGTTGGGGTAACAATACTAACGGCCAGCTGGGAAATAACTCTACAACACAATCACTCGTACCAGTTTTTGTTAGCCTAGACGGCATAGCAGGTAATGCGGTTTCGGATATCTCTGCTGGAACGAGCCATAGCTGCGTTGTTGCTGCAAATAATGCTTATTGTTGGGGTAACAATACTAACGGCCAGCTGGGAAATAACTCTACAACACAATCACTCGTACCAGTTTTTGTTGATGATAGTGGGGTTTTATCCGGAAGACAAGAATTGTTAATTGCAGCAGGAAGCTCGCATACGTGTGTTATTTCGGATTCAATTAGCTTTTGCTGGGGCTCTGGTGCTGAGGGAAGATTGGGTAGTAATGCAACTAATGACACAACAACAGCGCAGCGCACATTCGTAGCCGTTCCTCTTTCGAGTACAAACTATCGCTTATACGAAAACATTGATAGCGCTACGCCCGGTGCGCCTCTTGCGGCACTGAACCAGCCGGCGAGCCTTAGTGAACCTGGAGATGCATTTCGTCTCCGAATGGGATTTCGAAATGGTGTGGTCTCGCATTGGTCCGATATTTCTACAAGCATTACTCATACTTGCGGTATTAGTGCAGGTAAAGCGTACTGCTGGGGTGATAATAACAGCGGAAAGCTCGGTACAGGTAGCCTTGAAAATACACTAGTACCAACCGAGGTAATTTCGAGTGGCGCACTTACAGGCAAGATCGTAACCGATATCTCAGCTGGAAGCTATCACACCTGCGCAGTGGCTGGCGGTCAGGCGTTTTGCTGGGGTAATAATAACAGTGGACGATTAGGAACGGTGGCAAATTCCAACACTTCAGTGCCAACGGCAGTCAATGCATTTGGCGCATTATCAGGCAAAGTAGTAACAGATATTTCAGCAGGCGACTCACATACGTGTGCTATTGCAGATGGACAAGCTTTTTGCTGGGGGTATAACTTGAACGGACGACTTGGAGATGGTACGACGTTGACGCGGACAGCACCGGCGGCGGTAGCAAGAACTGGCGTACTTGCAGGTAAGGTCGTAACAGATATTTCAGCAGGTACCACTCATAGCTGTGCTACGGCAGATGGACAAGCTTTTTGCTGGGGTATGAATACGAATGGTCGGCTTGGTAATGGAGCAACAGCACAATCGACTACTCCCGTAGCGGTTAACACTAGCAGTGGTCTTTTAGGAAAGACAGTGACAAGTATCTCTGCCGGTGCTGTACATAGTTGCGCAGTTGCAAGTCAGCGTGCTTATTGTTGGGGCGGTAATTTTAATGGTCAGCTAGGCAATAATACAACAACAGAATCACTAACGCCGGTTGCTGTCGATACATCTGGTGTTATTAATAGTAAGAGCGTTCAGTCTATCTCTTCAAGCAATGCTCATACCTGTGCCATGGCTGATCAGCAAGCTTACTGTTGGGGTGCAAATGCTGGACGACTCGGTAATAATTCTGCTACTCAATCAGCAACACCAGTCGCAGTTGCGACATCAGGTGCCTTAAGCGGGACGTCTATAGTGGGTGTATCTTCAGGATTCGCGCATACTTGTGCGGTCGCCTCACACGCTATCTACTGCTGGGGCGGTAATAGTAATGGTGTATTTGGCGACGGAACAACTATAGCTAGTAATAGTGCTGTCGCGGCCACTCCTGTAGCGACAAAGCCGGGTGATGATCGTACTGTAATGTCAAACTCAAATTCATTTAAATTACAATATGCCCTCAAGACGGCTGTAACTTGTGAACGGCAAATAAACGGATTTACAGATGTTACTGCAACCTCGGCAATTGCTTGGTATCCAAATTCATCTGTTACGACAAACGCGCCGATCACACAAGACCCCGATGATCCAACTGAAGCTGACGACACCGTTTACCAGCATTACATTGGTTCGGGTACGACTTTTACAAATAGCGTCGACGTGGCGCCATACAAAAATACTCTTTGGGATTTTTCACTTAAACATAATACAGGAAGTGCTGGTGCTCATTTTTGTCTAAAAATGACGTATGAGAATGGGGAACCGCTAGAGCAATTTGTTGCCTATCCTGAAATTATTATCCCTGCAGGTAGTGTTGAAATTGGTTTTGTTGATTTCAACGGATCACCTATTTCAAATCCTGCTTTCGCCTTTGAACCACGTAACCGGTCGCCCGAGTGTCAGACAGCCGTTGGATATTTCGGTAGTTATAACGGAGATAAGTTACTTGTGACTCAACAGGGATCGGTGGCTGGTTCCTGGAGTGTCAGTATAGCGCCGACAGGTGGCCGTACAGCGCTTTGGGAAAGTGCTGACACTGGCGCATACTATGATTTTAATGATCCAAGCGGTAGTCCAGCAGGCTGTAATTCAGGATCTGATGGTGATGGCTATGCTGGACAACTAGCATTTGGACTTGATACGGTATCATTTAATCCACTTGATGGATGTTCAACGGCTGGTCTTATGTGGTCAGGTGATCCAGAATCATTTAGTGACGGTGTTGTTGATCAAATTACGCTTATATCCGGTTCATCTGCTCAAGCTGATTGCGGGTGGCTTTATTATGGACCAGAGATGTATCAGACGATTCCTGGCGATCAATCTGGTGGTGATTATCGCATTGAGTTGACGGCAACGGTAGTAGCGCAATGATGAAGCTGTTGTGTGCGGGGTTATTCTGCAGTGTAATGGCCGTTGTGGTTGGCGGCATGGTTGTAAATGCTCAGCAAGTTCAACTGCGTCAAGAAATCAAGCCTCTACTATGTACGTATACTTCTGCACAGTTAAACGAAAATGCTGTCGACGATGCTTGTTATCGTCAAATCGTTCCGACGCTTCATGATGTTCAACTGAGCAAGGGTAGGTTGCTTATACGCGGTTTTTATCTTGCAAATCAAACCGCCATGTTGCGCATTGGAGTAGGCAATTATTGGTATACACTTGGAGATAATTTTCAGCTTACGGCCGTTGGAAATAGTTGGACTCTCATTCTTTCTCTGGAAGATATACAGCTAATGCCGGGAACCTATAATATTGCTATAGAAACAAAGACGTTTGACGATGTGTTGTTGCGTAATGCAACGGGCGCTACGTTGGTGATACCTCGGCAGCAATCAGAAGAAGGGCCTGAAATTATCCAGCCCATTACTAAGAGAGAAGGAGTAGATAATGAAAGTATACCGTCATCGCCGTTACCTACGACTGTTGCGCTGCCTACTGCGCAATCGCCGCCACAAGCTGAATTATTTTTACTTCCAGATTTCATCACTGTAGATCAACGTGATGTTGATAAAATTCACACAAATACGCCAAAGCTAGTAGTCGGTATAGTGGGGGCCGGTTTATTAACCGCCGGTGGATTTGCCGTAGTGGGGTATATACGACGACTCAAATAACTCTGCTGCTTGAGGTTCTGCGAATGCTACGCTATAATCAGTAATAACATTTTGCATAGGCAAGTGAGCGGCTATCAACCGCGAAGTTACCTGGGAAGAACGGTGAATAACTTATTAGAACTCAGCGTATACGCGACGATACGGCGAACAACTAAGCGCTAGAAAGAATCTCTTTTTAGAAACTGGATGGTACCGTCCGAGCAATCGGATTCCAGTGACTAGACAGGGATTTTTTGTTTTCTAACGAAAGGAATATATGGAAAAAGAGCCCAAAGTATTTACGATTGATGCAATGAGTCTTGATGATATCGAGGCGGCGACGCATATGCGCTTAGAGTCATGGCTTGATACTTATGTGAATAACGACTTCGGGGTAACTCATGAGTGGATTGAAGCTCGTAATCAAGAACAGCTTTCCTCTGAACGTATGGAACGTAGGCGTGAGCGCTTTGATAACGCCAAAACCGCTGCTTGGGTAGCCAAAGATAGTCGTGGTGAAGTGATCGGCGTGACATCACCGTATGTCGATGAGAATGGCACGCAACATGTTGGATCGCTGTATGTTGATAAAGAGTATCATGGATCGGGTATCGCGGGGCAGCTAATGCAACGTGCTATCGAATGGTTTGATGCTTCAAAGCCAATTGAGCTAGGCGTGGTGGCATATAATGAACGTGCCAAGGCTTTTTATCGCAAGTGGGGGTTTATGGAAATACCCAATTCGGAAGTGTTATTTGCTGATAAAATTCCAGAAGTAAAAATGATACGAAAAGGAGACACTCAAGATGAAGTTTAAAGCTAACACTCGCCGCCGTGCACTTGAATACGAGAAGGATCTCGTCCAACAGTGGAAAAAGAATAAAACATTTGAAAAATCAATTGAACAGCGTTCATCTGACAACAGTTATGTATTCTACGATGGCCCGCCGTTTATTTCTGGCGTACCACATCACGGAACACTACTAAGCTCTATTGTAAAAGACGTTGTGCCTCGTTACCAAACAATGAAAGGCAAGCGAGTAGAGCGAGTCTGGGGATGGGACTGTCACGGGCTGCCGGCAGAACGCTATACTGAAAAGAAGCTCGGCATTAACTCACGTGAAGAAGTGCTGGATTACGGTATTGAAAAGTATATTCTTGCATGTCGTGAAAATATGGTGCAAACCAGTAGTCTTTGGGAAGACACGGTTGATCGAATTGGTCGATGGGTTGATTTTAAGGGTGCATATAAAACCATGGATAAAGAATACATGGAATCGGTATGGTGGGCATTTAAAACTCTTTATGAAAAAGGCAAGATTTATGAAGGTGAAAAGGTACTCATGTACTGTACGCTTGATGCGACGCCACTTTCAAAAGCAGAGGTGACGATGGACGCTGGTGCGTACCAAGATGTTACGGACCCAAGTGTGTATGTGAAATTTAAGCTCGCCAGCGAGAATATATCATTGCTCGCCTGGACGACGACTCCATGGACACTGCCGGCAAATACCGCCGTAGCCGTACATAAAGATGTTAAATATGTACAGGTCACACTTGGCGATGAGCAATTGATTCTTGCTAAAGATCTTGTCGAGCAGGTGCTGACGGACGAAAAACATCAACCACTACAGTATGAAGTCGTGCGCGAACTAACGGGTGAGGAGCTGGTTGGAAAAGAGTATGAACCAATTCTTGGCGAGCATCGCGGCGGTAATGCGCATAAAATTTGGCATGCCGATTATGTGACGACTGATAGCGGGTCTGGCATCGTACATCTTGCGCCCGCTTATGGCGAAGAGGACTTTGAGCTAGCGCGAAAAGAAAAAATTCCCGTAGTACATGTGATTGATGAGAATGGGCATTACACCGAGAGTGACTGGGAAGGTCAAAATGTATGGGAGGCGAACAAGCCAATCGCCAAAGAACTCAAAGAACGTGGTATCGTCTGGAAGATTGATTATTATCGTCACAGTTATCCGCACTGTCACCGCTGTGGTACGCGGCTGATGTACCGAGCGCATCCAAGCTGGTTTATGGATATCGATGAGCAGCGCGAGACAATGCTTGAGCAAAACGGTAATATCAACTGGTTCCCGGATCATGTGAAAAAAGGTCGTTTTGCAAAAACAATCGAACAAGCACCGGATTGGAACTTGTCACGCGATCGCTTCTGGGCAACGGCGATGCCAGTCTGGAAGTCTGAAACTGGCAAGGTGAAAGTTGTCGGAAGTTACGCTGAACTAAAAGAGCTATCTGGACAAGAGCTCGATGATTATCATCGCCCATGGGTTGATGACATCACATTTGAACTTGAAGGAGAGACATATACACGTATCGACAAAGTAATGGACAGCTGGTTTGAAGCGGGCAGTATGCCTTTTGCACAGTTCCATTATCCGTTCGAAAATAAAGCCAAGTTTGAAGCTAATTTTCCTGGAGATTTCATTGTAGAGTATATCGGTCAGGTGCGTGCGTGGTTTTATTATATGCACTCCATGAGTGTGGCACTGTTTGGTGAAAATTCATTTAAAAATGTAATCGTTACTGGTAACGTGGCGGGTAATGATGGGCGTAAGATGAGTAAAAGCTATGGAAACTACACCGATCCAAATGAACTAATGGACAAGTTCTCAGCCGATAGTCTTCGATTCTTGCTCCTCCAGAGCCCGCTTCTTAACGGAGAAGATTTTGCGCTGCAGGATAAAGAAGTCGGTGATGTCGCACGCAAATTGAGCATGATCTGGAATATGTATGACTTCTTTACAATGTACGCCGAAGTCGATAAGTGGGAGTGGGACGGCGATACAAGTGATCCAACTGATCAGCTTGAAAATCCGCTCGATCAGTGGATTGTCAGTCGTATGCATCAACTCACTTCGGAAGTAGAAAAGCACCTTGATGCGTATGACATTCCAAATGCCGTAAAGCCGATCCTGCCATTTATCGAGGATGCTTCAAACTGGTACGTCCGTCGATCACGGCGCCGTTTCTGGAAATCAGGTGATGATACCGATAAGAATAATGCCTACCGAACTCTTCATTACGTGCTTGTGCAGCTGTCACAAGTAATGGCACCATTTACGCCGTTTCTTGCCGAAGAACTTTACCAAAAACTCACTGGCGGCGAAAGTGTGCACTTACTGGATTGGCCAAAATCAGGACATGTCAATGAACTCGTAGTTAATGACATGGAAACCGTGCGTGAATATGTTAATGCTGGACTGAGTATTCGTGCTAAAGAACGTATGAAAGTGCGTCAGCCACTTGCGAGCGTGGCAATTCCTACATTTGGTGAGTTTGTTGATTTTACGGAAATACTCACCGAAGAATTGAATGTAAAATCTGTGCTTCAAGGAGAAGAATTGGTGCTTGATCTTGAGCTGACGCCTGAACTGAAAAGTGAAGGGCTGATGCGCGAAATCATCCGCCACGTACAAAGTGCTCGTAAAAATGCCGGGCTAAATGTCGATGACCGCATTTGTCTCAGCCTCGCATCTGCGGAAGATGATGTGCTGCGGGCAATTGATGAGCATGGGTCAGTTATTGCAGCCGAGACGTTAGCCACCGCAGTCGATGACGATATTTATGACTATCAAATAGACGTAAAGGTAGAAGGCTCACCTCTGAAGATCACGTTACAAAAAGCATAAGGGGTATTGCGAAATATAAAAAAAGTGTTGACATATGTTTATTGAAGGCGTATGCTGATGCAGGTAACTCGTGCTAGTCATGAGGAACAACCCAGATCTTTTGGGGCGGTACTGTTTTACACTCATTGTTTTACAACTACTATTCGGGTAAAGCCGAAGAAAGGGGACTATCATGTCCCTCAGCACCACGAAGAAGATCGCTGGCGGAATTGCCGGAGCTGCACTCATCACTGGATTGGTACTCGTACCAACTACCGGTGCCGATTTCAGCGCCAGTGACACGGGGCGTGTTGACATCAACACTGCTACGCTGTCCATCGGCTTGACCGACAACAAGGAGTCCGCTGGAACCTTCGATCTCGACTTTGCCAACCTGGCACCCGGTCAGTCGCAGGTCCAGACGTTCTACGTCACCAACACCGGCAGCATTGCCGCCGATGCCAGTATCGGTGCACCGATCAGTGGAGTTTCGTTCGCGCCCAACAACGGCCAGAATGCCAATCTCCTGCGTATCGGTGTCGACGGCATCGTGGCTCCCGCTCCGGCCGCCAACATCTCGACCATCGTGCTCGGCACGGTGGAGCCAGGTCAGACTCGGGCTTTCAACCTTCGGGTTGAACTCGATCAGTCGGCCGGCAACGAGTGGCAGGGAACCAAGGTGGGCGCGATCGCCACGGTCACGCTCAACCAGAAGTAGCCTCTGGGTTGTTCAACGCAGTAGGCACTCTCTTCCTTCAAAGGAAGATGAGTGCCTACTGCACCCCAACACATCTATTGAAATGAACGTAAGGTTCTGAAACATTTTCTGGATCTTACGCACACGTCCATAGACAATTCACCTCGTTTCCATCAGAAGGAGTAATAATGCGCTTGCGCAAGAATACGCTGCTTTCAGGAGTAGCGATCGGTGCTGTGGGTTGTTTGTTTGCAACTCTTCCCACGACCAATGCAAGTTTTCAAGATGTCCGTTCCGGGCAGCTGAGCATTCAGGTTGTAATACCTGAACCACTCGATCCGCAGCCAAGTCTGCGGACCGAACAGTCTCCATTGGGGGCGCCAGTTGTTCCAGTGCAGGTACAACCAGTACCTGAGGTAGCGCCAACTGCGATTGAACCACAACCAGTGGCTCAATCAGATGCTGAAGTGCCTATCGAAAGCCCGTCAGCTTCTCCGACATCAGATCCGGTTGAGGCACTTGAGGTAATTACAGAGGCACCATCGCTTGTTACGCCGTCGGATGAGTCAATCATTCCACCTATCGAAGAAGAGGAAGAAGTACATGAAACGAACACTCCGTAATAACGCAGGGTGGATCGTATGTTTCATC
>CAMPHY010000008.1 GCA_946886125.1 uncultured Candidatus Saccharibacteria bacterium | reverse complement strand
CTACTGCCGACCTTAATTCATCGATTGGACCTAAAAGAAGCGATTGAACTCGATATGCTTTCATCGGTCATTCCTATTGCTATTCCTGCACCCGCAACAACAGCCCAAGAATTTTCAATCGGTATGCACGGTGAATATGAAAGCAAAAGTTTGAAACAATTGATACACAATACAAATCGTAATCGTATGGCTGTATCAATTGCAGCTCAGCTGATTCGAGCAGGAAATGCACCTATCATCGCTTGCATTCCAGGCGACACAATGACACATCCACGCCTCCTGGCCGATATGTTATCTGAGCAATTTATTGACGATGAAAATGGCATCCCACGCCAAATACGTGTCAGTGCAATTACAAGTTCAATTTCAGCTGCGGCTCGTCAAAAGATTTACGCCGAGTTTGAAAAAGGGACTATCGATGCCTTAACCTACATCGATGTCCTGACCGAAGGCTGGGATAGTCAGCGTGCAAATGTTATTATCAATGCCCGACCAACAAGGTCACTTGTGTCGGCTCGTCAGCGTACAGGACGAATTTTGCGTAAAAAATATGACAATCGACCCGCCCTCGCCATTGATATTGTCGACACTATTGCATCAAACACTGCACCGCAAGTTTCAATGGCTGATATCTTCACGCTGAAAAGTATTAAAAATGGTTCAGCGATCGGCGATATCAAACCAGAACATATGACAGCTATGAAACAATCGATCGATGCTATTTTTAAAGAATATGGCGCTGTCGAAACGATCATAAACAGTTACACCTTATATGCCGAATTACTTGAGACGTTACCTCACTTGACGCGTGGTCAAGCATCAATCAAGCAAGACGGCAAAGTCCGAACATTTGCTTCGGCTGGAAGATTATTTACACGTCTCACTGTTGATAGTTTTGCGCTCAATCATTTAAAGCAGCACCAAGATATTGATATTCGAATGGTGCGTCGTAGTCACGAAGCAATTGAAGCCTACGATGAAGAGCAAATTCAGGCTTGTCTTGCCGAACTGCCGAGTGCTGTTCATACAGGCCAAGGCCTTCGTGTAGGCGACAAAACGTATGTTAGTCTCAATGAGCTCGTGAATATTATCCGTCGAAAATATCCGTACGTCGACGCTAATTATCGAAATGTTGAGGTAATTGCACATGAAATCATTAAGGTTGACAGCGACCTTTATTTTACTAAGAGATTCCGAGCTCGCACGCACCGCGGCGTTATGCTCTACACTTGTCAAACAATGGTATCGATATCAGTAGGTCAGTCAATCGTAGCTAGCTTCCGCGACGAGTAGTCACCCTGAAGGCAAAAGTAGGCTTAATGCAAAATAAGCATTTTTTGCTACGACAAAAGAATAATGCGTACCGTGTAGCGAGTTATACTAAGAAGATGAATAACTCTGAGCAAAAATCTCTTCGCGGTGTTAATTTAGGCGGCTGGCTGGTGCTCGAAAAATGGATGACACCTAGTTTGTTTGTTGGTACTAATGCCCATGATGAGTACAGTCTAGTGCGCACAAAGAATGCTGCTGAAAAAATTCAAAAGCATCGCGAGACATTTATTACAGAAGCTGATTTTCAGTGGATGCACCAGCGGGGTATTGATATTATTCGTCTTCCAGTTGGTTTTTGGGCGCTTGATGATCACCCTCCCTTAATAAGTGCGAAAGAGAAACTCGACTGGACGTTTCAAATGGCGGAAAAATACAACATACAAATACTTGTATGTCTGCATGCTGCTTATGGTTCTCAAAATGGCAAAGACCATAGCGGAAAAATGGGGCAGCAGGACTGGTATGTATGGCAACATCGCCGCAAGACGACACAAACTTTGCTGCGCTTAGTGAAGCACTTAAGGTATAGCCAGGTGTTTTGGGGGATCGAAGTCCTTAATGAGCCGATGCCAGTAACGGCTCGTCAGGAACGACAATTGCGCCGGTGGACTCGAAGAATTGTGCGCCGACTTAATGCTGAGGCTAAGAATATTAGGGTGGTGTTTAGTGACGCATTTCAGCCTGAAATATGGACTGGAGCGATTAATCATTCGTGCGCGACTATGGACGTGCATCACTACCAAGCATTTTCCGAGACAGACAAACAACTAACACTTGAGCAGCATATAAAAAAAGCACATTATATGCGGCGTTCTATTGCGACGTGGCAACAAGATCAGCCGGTTATTATTGGCGAATGGAGTTTAGGGCTTGATGTACGTTCACTTTCGGGCGTAGCGCGACGTCATGCGGAGCAGCAATTTGGTGAAGCGCAGCTTGAAGCATTTGCCCAAGCGGAGGCATGGTTCTTTTGGAGCTATAAAACTGAACGGGAAGATGGCTGGAATTTTCGCTATCTTATCGAGCAGAAAATTTTACAAATTTAACAGATGATATGGTGCTACAATAGATCTCATGAGTGTTATATTTAAACGTACAAAAATCTTGGCAACATTAGGCCCACCAACATCAAACCCTGAAATGATTGAAAAGTTAGCTCTTGCTGGCGTCAATGGATTTCGCCTTAACTTTAGTCATGGTGATTATGCTGAACGCGATGACCAGATTAAATGGATCCGGGAAGTAACAAAAAATACTGGTAAGCCTGTGGCTATCTTGCAAGATTTGCAGGGTCCAAAAATTCGTCTCGGTATGCTAAATGAAAATGTAGATGTAAAGACGGGTGATGAAATTGTTCTTGATCACGCCGCTGAGCATAATGGCATGACGCTACCAGTTCAATATAATTTAGCGGAAAAGGTAAAAGTCGGTGAGCCGATCTATATTTTTGATGGTAAAATTCGCACGACAGTCATCGACATCCCTTCAGATACGGCTATTACACTTCGCGTAGAAAATAATGGCACACTGATGAGCAAGAAGGGCATTAATCTCCCGGACACCGATTTTGGTGGTGATATTTTGACACCAAAAGATATCCGAGATGTTGAGTACGGTGCAACAAAAGATATTGACTATGTAGCGCTTAGTTTTGTGCAGAGCGCAGATGATATTCATAATCTTCGCCAAATGCTCGTCGGTCTTGGTTCTGATGCGCAGCTGATTTCAAAAATTGAAACTAAAGCTGCTATTAAAGATGATGTGCTCGAAGAAATTATTAAGGCGAGCGATGGAGTGATGGTGGCACGTGG
This sequence comes from uncultured Candidatus Saccharibacteria bacterium, assembly GCA_946886125.1. The sequence continues at coordinate 14,600 of CAMPHY010000008.1, read as the reverse complement.
CGATTTGGCGGTAGAAGCTGGTGCTGAAATCGTGCCTATAGTGCAGCGTCGCATTATCGCCCTGTGCCGTAAGCATGGAAAATTAAGTATCGTCGCAACGCAAATGATGGCAAGTATGGTTGACTCACCTGAGCCTACTCGAGCGGAGGTGAGTGATGTCGCCAATGCTGTGATACAGGGAGCTGATACGATTATGTTGAGTGACGAGACAGCCAACGGTAGTTATCCACTTGAAACGGTAGCGGCGATGAAACGTGTCGTGCTATATACACAGGATCATGCGTCGGTTGCGCCAATTCACGATGAGATTCATAGTAAGAATGCTCAACAAGATGCTATTAGTGCTGCAGCGGTCAGTCTGGCAGCTGATCTAAAAGTAGATGCAATTGTAGCAGAGACAAAAACAGGGGCTACGGCTTCAAATATTGCTGGTCATCGTCCAAACTTACCTATTATTAGCGTGACAAGCAGTAAGCGAGCGGCTCAGCAGCTATCATTGAGTTACGCTAATCGTAGCTTTGTACGCCCAGACGGTGAGCGTGCCGGCTATGATATCGCCAAAGAACTACACGCCGAAGGCTACTTTGGCGAAAACAAAACAGTCCGTGTCGCAATTGTGAGCGGTAGGCAGCCGGGTCTTGTTGGAGCTACTGATACAATTCGCGTACGCGTGCTAGAATAAAAGCAAAGATGAGAATGGGTGGGGATGAATTTTAGTAAACAAACAATTCGTGATGTACCGTTAGAGCACCAAACAGTCCTGGTGCGAGCGGACTATAACGTACCTCTTGATAGCAAGGGGCAGATACGTGATGATTTAAGAATTAAAGCCAGTCTTCCGACGCTACGATATCTTCTTGAAAAAGGGTGTAAAGTGGTGATCATGAGTCATCTGGGGCGTCCCAGTGGTCGTGAGCAGTCATATAGTTTGGAAGTCGTTGGTGAGCGATTGGCTCAGCTACTTGGTCGCCCGGTGCATTTTATTGATGATTGTAAAGGTGATCGCGTTAGCCAAGTAGTAAAACGCGCCCCTAAAACTAGTGTGGTATTGCTAGAGAACCTACGCTTTTATGACGAAGAAGAAGCAAACGATCATGCGTTTGCGAAAAGTATTGCTCAAAGTACCGGTGCGCGTTATTTTGTACAAGACGGTTTTGGCGTTGTGCATCGGGCTCACGCAAGTACTCAGGCAATTACATTATGTCTTCCTAGTGTGGCTGGGCTATTGCTCGAAAATGAATACACAACAATCACTCGCGCTATGAATGAGCCGAAGCGACCCTTTGTAGCAGTACTCGGTGGTGCAAAAGTGAGCGATAAAATTGGGGTGATTGAACATTTTGTAGAATTGGCCGATACTATTTTAATTGGTGGCGCTATGGCAAATACTTTTTTGGCATACAAAGATATCGCTGTTGGAAAAAGCAAAATTGAAACTAATCAGGGTGACGTTCTCGATGCGTTATTTGCGGCTGCACGTAAAAAGGTTGGTGATAATAAGGTAGATGATTTTATTGTACTGCCAACTGATGTTGCAGTTGCAAGTACAATTAACGCTTCTGCTAAACGTACTGTACGGAAAGTGGAAATGATTGCACCCGACGACATAGCGCTTGATATTGGCGATGCTACAATTAATCGCTTCACGGAAATAGTAGAAGCAGCCGGCACGGTTATCTGGAATGGACCGGTTGGCTATAGTGAATTGGCAGAATTTGCACATGGCTCGGCGCGGATGGCGATGGCGCTTGCTACTCATTCATCAGTGACGTCTATTATTGGCGGCGGTGATACGGCCGACTTTGTATTAAATTGGGACGGCCAAGGTGGAAAGAGTTTTAGCCATGTCTCTACAGGGGGCGGAGCAGGTTTAGATTTGATGGCGGGTAAGGTGCTGCCTGGTATACAAAGCCTGCTAGACGCCCGTAAATAATTAGGATACACTAAGCGTAAGTATGATGGCAAAAGAAGACACCCTTATCGTTGCAAACTGGAAAATGAACCTTAATATGCACGAGGCAAGTTTATATTTACACCAACTTGCCGAAACAGTTAAGGTGCGTCGAGATGTTGAGATTGTGCTGGCGCCAACAATGTTTACACTTCAGTCATTGAGTCTGCAAGTGAATCGTCGTCAGTTCAAACTAGCTGCTCAAAATCTCTATTGGCGCGACCATGGCGCCTTCACTGGTGAAGTGTCCGCAACACAATTACGAGGCATTGTTGACTATGCTCTTATTGGCCATTCGGAGCGAAGGCATGTATTTGGTGAGACCGACAAAGATGTACGCAATAAAGTCCAGGCTGCAATCCGGAATGGTATTCGTCCTATTCTTTGTGTTGGTGAAACGACTGCAGAGCGTACATACGGTGAGACACTCGATGTCCTGCATGACCAACTTGTTGGTGGATTGACCAATGTCACGAGTGAAGAATTAAAGCAGGTTGTAATCGCCTACGAACCAGTCTGGGCAATCGGAACTGGTAATAATGCTCTGCCGCAAGACGTTGCAAAAGCGATTAAAGCGATTCGTGGTCACGTGAAACATTTGTATGGCAAGCAGGCCTCTGAGGATGTTCAGGTATTGTATGGTGGAAGTGTTACGGCTGACAGTGCAGCGGATTATTTAGCGATACCCGATGTTGACGGCCTTTTGGTCGGAGGTGCAAGTCTTGATGACCATGCGTTCAATGAAATTGTGAAAAAGGCTCATAAGACCAATGCGGTAAGTACTAAGAAGTAGGGTAGGGATAGATGAAAGATTTAGATTTTGATGAACTTGATCGGGCGGTAAATTCGTTAATGACCGGTGCGCCGAAGGGCGCTTCGTCCGATTCCAAATCGGAATCAACGGAGAAAATGCTGACGATCAACCCTACGTTATCTCAAGATAATAAAAGTTCTTTTAGTGCGGCCATTGAAAAATCTGCTGCACAAGCTGGACAGGTATTGGAGAGACCAGCCGGCGGTATGAGAGCTACTACTCCGCCAGCTGCTCGTCGGGCAGGCGGCCGCTTTATGGATGTTGTGCATCCTTCGTCCGACATGAAAACAGTTTCACGCCCAGTATCTCGCGAGGGTGTGAGTTTGACGCCACCGCTATCACGGTCGGCTGATATGCCAAAGCAGTACAATGTGGCAACGGCAACACCTGCTCAGCCGATATCTCCGAGCCCCTCGCAGCCCGTACCGAGTCCATCAATGCCGGTGCCTACACCGGTCGATGAGTCTGGTTCAAAAAGTGAATGGCCTGACCCTATTGCGCTACAGGACTTTGAGCAAGAGCAAACAGTTGCTGCGGATGCGCCAGTCTCACCGCAAGCTAGTACTATTTCTCGTAGCGATTCGTCTTTGGATGCTGAAGCTATGGCCGAACCACTTTCGACACCGTTTTTATCTGATACTAAGGTTGAGAAGCGGCCGCTTGGCGCATTTGCTACTGATTTACACAGTAAGGCATCTCTACAAAAGGATGAGTCACAAGCTCAATCTAATCAGCAAAATGAAGACGCAAACAAGCAGCTTGCTGCTGATCCAGTGGAAACACTCGAAGAAACTCAGCCTGAGCTACCGGCAGAATTGCATAGTGAACTAATGAAAATAGAGTCTGATCAGGTTGCTGCACCAGAGGTTGCTACAGTGCCAGCTTCGAAACCATCTACTGCAATGTCAGTAAGGCCGGTATCTGAACCGGCTGGACCAGCTTCGATATCACAACAGTATCGTGAAGAACCGAGTACGGGCGACAACGAGCATGCGGCTATTTTTGATACAGATAGCTATCATCAGCCGCTTGCGCATCCAGCAAAGCATAAATCAGGTTGGATGATAGTCGTCTGGACTATTTTACTTCTTGCTGTCGGTGCTGGTGGGGCGGCTGCTTTGTATTTTTCTGGAGTAATCTAATATCTCGGTCCTGTAGAGTGAGCCGATATAGTTTATAATAGAAATAATGGAACTACTTGAGGGATTAAACGAGGCACAAGCTGATGCTGTTCAGACGACCTCTGGGCCACTTCTTATTTTAGCTGGAGCGGGGAGCGGTAAAACGAAAACACTCACTCATCGAATTGGGTATTTGATTGCGCACCAGAGCATTTGGCCTAATCAAATTTTAGCCGTTACTTTTACTAATAAAGCTGCTCGTGAGATGCGTGAACGACTGGGCATGCTACTCGGGCAGAATAGTAGTCATCGCGGTTTTATGCCATGGATGGGAACATTTCATGGCATTTGCGTCCGATTATTGCGGCTAGAGGGCCAGGAAATTGGGATCGCTCATAATTTTGTTATATATGACGAGGACGATCGTCAGGGTCTGGTAAAGCAAGCAATGAAAGAACTATCTATTGGTGATAAGGATATTAAAGCTCGTAGTGTTAGTGCTGCTATTTCAAATGCTAAAAATGAACTTGTTTCACCTAGCGAGTTTGAGTCAACAGCTCAGTTTCCGTATCAAAAAAGTATTGCAACTATTTATGCTCGCTATGAAAAGCTTCGCAAGACGGCAGGGGCGCTTGACTTCGATGACTTGCTGCTCGAAACGGTCCGATTATTAAAAGAAGCACCAGATATCCGAAAGAAATGGCAAAGTCAGTTTAAACACATTCTTGTAGATGAGTATCAGGATACTAATGCGGCGCAATATCAAATTATTAAGCTACTCGTAAACGAAGAGCACAATATATGCGTCGTAGGGGATGACTGGCAGTCAATTTATAGCTGGCGTGGGGCTGATTTTACAAACATCTTAAACTTTGAGCGTGACTTTACGGGTGCGAAGGTGATTAAGCTCGAACAAAATTATCGCAGTACGGCTGAGATTTTAGAGGTCGCCAGCAATGTAATTACAAAAAATACACAGCGGACGGATAAGAAGCTATGGACGATCGAAACAGGTGGTGCACCGGTTCAGGTGCACGGAACTTATGATGAGGGCGAGGAAGCTAATCTCGTCGCTGGTCGTATTTCGACTCATGTCACAATGGGTGCGAGGCGATACGGTGATTTCGTCGTTCTATATCGTGCGAATGCGCAGAGCTATACACTAGAGCGAGCTTTTTTACAGCATCGTGTCCCTTATCAAATTATTGGTGGCGTCCGCTTCTATGATCGTAAGGAAATCAAAGATATCATTGCCTATCTGCGCTTGCTGTACCAGCCTAATGACCGTATGAGTTTTAGCCGAATTGTTAATGTGCCGACGCGCGGCATTGGTGCAACGAGTCTCGAAAAGTTTTTGTTGTGGCAAGCGGGTAGTGGGTTCGATATCATTGCGGCTCTTGCGAATGTTGACCAAACGAGTTCGTTAACGCCACGTGCACGTACAGCACTGCGCAGCTTGGGTGAAAAATTACGGAGTTTGCAGATTATGGTTGGCCAATCGGGGCCAAGCGATATTATTGAAAAATTGCTCATAACGACTGGTTATAGGGATTACCTGCAGGACGGTACGCCACAGGCCGAAGAGCGAGAGGCGAATATTGGTTCGCTGCTCTCTGATGCAAAAAGCTTTGTAGAACTACCAGAGTTTTTGGAGGAGGTTGCGCTCATGTCGAGTGCCGACAGTCTTGAAAATGACCAAAAGGTAACACTGATGACCATACATGCTGCAAAAGGTCTGGAATTTCCCGTCGTATTCATGGTGGGTATGGAGGAGGGGATTTTTCCTCACTCGCGTGTCTATGAAGCTGGCCCCAGTGAGCTCGAAGAAGAACGGCGACTTTGTTATGTGGGTATGACCAGAGCTCGACAAGAGCTACATTTAACTTATGCCCAGAGCCGCCTGCAATTTGGTCAACGTGGATACAATCCACCGTCGCGTTTCTTGGCTGACATGGGTGACAAAGCGGCGATGACGAGCTCAGAAACGACTCATGTTGCCGAGCCTGAATACGTAAGTGACGAACTGCCATTTGGGATCGGTGATCGCGTGCGTTCTTCAGCATTTGGTGCTGGAGAGGTGACGGATATCGATGGCTTAGCGGTAACAATATTATTTGATAGTGGCTATAGTAAAAAATTAAATGCTGAGTATGCACGCCTAGATCGATTATGAGTCAGTCTGGTAATTTGCTATAATAGACTAAGCACTGTGTGAAGTGTGACCTATTTATGAGAGCAATTAAACGTTCGTATTTTCCCTCCCTCAAGACATTGATACTCAGTGGTGTCGTTTTTGGCATTTTCTTAGTTGGTTTTATTCTTTATCAAGTCGCTGGTGCTCAAAGTAATTTGCCAGAGAGTGGCGATGGTCGTCTCATCACGATTTATGACCGTGGAACAGAGCGGGTCGTATTGTCTAAGGCGGCAACAATCGGCGCAGTACTTGAAGACGCCGGTATTCATATTGATGAAAACGATATGGTAGAGCCACGTAGAGATGAGAAGCTCGTAGCAACAAATTATAACGTCAACATTTATAGAGCACGGCCAGTTATTGTCGTCGATGGCAATACGCGGCAGAAAATTATGACACCCTATCAAACACCAGAACAGATTGCAGATGATGCAGGTGTGGAGCTGTACGATGAAGATATAGCCGAGGTAGATCGTGTTGATAATATTTTGATGGGTGGCGCTGGTCTTGAGATGACGATTGACCGTTCAATCGCTTTCACACTTATTCTGTACGGTAAAAAAACCGAGGCCAGGACTTCGGCTAGTACTGTAGGCGACATGCTGAAAGCAAAAGATATTACTATTGGTAAACAAGACACGCTATCGGTAAAAGAGGCGACGCCGATAACAAAAGGGATGACGGTAGAGCTTTGGCGCAACGGTGTACAGACAGTCACCGAAGAGGAGGCTATCGATTTTCCAATTGAACAAATTCGTGATGCTGATCGAGAAATCGGATATCGAGAAATAGAAACACCTGGTGTAAAAGGTGAACGTACCGTAACCTACGAAATTAATATGCAGAATGGTCAAGAAACAAGTCGTAAAGAAATTCAAAGCGTCGTGACGAAAGAGCCAAAAAAGCAGGTTGAGGTAGTCGGAACTAAGTCTGCGGTTATGCCATATACTGGCGGCGGCAGTAAGACTGATTGGCTTAGTGCATCCAGTATCCCTGAAGCTAGTTGGGGTGCAGCTGATTTCATTGTTTCACAAGAAAGCGGCTGGAATCCAAATGCAGTTAATGCGTCGTCTGGTGCATGTGGCCTTGCTCAAGCGTTGCCATGTAGCAAAGTGCCAGGTAATCCGTACGATCCTGTCAATTCGCTCAACTGGATGAACGGGTACGTAACCGGACGATATGGCAGCTGGGAGAATGCGGTTAGCTTTAAGCGAGCAAACGGCTGGTATTAGGCTTGTGGCAGGACCTAAAAAATCACTTGGTCAGCACTGGCTGCGCGATCGTGCGGTACTAGCGCATATTGCCGACTGTGCCAATTTAAATGAGACTGATACAGTACTTGAAATAGGTCCAGGCTTAGGGACCTTAACAAGTGAGTTGCTCAGGCGTAGTCATAAAGTAATTGCGGTTGAATTTGACGAAGAACTTGCTCAAAAATTGCCAGGTCAATTCCCCGGTAAAAATTTAGAAGTAATTCAAAGTGATATCTTATCATTTGATCTTTCGAAGCTGCCAGCAGATTACAAAGTAGTTGCGAATGTACCGTATTATATTACAAGTAAAATTGTACAGCTGCTTATGACTGCTGAAAATAAACCATCTGCAGCGGTATTACTTGTCCAAAAAGAAGTGGCGCAACGTTTAGCGGCGTCGCCTGGTGATATGAGTATATTAGCGGTAAGTGCACAGTTATTCGCTCAGGTGCGTCTGGGCGATATCGTGCCAGCAGAGCTATTTACGCCACCGCCTAAAGTAGATTCGCAAGTAGTTGTTTTAGAAACGCGTCGTAGTCCATTTCTAACTGACATTTCGGAGAAAGAGTTCTTTCGAGTTGTGAAAGCTGGTTTTTCTGCCAAGCGCAAGCAGCTGCGTTCAAGCATCAGTGGAGGATTGGGTGTAAGTAAACTAGATGCAGAAACACTGTTACGCAAAGCGGACATTGATCCTAATTTGCGGGCAGAGGCTTTGAGTCTCGAACAGTGGGTGGATCTTGCAAGAATATACTTACACCGTTAAGTTCTAGCAAGAATTTTTGCTCTATTACACTATGGTCGCCTACGTACGTTCATGTATCTGTTACAATAGAGTCATATATGGGAAAAAAAATATACATTACTACCGCCATTCCATACGTGAATGGAACGCCGCATATTGGCAATGCACTGGATTATCTTCTAGCTGATATCTGGACACGTTATCAGCAGCAAAATGGCCACGATGTTCGTTTTCAAGTAGGAACTGATGAGCATGGTAATAAAATTGCGATTAAGGCTGGCGAGGCTGGACTTGATCCAAAAACCTACACAGATCAGATGTATGGAAACTTTGAGACACTTATGAAAAAAGTTGGCGCTAGCTACACTGATTTCATTCGCACGACTGACCCTCACCACATAGGTGCGGTGCAGTATATATGGCAGAAGTTGCAGCCGTATATCTATAAAAGCTCCTATGAAGGCTGGTACTGTACAGGATGTGAAGCCTTTGTGACCGACAAGGATGCCGCGGCAAACAATGGAATTTGCCCTGATCACAATCAGCCGTATCAGCGTCTTAGCGAAGAAAATTATTACCTTAAAGCCAGTGCTTTTTCAGATAAAATTCGCGACGCAATTGAAACGGGTCGTATGGAAATTGTACCTGAATTCCGAAAAAAAGAGTTTCTCGAACTCATGAAAGACGGGTTGCAGGATGTGAGTATTTCGCGTCCGAAAAAACATCTTAGCTGGGGTGTGCCGGTACCAGGTGACCCTGAACAAGTTATGTATGTCTGGATGGACGCACTAGCCAATTATATTACGGTCTTGGGATATCCTGATCGTGAAGGTTGGCAAGAGTACTGGCCAGCTGATATCCAAGTAATTGGCAAAGATATTTTGCGTTTTCATGCGGGCATCTGGCCGGCAATGTTACTCGGACTGGAGTTGCCACTACCAAAGAAACTGATGGTGCACGGCTTTATTAACGTAGGCAATGTTAAGATGAGCAAGACAATTGGTAATGTGGTTGATCCTAATGAAATCATTGATCAATATGGTCTTGATGCGTTTCGTTATTTCTTTGCGCGTCACATTCCAACACTTGATGACGGTGATTTTACCTGGGAAAAGTTTGAAACTGCTTATAACAATGAGTTAGGTAACGATCTTGGTAACTTGTTGCAGCGGGTAGCGAGTATGATTAATCGATATCAAAGTGGTGTACTAGGTGAAACGGCATCAGGTGAACATGACATGCAGCCGTATCGGGCGGCAATGGAATCACTTCAGTTTAACAAAGCAATGGATGAAATTTGGGTGACAGTACGTGGCTTGAATCAGTATCTTGAAAATGTTAAACCCTGGGAAATAGCAAAACGTCGCGAAAAGGACTCTGAGGCTGAAGCTCATTTGTCGGATGTATTGGCGCACGCATCTAGCACGCTGTTACAGATTGGTGACTTGCTCGTACCATTTATGCCAGATGCTGCAGCAAAGATTCATAAAACATTTGAAAGTGGTGTCATTGTAGATGCGGGAGTGTTGTTTCCGAAGCAATACCTCCACACTCCAGATCCACGTGCAGCTCCAATTGCTAAAGAGGCATAGATGCTCATCGATACCCACTGTCATATTCATGAATCAAGCTATCCATTAGATACGGCTGAGGTGCTCTTTCGCGCTCGTCAGGCTAGTGTCGCAAAAATGCTGTGTGTCGGAACAAGTGAGCGGAGTTCTTTAGAAGCAGTTAATTTCGCTAATAAGCATGATGGAATCTACGCTGCGATTGGCGTACACCCCCATGACAGTAAGGATGGGTATGAAAAAATCACCACTTTATTTGACGAAAAAAGAGTGGTTGCGGTAGGTGAAATTGGATTGGACTATTTTTATACACACAGTTCACGAGAGGTGCAGCGACGCGCCCTCGAAGCTCAACTCGATATGGCGCTCCAGCATAATTTACCGGTTATATTCCACGTACGCGATGCACCTGCTAGCGTTGAAGAGTCGGTATGGGATGATTTTTGGCCTATTTTTGATAATTTCAAAGGAATTCGCGGTGAACTGCATAGCTATACGGACACGTTAGTTAATTTAGAGAAAGCCTTGCAGCGAGAGCTGCTAATTGGGGTTAATGGTATTAGTACTTTTACAAAAGACCCGCTCCAACAGGCTATGTTTGCTTCTATTCCGCTCGAAAGCGTATTACTTGAAACGGATGCACCTTTCTTGACGCCTTCTCCACTACGTGGTAAAGTAAACGAGCCTGCATTTGTGAGCTACGTCGCCGACTATCATGCAACAATCCGAGGATTGTCGCGCGAAGAAGTTGCTGATGTTACAACCGCAAATGCAATTGCGTTATTCGCACTCTAAAACAGACAGTCCTAAATAATCATTTTAACTAATGGGACGACTATCGTATGTCAGAACAATTTATTATTCCGAATCAAGAAGACGCCACAAAGTTTCAAACGGGCGATCAATTAGATTTTCATAAAAGTACTGTCGAAACGCCATATCAAGTGATTGATGCTAGGCGAGATGTCTCAGATAGCTATAGGGGTGGTGTATCTAGTGACCAGCTTGCTATTGAACAGTCATATACTAAAACGCCTGAGCAACTTTCTCTAGCAACAATTAAAGCACTTGGCGAAAGTCTTTCATTAGCTCGCCGAGCAGCGATAGCTCCATCGCAGTTATAAGGAGTAGACATGGGTACTATTTTTAAAACAGCTCTTCAGCTACTTGTCGGTAATGATCAATCATCATCGCCTAATTTGAAGTTACCTAAAGGAAAACGACCACTCAAGATACTAACAGAGCGTCAGCTATTACAGTTGGAGAGTGAAATTGGCGCTCAATTATTCGGTGATGTACAAAAAGGTGGACGGCGTGAGTTTTTTAATCTTGATCCGATAACATGGATTTGGCATGAAGAGTGGATCGATGCACAGGGCAAGCCGCAGCAGGCAACCACACGCTATGAGGTGCAGGATAATGGAATTCTAAAAGTGCAAGAGGGAGCTCGGTATACATTCCTAGAGGGCGAGGAGCTGCGTAATCTTACTGTTGCAATTCAGATGTATTATGAACGGGTCATGCGCGAAGTCTATAAGCGTGATCCCCAGACGGGTCAAAAGCTCGGCTAACTGATATAATAAGCATAGTGAGTACCGATACCATCTATCTTGATCATGCCGCTGCAACGCCCGTTGATGAACGGGTGATTAAGGTTATGTTGCCATATTTCAATAAGTCTTTTTTCAACCCCTCAAGTCCTTATATGCCTGCCCTGAATGTGCGTCGGGAGTACGAAGCGGCAAAAGATACGCTGGCGCGTTGTATTGGTGCGAAAGCTGATGAATTGGTTATGACGGCGGGTGCGACCGAATCTATTAATTTAGCATTTAACGGTATTGGCGGACACGTCGTTACTGCGAAAAGCGAACATCATGCTGTGCTGGCTGCCGCATCTGGTCATGAGCATACTTTCATTGAAGTAGACGAGCGGGCTATTGTATCCTCTGAGGCCATTGTTCAAGCGATTCAACCCGATACGAGACTTGTTAGTGTGGCGCTAGCTAATAATGAACTTGGTACAATTCAATCATTACGCGACATCGCCACAGTAATTGAAAGAGAACGTTCTGTGCGACTCGAGGCGGGGAATCACACGCCGCTTTATCTCCATAGTGATGCTTCTCAAGGTGCAGGTCAGCTTGATATTCATGTGGCACGCCTAGGGGTTGATTTACTGACTCTTAATGCAGGAAAAGTATATGGTCCCAAGCAAGTCGGACTATTGTGGGTAGCTCGCTCAGCACGTTTGTCACCGCAAATCCTCGGCGGCGGACAGGAGCGTGGGCTGCGGAGCGGTACTGAAAACGTGGCTGGTGTCATAGGGTTTGCCACCGCGTTAAGTCTGGCTGAAAAGCATCGTAAATCAGAGGCAAATCGACTTAAGCAATTACGCGATGGTTTACAGCGTCGCTTACTGCAAGCTTTTCCTGACGCGGTTGTGTCGGGGTATCAAAAGCACCGTCTATCAAGTCATCTTCATATTTCATTTCCGCGCATTGATGCAGAGCGAGTAGTGTTCGGACTTGAAGCGCGAGGCGTACTGGTAGCTACCGGAAGTGCTTGTGCGGCTAATAAAGGCACTCGTTCTCATGTCTTGGAGGCAATTGGTTTAGATCCCGCTTTAGCTGACGGGAGCCTGCGCCTCACACTTGGTCAGCTTTCCAATGAGGATAACATAGCTAAAGCAGGAGATATTATTGTTGACATCCTGCAGGCTGAGTATGCGAGAATAAAAGGATGAAAACGATATTAGGAATTATTATCGCAATTGCGGTTATTATTTTTAGTCTTAGTGTGTATCTCACGCCGAATGATATTGAGAAGTGTCCACTACGGCCGAATGGACAAGGCAGCTGTAAGGCTGTTGATGCAATTGTCGCTGTTAGCGGAGGTGATACACTAGCTCGTACACAAGAAGCGGTCCGATTGTATGAAAGAGGCTGGGCTGATACGCTGATTTTTTCTGGCGCAGCACAAGATAAAACTGGTCCAAGTAATGCAGCGGTGATGCGCATCGAGGCGATCAAAGAGGGTGTGCCGGCATCAGCGATCTTAATTGAAGAATATAGCGAAACGACTAAACAAAATGCTGTTAAGACACACGAGCTACTAGAGGCTCGTCAAATTGAAAGTGTGATTTTAGTGACTAGTGCCTACCACCAACGTCGTGCTGGATTGGAATTTGCAAGTCGTGCTAGTGACGTTAACGTTCTTAATCACCCGGTAAAACAAGACAAACAATGGACTGACCTATGGTGGCTTACGGCTGAAGGTTGGTATTTAGCGCTTGGTGAATTCTTTAAAATCATTGCTTTTTATCTCGGAGGAACACGCTGATGACCAAAGTGTACGTAGGCATGAGTGGCGGTGTCGATAGTAGTTTGAGCGCCGCATTATTAAAAGAGCAGGGGTATGATGTTGTCGGTGTGTATATGAAAAACTGGACGCAAGATTTACCTGGGATGAAGTGTCCATGGGCAGACGATCTCGCTGATGCTAAACGCGTAGCGGTTCAGCTTGGGATTGATTTCAAGGTGTTTGATTTTGAATCCGAATACCGGCATAAAGTTGTCGACTACATGATTAATGAATATAAAGCTGGACGGACACCAAATCCAGATATTATGTGTAATCAAGAGGTGAAGTTTAAGTTATTCCTCGAAGCTGCACTTGAAGATGGCGCTGATATGATCGCCACAGGACATTATGCCCAAGTAAAAAATGGTGTACTTAAAATGGCTATCGATACCAACAAAGACCAGACTTATTTCTTGTATCGAGTGACTGGTAAAGCGCTCGGTAAGACACTCTTTCCACTCGGTGAATTTACTAAACCGCAAGTGCGCGACATGGCAAAAGAGCGAGGATTGTTTACGGCAGAAAAAAAGGACAGCCAGGGCATTTGTTTTGTAGGTAAGGTAGGAATTCGCGAATTTCTGAGCCAATATGTCACACAAGCACCAGGTGACATTATCGATAAACGTACCGATAAAGTACTTGGACGCCACGATGGAGCAATCTTTTATACTTTAGGGCAGCGTCATGGACTTGATGTTGGTGGCGGATTACCGTATTACGTTATAGGTAAGAGTATGGAAAAAAATGAGGTCTATGTGACAACCGACCTTAACGATGACTCTCTCTGGAAGACAGTAGTGGAACTTGGGGGTGTGCACTGGATTAACCAAGCACCAGAATTAGGCGAATACCAGATTCGCGTGCGTCACCGTGCTGCACTTACTGAAGCAACTCTTCAATATAAAGACGAGCAAGTAACGCTTCAACTAGAAGATCAGCAGCGAGCAGTGACCGCAGGGCAGTCAGTCGTAATTTACAAAGATAATGTTTGTCTTGGCGGCGGTATAGTGCTTTAACTTGCTTGTGCTTAAAGACGCTAGGGTGCTACTATGAAAAGCATGAACTTGGGTAAGCGTCATCAAACAGGCTTCACTATTGTCGAACTGTTGATCGTGATTGTCGTAATAGGAATTTTGGCTGCTATTACAGTTGTTGCCTATAATGGCATCCAGGCGCGCGCAAATGATGCAAAAAGAGCGCAAGATATAAAAACAATTCAAACTGCACTTCAAGCCTATGACGTACAGAACAGCGGGCTGCCACGGACTCATACGCCCGGTTCGTATACGAATGGAGTAATCTACGCAGGTTGGGACGCAAGCGTCAGTCCTAATTGGCTAGCTTTTTTAAAGCCTATGATCGGGACTGTCCCGGTCGATCCAGTTAACACCATTGCCGCAGGTAATAACCCGCCAGCGGGTGGCAATATGAATTATTTTTACTATTGTTATACGGCAGGCTCTGGCCCATTACCCTCAACAGCTAATGTTATGATTGGTTATCATAAATCTGATGGTAGTTCTGCAACCCGCGCTTTTGCAGTAAATGCGTGTACTTAGCTTTTGAGTGATTGTATTGTAGGCCAGTGCTACCTCTG
>CAMPHY010000007.1 GCA_946886125.1 uncultured Candidatus Saccharibacteria bacterium | reverse complement strand
GTAATAAAATCACCATTATCAAGCGTGACTTTTTCTGGTCAGCCGACATGGTTTGTGTACGAATTGAGGACGTCTTAAACGTAACCTCAAGCGTTGGGCCGTTTTTTGGCTCAATTACCATTTCAAGTCGAGTCATGAATTCCGTCGATCACTTTGAAATTAATCATCTCTGGCGCCGCGATGCCATGATCGTCAAATATATCATTCAAGGCTATATGATTGTGCGGCAGAGCAACATAGATATCTCACACCTTTCTCATGATGAACTAGTTGAAGCGCTGCAAGAACTTGGTCACGATGCTGAATAGCCAGACAAACGGCTATCCAGTTTAGCCAGCTATTTGCTATACTGTCATATATGAAGTCATTGAGTCTGTCTAAGCCGCATTTAATTGTCATGGTAGGGATTGCAGGGGCGGGGAAAAGCTTTTTTGCCGAACAATTTGCAGAAACCTTCCAGGCACCACTCGTGAGCGCAGAACAGACTGAACACGTCTTACACCGTACAACAAATGATCCAAAGACAGTTAAAGTCGCCTCAGATCTTTTGATTAAACGGCAGCTATCTCAACTTTTTAAGACGAAGCATTCGATTATCGTCGACGGCAGCTCCGATACGCGCACAGAACGATTGGAGTTTGCGAAACTTGCTCGGGCTCATCATTATGAGATTATGTTTATATGGGTACAGACAGAACCAGTTACCGCTAAACAACGCGCTATTAAGTCTCGACGAGCCCACCCGCATAAGCCCGCCATTTCAAGCGAACAATACGACGTTGCCGTTCGCCGTTTTACGACGCCTAATACACTTGAAAAACCATTAGTCATTAGCGGCAAACATACCTACGCCTCTCAGGCAAAAATAGTCTTACGTAAACTGGCAGAACCCCGTTCAGAAATGAGCACAGTAAGTGCACCTCCAGTTCGTAATCGACGTACAGCTGGACGTTCAATTCTTATTCGCTAATCTTAACAAGAGAACATATCGTGCCTATTATTAACGACACAGAGTTTGGCAAAATTACTATTCGCCGCAGCCCGAAAGCTTCGCATGTCCGTATTCGCGTTGGGCCAGATGGGACGTTAAAGGCGTCACTGCCACTCTACGCGCCACTGTTTTTAGTTAAACGGCTTGTGAAAAATTCACGCATACAACTTCGTGGTCTTTTAAACGAACAACAGACAAAAGTGACGTTTGAAGATGGCATGGCCATCGGAAAGAGTCATACCTTAATTGTGAAGCGAACCTATAACGCAGCCGTCAGCGTGAAACGGCACGGCCAACAAATCGTCGTCTCACTGCCAGAAGAAAAAACCTTAGACGATACTACCGTTATTCGCCACATACGCGAAGCTGTGATTGATGCTTTGAGGCGCGAGGCAAAAAGCTACCTACCGAAACGACTAGCTTTTTTGGCGGAGAAATATCAATTTCATTACGAGAAAGTACGCTTTTCTCATGCCAGCGGACGATGGGGGAGTTGTAGTAGTAACGGAACAATTAGTCTTAATATCGCCCTTATGAAGCTGCCATTTGAACTCATTGACTATGTATTGATTCACGAATTGAGTCACACACAACAAATGAATCACAGCCCAGAGTTCTGGTCGTTGGTTGAAATAGGAGACCCAAGCTACAAATTGCACCGAAAAGCACTTAAAAACGAAACGCCATCTATATAAAATTCATTGTGCTTGTGTATAATGAAGTACAAGATGTATAAAGGTGGGTCTGGTTACAATGATCGTACAGCGCAAGTGATTCGCTACGCTGGCCTCATGATGCCCATTATCTTAGTGTTATTTGGGGTACTCATTCAATACGATGTTGTTTCGAGCGTCCATTATGTCAATGACATTGTATTTCTACTGATTTCTTTTGGTTGGATGATCGTTGGCGCCTTACAATTTCTTTACCCCAATACAAGTAAACGTTCCTCGGCAATCCGATTAGCTTCCTACCATGTTCTAGCCGCGCTGTACATTCTGTTTGTTTCAGGCCTAGCGCTCCCGTTTGTAATATTTTGGCTACTATTGTTCGTCGCTAGTCATATCTATTTTGACAAAAAAGGACTCTTGCTTAGTATCCTAGGCTTTGTCGGTATGGTCGCGATTGACATTGGTCTTCTGGTCATCTACCAGCCAGAGTCACCGGAAGTCGTCCAGGCGCTCATGACGCTTATTGCCGTCATCGTCACAGGGCTGGCCATTGTAGCCATTAGCCGCACTCAAGCCGTTGATCATATCGCTCTTACGCGCAGTCAGGCACAGGAAAGCTTGCAACGTGATCGTATTCTCACGATCGTCAATAACCTTGCCGATGCAGTACTGAGTACCGACAAAAATGGTATTATCCGTGTGTATAATGCAGCAAGCTTAAACTTACTCGATACCAACGATAGTCTCAATGGCCATCATATTGATGAGATTCTTTCGGTGTATGATCCAGACGAGAACCGAGTGCATTTATTTGATGAATTATTAAATTCTCATAGTGTCGTGGTGAGAGATGACCTTCATTCACGTCTCGATGAGTCGGAGGCAGTCCGACTTGAAATTACGTATTCACCAATCCGCAGCAGCTTTAGCCGCACTAAAGGAAGTGAAGCACACGATGGCTATATCATTATTATGCGCGACATCACTAAGGCTAAGAGCCTCGAAGAGGAACGAGATGAATTCATTAGTGTAGTTAGCCACGAGCTACGTACACCGATTACTATAGCCGAAGGCACGATTAGTAATGCGCAGGTAATCTTATCTCGTCCCAACGCTAAACAAGAAGTTTTGGTTGAATCTATGAAGAGCGCTCATGACCAAGTTATGTTCCTGGCTCGTATGGTCAACGATCTCAGTACACTGTCACGTGCCGAACGAGGTATTGCCGATGTGACAGAAGAGATCAGTGTTAAAGAACTGGTAAACAATCTATACAAAGAATACGCCCCACAAGCCGAGGCAAAGCAGCTTCATTTCAATCTCAATGCAGCGACATCACTCGGCAGTGTTGTCGCCAGTCGACTTTACCTTGAAGAGCTACTACAAAACTTCATTACAAATGCGATCAAGTACACACACGCCGGCACTATTACCCTGCACGTTGAAAAGAAGAACCAACATGTGCTTTTCTCAGTTTCAGACACTGGCATCGGTATCAGTAAAACCGATCAAGCCAAAGTCTTTCGTAAATTCTATCGTTCCGAAGATTATCGTACTCGCGAAACTGGTGGGACAGGCCTAGGGCTGTATGTCGCCCAAAAGCTAGCTAAAAAGCTCGGCTGCGTCATTGAGCTTGAAAGTCGATTAAACCACGGCTCAACCTTCAGCTTTAGCCTGCCAGCGCATAGTAAGAGTAAGTAACGAGCTCGAGCGCAAGTTACTCAGCCGCTTCTAAACGACGAATTTCTTTGGGAGCCAAGACAGATCGACCCTTCCAGGTTACCGTTCCACGGAGATATTTCACGCAACTCACAGCAAGGAGAACGATTTCTTGCGACAGAATAATAGGCCACATGAGCGCACCCATCCACCAATAGTAGCTCCATACCTTTGAAAGATAGTAGCCATACAGCGCCATAAAGATAATCAGTTCCCACAGCGCAGTGGTATGAATAAACGTCCAACCAAGCACCGGCGCAGACATAAGAATGCCGATTGGCGACCATACAACTAGCAGTAAAAGCCCCATGGTAACTGCCGATAACAGACGCCCGCCAAAGCGGGGGTAGAGTAGTCGGATACTAGTCTCAACCTGCGAAGAGTACTTCTTCTCATAGCTAACACCGAGAGCTACGCTACTGATTAAAAAGCGGTACTGGTCAGTATGACTGAGCTGAGCGGCAAAACGAGCTTCCGGCTGAACTTCAAGTCGATAGGGCAAAAAACCATCGAGCTGACTTATAAGCGTGTTACGGTGGATAAGCCACATGGAGCTCGAAACGGCCGGCCGATTATAATGATGCGTCAGGAGCTCCCAAAAATAACGCAGCGGACTAAATAACACACTACTACGCCACCCGTCATTGCGCTGGGGCATGACCGACACCATGCGAGCCTCCTCTTCAAGAGCGTACGCCACCATATCACTAATGGTATTTGGCTTTAAGCGAGTATCGACATCGACGTACAAGATGTAACTGCCGCTGGCTTCACCCAGCAGTCCCTGCAAGGCATGGTTCTTGCCAAGCCAACCTTCTGGCAGCGGCGAGCCTTCGACAAATCGTACGCCGGCATGAGCAAACGACTTGATAAGAATCGACGTGTTATCTATCGAAGCATCGTCAAGTACGATCACTTCAAGTTTTGGATAGCTACTCGCTAGGACGCTTTCAAGACACTGTGTCATGGCATGCGTTTCATTGCGCGCAGGAATACAAACACTAACGCTTGGTAATTCTTGCTTTGCGGTAAGAGGAGGGAGCGTGCCAAGAGTAAAATGTCGAAAGGCAAAGACGAGTTTTCGAATAATGAAAATCGCCGCTGCAGTCAGCGTGATATACGTCAGTATAAGTATAAGCTCAAGCATCTAGCCATACTATAGCACCTTGACGGGGGGAATTTAAGTAGCTATACTAGTCTTGACAGTCCGTGACAGCGGACTTTTTAAATTGGGAGACTATAACTAGCGTGGCAAATACTAAAAAACCGTCATCCACCTCAACAAAGGTGACACGCATCAAGGCAAGTGACGCCAAAGCGTCTACCAAAAAAAGCCCGGCAGATAAAAAAGCAGCACCAACTGTCGTCGCCGCACCAGCAAAAAATAAAACCAAATCAGAACGTGTAAATATTTTTGTCGCTCTTGGACGTTATTTCAAGGGTGCTTGGATAGAACTAAAACAAGTTCGTTGGCCAACTCGCAAAGCGACTTGGGAACTAACAGCTGCAGTATTATTGTTCACATTATTTTTCGTCGTACTTGTCGTCATACTCGACGCAGGCTTTAAAGCATTATTTGAAAGGATCTTAGGATAATATATGTCAAAAAATCGTTACGATAGTACCCGTCAATGGTACGCCATTCATACGTATAGCGGATATGAGGATAAGGTAGCTGACAGCATTCGTCAGCGCATCAACGCCGTTGATATGGCTGACAAAATTTTCGATGTCATGGTACCGAAAGAGAAGCAAATTGAAATTAAAAACGGTAAGCGTAAAGTAGTTGAGAAAAAAATCTTCCAAGGTTACGCACTAGTTGAGATGAAACTTACCGATGAAACATGGTATATCGTCCGTAATACCCCAGGCGTTACTGGCTTCGTAGGAGCTGATACGACTCCGACCCCCGTGTTTGAAAGTGAAATTACCAAGATCAAGAAGCGCATGGGCGTAGATGATCCTAAGCACCATATCGACTTTAGTGAGGGAGAAGTGGTTTCTATAACCGACGGTCCATTCAAAGGCTTTGACGGTGCTGTTTCTGAAATCGATGCTCAAAAGGGCAAGCTTAAGGTCATGGTCAGTATGTTTGGTCGCGATACACCTGTAGAACTTGACGCACTTCAAGTCACAAAGGTATAGTCCCGATCTACGTATCGTCGTACAAAATAGCGCTTCTGAAATGAAGCGCTATTTGATTGCGTTTAATAACTAAAAGTTGTATAATATACCCTCCATGGAACGTATAAATCCTTTAAACCCAAATCATATTCAACTACCCGATGAATTTGAGCTTGAACACCGTCTTAATGAACCAGGTCATCCGGTACTACTCATTATGAAGATAGAGACGAATATCCTCAACCCAGCCGAACACCATATTCCGGTAGCGCACGGTGAGTCACATAGTGCAGATGAAGCGTTTATTACTCTGAACATTAATAACGACCACCAAACTCAGTATGAGCGCGGCGATTACACGGTACTCACTGGCCCGTCGTTACTTGGTGCGCTCGAAGCCTTCTGTACGCTCGCTGACGACGCCAATCCATATCAACGAGCCAACGCAGTTGCTTTTTCACATACAGCCTCTCAACTAGGGCTACGTGAACCCGAGTTAGACACGGCGACATCAGTTTCCGATTGGATTCGCCAGCGTGCCGCATCAATTGATGAACCACAAGGAAGGGCTTTGGCGTACGCCTTCTACGACGCCGAGCAAGCACAATTATACGATCAAACGATGCGCAGTGTCCTTCGGCAGCACGCATCACTTTTCACGTTCTTAAAAACACCCCTCGTTAGAGGATACCTTAAGGTAGCTGGAGGAGATAGCGATATGGAATCTGAGATTGAAAAAGAAATAGCCGGGCTGGCCCGCCTCTTGAATAACTAAGCTGATTTGCGTATAATAAAGCAGTTACGCACTAAATATCGCTTCAAATAATATTTAGTACAAGGAAAAATTATGGCTAAAAAAGTAATTGGAAATCTAAAACTACGTATCCCAGCTGGTCGTGCGACAGCAGGTCCTCCTGTTGGATCAACACTTGGTCAATGGGGTCTCAATATGATGGATTTCATTAATCCATTCAACGACGCAACAAAAGCTGACATGGGCAAGGATGTGATTGTACACATGCAAGTCTTTGATGATCGCACCTTTGCATGGAAGTCACTTGGTCAGCCAGTTGATGACATGATCCGTGAAGCAATTGGTATCAAAAAGGGAAGCGGCAAACCGCATTCTGAAAAAGTAGGTAAAATTACTCGTGCACAGCTCGAAGTAATTGCCGAAGCCAAAAAAGATCAGCTTAATGCTATCGACATGGATGGCCGTGTCAAGATTATTGCTGGTTCAGCTCGCTCAATGGGAGTTGAAGTAGAAGGTTAGTCTTTCTCCAAATTAACAGAGCCCGCCTTGATAAAAGAGCGGGCTCTGTTTTTTTTATCAAGGCGGGCGAGAAGAACGTTTTACGACACTTTTTGGTTACCTGGCCAAGAATCAAGGGCGTACAGTATGAACGCTAGATCCTCCCTCAAGCGAGAGGAGAAGCAGGTTATTTCGTAGCGATGAACTGGTAGAATCAATCGACCACCTTCGCGAATATCGCTCGCTTGAATATGCCGCGTCATCCTCAGGGCGCCAGGCGCTATGAGGTAGCCTGATTCATGAATCTCATATTGACGACGACCAGACTCGTCGTTGCCCGTGAATACATGATCGTAGAATTCAACAAAGTACTGGACGCCACCTTGTCGAGATTCTTCTACGCTCACTTCCAAACATCCATGTGCCGAAGCAAGATCGCTCGCCTGGTAATCGAACTTTTCTTCAGTAAGTGCCGCAAGGCGCAATTCCACCCGGCGACGCAGATCGTGCCCAGGAGTAAGTGCGCTACAGATTTCAATCAGCCAGCGACGAACACCAAGCAAAGCTGGTTTCCCAAACATGAAAGCACCTATCAATAGCGCGACGGCATTCATGAGCGACAGAATTGAATATGACTGCCACAGCTGAAAAAACACTGTTATGCCATACATTCCGAGAAGTACACGAAGCGGTGTGCGCCAGTTAACAGTGCTCGGGTTGAGCCCGTCACCTGATACCAAAAATCTCCATGGTCGGTAAGGTTCCATCCTAGAGCACCTCCTTTTTTCATAGACAGTTGGCTCTAAAATTGCTTGTTACTATAATAGGTTTTACAAATCTCTGCAAGCTGTACTTATTTATGGCAATGTGCTACAATTACCCCTATAACAATCAATGTTGGGAGGCTATAAAAGCCGTTTGCACCACAGAAAGGGTTTTACCTACATGGCAAAGAAAGCCGATCTGCTTGAAGAAGCCAAGAATCTTGGTCTAAAATTGAGCGAAAAAAATACCATTGCTGAAATCGAAGCAGCAATTGCGACCGCCGGAGCTTCAGAAGCTGAAGCAGAAATCGTTCAAGAAGAAAAAGCGACTGCAAAAGCAGGCAAGCGTAGTGAAAAGGCACTTGCCGAAGCCGAAGCAAAAGCTGAGAAAGAAGCTCGTAAAGAAGCAGGCGACACAACGCCTCAAAGCGACGACGCTGAAGCTGGTAGCAAAAAAGGCCCACGCCCTGTCACGCGACCACTCCTTGAACGACGTGGCAAAAACTACCAAGAAGTGGCAAAGCAGCTTGAGGTAGGTAAGGTATATACTCTCTCAGAAGCTCTGACGCTTGCAACCAAAACGAATCCTTCAAAGTTCGATGCTTCCGTTGAGGTCCACGTTCGCATGGGTGTTGATCCTCGTCAAGCTGATCAAAATATTCGTGCAACGGTTAGCCTACCAAATGGTACTGGTAAAACGGTTCGCGTAGCTGTATTTGCCCCAGAATCTGAGCATGCAAATGCCAAAGCAGCTGGTGCAGATGTTGTCGGCGACGAAGAGTTCTTAAAACAACTTGAAAAAGAAGATCTGAACTTCGATATCCTCGTTGCAACCCCACAATACATGCCAAAACTTGGTAAGTTCGCTCGTCTGCTTGGACCACGTGGTTTAATGCCAAACCCTAAGAGTGGTACGGTTGCAACTGACGTTGCAAAAGCTGTTACCGAAGCGAAAGCTGGTAAGGTTGAATACCGCGTCGACAAACAGGCAATCGTTCACCTTGCTATCGGAAAAGTATCATTTGGCGCAGAGAAACTTGAAGAAAACGCTAAAAGCTTCTTTGACAGTTTGCAAAGCCAAAAGCCTTCGAGCCTAAAAGGTGCCTATGTCTTCTCAACTTCAATCAGCACCACTCAAGGTCCTGGTATTAAAGTTGAAAACGTTGTTCGCTAGATAGCAACTGCTATAAAAGAAAAACCGCTTCGTTATGAAGCGGTTTTTTCGTGTGCCAGTTTTGTTACCCCGGGGAGGCGCAAGGCAATGCTGCCAACTCTTGTGACAAAACGCCTCACTTTTGCCATGTCTTTTTCATACCCGCGAGCAGTTTCTGCAACTGGCACAAAAGATTGCCTGGCCGCTTCAGCTACAACAGGAGCCTTAACTACGGGTATCTCATATACCTCGCTATCACCCATAGCACCAGTATGCTGGTCGTACGAAAATGGCAATTCTTCATCTGGCATATCAATATACAACCATATGTTTTCTAGCATTGTCGTATCAACAGCCACATCATTGACCATTAACACTGCCTCGGGCGTTGCCGTCCTGAAGCGTGCAATACTATCGAGCGGCGTCGCTTCATCGACAAAAGGAAAACCCATCGCAGCTCGTTGCATAAGATGAGAATAGGTAGGTGATTCAGCGGGAACACTCGCCGAGGCAATAGTAAAATCAGCGCTTATTTTTCGAAGCAGCTGCGCTTCATCCGGAGATAGTTCGTTGACAAGTGAAAAACATTTTTGCTCGAGAGTGTCTTCATATGATGTTTCAAATTCATCAAAAGTAAAGCCATATTCTACATTAATCGACATACACTACCTCGTTTTGTCCGTTTTTATATCATAACCTGCATATTTTTCAATATATCTACTGTCATTATACTCCTCGTGCTTTAAAATAAAAGACCGCTTTAAAAAAAAGAGGGGCTGTGTAATACTAAAACTACAAATAACCAAAATAAACACAGAAACCTGGGGAGGTGTATCGTGAAACAATATTTGGATTTATTGAAAGATATTACGACTAACGGAACAGTTAAAACCGATCGTACAGGGACGGGCACAAAAAGTGTGTTTGGCCGTCAACTGCGGTTTGACTTAAACGAGGGCTTTCCGCTCGTCACGACTAAAAAAGTATTTATGCGCGGCATTATCCATGAGCTACTATGGTTCTTGCAAGGCGACAGCAACATTGAATACTTAGTCAAAAATGATGTTCACATTTGGACAGACTGGCCGTTTAAGGCGTACTTACAGGCGACCAATCAGACACTGCCCGCTCCAAACTCTGACGAGTGGAAGCAGAAGATGGCAGAATTTACCAATAAGATTAAAACTGACCATGCATTTGCAAAACAGTACGGAGAACTAGGGCCTGTCTATGGCTATCAGTGGCGACATTGGCCTGATGGTCAAGGCGGGGAAATCGATCAAATTCAACAAGTGATCGACACAATCAAAACAAGTCCCGACTCTCGGCGAATGATAGTATCAGCCTGGAACGTCGCAGACATTCAAGAAATGGCAAAAAGTGGCTTGCCGCCATGCCATAGTTTGTTTCAGTTTTATGTGGCCGACGGCAAACTAAGTTGTCAGCTCTACCAACGAAGTGCCGACACCTTTTTAGGCGTACCGTTTAATATTGCCTCATACGCCCTACTAACCATGATGATTGCTCAAGTAACTGGCCTAAAGCTTGGTGAATTTGTACATACACTGGCCGACACCCACATCTATCTCAACCACCAAGAGCAAGTTGAGCTACAACTGTCCCGCACACCAAAACCGCTTCCAACCATGAAGCTTAACCCTGAGGTCACATCAATTTTTGACTTCACAATTGACGACTTCACGCTCGAAGGCTACGATCCTGACCCAGCGATTAAAGCACCGATTGCCGTCTAGTATACGTCACAAATGAATAGTTCACTTTGTTCTTTTCATCAGCCATATGATCTTCACGCGTTGTCTCCTGCCAGTCATCACCAAGCGCAGGGAAGACAATATCACCATGTGTGGCGGTATGTATTTCCGTCGCGTAAAGTATGTCGACGTCTTTAAGCGCCAAATGATAAATTTGTGCGCCACCAATAATAAAGATGTTTCGTTCAGCTAGAGCATACGCCTCTGCCAAGCTTGAGACAACTGTGACACCGGCGATAGACTGCTGGGTACGGCTAATAACAATGTTTTGGCGATTTGGTAACGGCCGCCCGATAGAATCAAAAGTATTTCGCCCCATAATAATCGTATTACCGGCAGTCAGCTCGCGAAAGTGTTTCATATCAGCTGGCACAAGCCCTTGCCAAGGAATGGCGTTATTGCCACCGATTACCCGATTTTCATCATAGGCTACAATCATATACTTCATAGCTCTATAGTAACAAACAAAAACACCATGCTACAATCGATAGCAAAGAGAGGGAAATGAGATGAGCGTTTATAGCAACACCGAGATTAAAGCAGCGATTGCCGACGGTACGATCGTGAGCGTACCGTACAATGAATCCCATGTAAGTGAAGCGAGTCTCGACTTTACATTGGGCCATTACTTTTACAAACAAGAATTTGAAGAGGAAGCGAAAGTTTACAACCCGTTCGACAAATCAGATGTCGATCGTTACTTTAAAGGCCCGCTTGAAGCCATGCCTCATAAGGCATGGTGCGACAAACACGGCTATCAACTGTTTGCTAATATTCCTGAAGATCACCCCATTATCGTCCTTAGACCTGGTGAGCGCATTTTAGCCCACACCCATGAATTCGTTGGTATCCGTGCCTCTGGTGGTGCCAGTGAAGTACGCAGCCGCAGTAGTTGGGGGCGAAACGGCGTCGCAATTTGCTTTGACGCTGGATGGGTTGATCCAGGCTACATTAATCGCATTACGCTCGAAATCTACAATCTCAACATGCATGAATCGGTTGTTCTTCCCGTCGGCGAACGAGTCGGCCAGCTAATTTTTCATAAAACAGGGCCGGTCGAAGGCGACTACAGCGATGGTCGAAATGGTATGAGCGGGAAGTACCAGCATACTTCAGATCTTAATGAACTTATTGCCAATTGGAAGCCTGAGCAAATGCTCCCGCGCGCTTATAAAGACCAGCGAGTGAGCGCACCAATTATCGATGGGCTTGCCGCAGGAGTAAAATAATGACTCGAGGTAAGTATATTGTCATTGAAGGTGGAGACGGAACTGGCAAGACCACCCAAGCAGACATACTACAGAAATATCTTGAGACGCAAGGCAGGACCGTTCTACATTTAAAAGAACCAGGTGGCTCACCAATTGGAGAGGCTATTCGATCAGTCCTGCTCGATGGAACGCTCGACCGCCAGCCTATAACCAATATTCTTCTTTTTACCGCTAATCGGCATGACTTATGGCATGCGACAATTAACCCGGCACTTGAGCAGGGAACTTGGGTAATTGCCACCCGAAATTATTGGTCAACGCTCGCGTATCAAGGCTACGGCGAAGGAATGGACGCAGGTCTGATAGCAGACGTTACAAAGTCGTTTACTGATGAAAATTACATGAATCCGGATTACGGGATTATGCTGTCACTTGACGATGTATCAATATCTAAACTTCGCGTCGAGGAACGCGGACTACTCGAAAAACCAGACACGTTTGAATCGCGCAACGCTCAGTTTCATCAGCGCGTCGCTGATGGGTATTTAGAAATTGCCAAAACATACGGACTCCCCATCATTTCAGCAAATCAATCAATTAATGACGTCGCTACGGAGATTAAGGCTATCGTTAAGTTGTAGTGAATTAATGCATGTCCGGACCGACATACACCATAGCACCGCCAACCCCCTGCGCACCAATTCGACGTAATGCTCTTTGCGTTTCTGTCGGTGCTTGATGTTTTGATTCATATGAATAGGCAACGGTTGAGAGTGGGATGAGATAATCTGCACTTGAGTCAGTTTGAATCGCCGTTTCGATATAATCTAAGCACCCAGAAGCAGACACTAACTTATCGCGCCACTGCTTGTCGTTACTAGGACGAAAGGCCAGTAGTTCATGCGCAATCGCCTGATCAAACCCAGAGGCTTCATCGATGCGTATTGCGGCAGTTTGACGTTCAACGACATTAACACTGCGCGTCTCTTCACTATCTATATGCCCCACATCACGTTTGTAGGTGACGACGAGGCCGTGAAGTCGAGAGTTAAGCTGTAAATCATTTTGGTAATTTTTGTCGTCAAACGTGTAATGAGGATGCAACTTAATATCACGGTATGGCGCAACTCGCGGTATCAATATACCGCCATTATTCAGAATCGCAGAATCTACTCTTGATCGCAGCTCAGGAACATGCGCTAGGCGATAACCATACGGGTGGGTTACTTTACCCAGTTCACCTTTTTTTAAGACACCATTAACAATTAAACTTAAGATTTCGTCAGCCGAAGCCTCGCTACGTGCTGCACGCTCCATTGTTGCAATCGTTTCATCGTCGTACGACTGAGCGTGAGCTAAGGCATCAAGATACCCCTGGTAATTACTAACGCCTAGAGTTGCGAAGCTATGAAGCATGTTGAGCTCGATCATATCTGCCACGCCACTTGGAATATCATCAGGTACAGCTTCAGGACTAACAAGTCGTTTCATGAAGTTCTCTACGTCTCGCTGGTGTGACTTCACCTCATCATCATGAAATGGGTCCATTGGTGTTGGCTCGCCTGCAAAATATCCGTCAGCCTCTTTCGGTTCTTGAAATGTTTTTGGCAATTGCCGGTTCTTTTTCTCAAAAAAAGACGAATGAGGCTCGCCTTCAAAGGTGTTTGAAACTGGTGTATTTTCATACTGTTTCACAATAGTTATTAATTATAGCATAGATTTTGTGTTTTGTCCAAAATATTAAAGAGGGCAGGTCGACATTACGTCGACCTGCCCCTAGGAGAGGTTAGTCGTAGCCTGGCTCATCGATGACGGACAGGTCATCAGTTCGCCGTTGCTGCGCCCGCATCTCCTCGGCTGGTGTCAGATACTCAAAATCATCAACCAGCCTGACAGTATTACCCATAGGTATGCTCCTTGTACTCGAGTGTGTCCATAGAGGCTTCCATAGACAGTTAGTTATTTTGACATTATTACTTACTTTTTGCAATAAGACTGGTTTTCACGTCGTAATATTGACATTTTCACGCTGAATTTGCTATAATCACTAAGGACATTGCCAGAGACAGTAGCGGTAAGAAATTACTTAATGATGCTACCGAGGATGTAACAAACATTTTGCGTAGTCTTTGGTCGTGCGAGAATCAAAGACTTTTTTCTTTTGGTGATCTCACAGCCAGTTCATTGACAATTAGGGTCGATCGATATAAATCAATCAAAGAAAGGATTTTTATGGCAATTACTCGCGATAAAAAGAACACTTTGGTTGCAGAGATGAGTGATGTTCTACAAAATGCCAAGATGACTGTGTTTGCACAGTATCAAGGCTTAAGCGTTGCCGACATCCAAGAACTTCGTCGCGCTGCTCGTGAATCAGGCGTAACTATCCGGGTTGTCAAAAACCGACTGGTCCGTGTTGCTATGGCGTCTAACGACACCTATAAAGACACAGACACATCGGCGTTGACCGGACAGCTTGTCTACGCGATTAGCAGTGAAGACGAAGTGGCACCTGCACAAGTTATGAATGAGTTTGCAAAAACTCATCCTGCGCTTGTCTTTGTCGGAGCGTTTTCTGGAGAAGGTGCAGTCCTCAGCGCAGATGAAGTTAAGGCACTTGCTGGTCTTCCAAGCAAGGATCAACTCATCGGCGAAGTGGTGGCACAGCTACTTTCACCAGTTCACGACATTACAAACGCATTATCTGGCAACTTGCACGCCCTCCTCGATGGCGTCAGTGCCAAAGCAACCAATTAATTAAACCGCAATTTACAAGGAGGCTATTATGGCTGACATTAAGAAACTTGCAGAAGAGCTAACTAAGCTTACTGTACTAGAGGTCAACGACCTCAAAACTATCCTTAAGGATGAATACGGCATTGAGCCAGCTGCTGCAGCTGTTGCTGTTGCTGGTCCTGCTGCTGAAGCTGGTCCTGCTGAAGATGAAAAATCTGAATACACCGTCACACTTCAAGACGCTGGTGCTCAGAAAGTAGCTGTTATTAAAGCAGTTAAAGAAATTACCGGTCTTGGACTTGGTGAAGCAAAAGCAATCGTTGACGGCGCACCTGCTGCTGTTAAAGAAAAAGTATCTAAAGATGACGCTGAAGCTGCCAAGAAAACTCTTGAAGACGCCGGCGCTACTGTAGAACTTAGCTAATTACGCTCGACCCTATGTCAACACTCTACCGCCTTACCATAGGCGGTATTTTGTTTGCAACAACAAAATTGACAACACTCTATCGTCCACCCCTAAAAACTATGTGGAAAAGCAGCTTTAACTTGACAACAACCTACACAACTTGATATATATAGAGTTAATATCACTACAAAAATAGACAAAAGGAAATTGCGAGTTACCATGTCTGAATTACCAGAGAAACAAGTTAAGCGATTACATTCGCTTATTCAAGAGGCCGAGACGAACTTAGCAGCAGCTAAAGAATTATTAATTAGTATTACTGGCGATGACGGACAAGTCGTCACACCACGATCCAGTCAAGAAGCTGTCAACGGCAAGATCGTTGAAGGAGTTTTTGATGGGCAAGTGATGGTCGGCCCAGACGGTAAAAGCTATCCTGTGCCTGCAAATTACGCCAGCAAGTCGAAACTTGTCGAAGGCGACATTATGAAACTCACTATTGCTGATGATGGCAGCTTTATCTACAAGCAAATTGGCCCAACACCTCGTCGTCAAATTATCGGTACGCTCGTCCAGCATGACGGCGCCTACTACGTAGAAGCGAACGGCAAAGAATATCGTATTCTTCTCGCCAGCGTAACCTACTTCCATATTAGTATTGGCGACCAAGTCACCATTATTATCCCTGAAGATAATCCAGACGCTGCTTGGGCCGCTGTCGAAGCCGCTCTCTAACTTTTCTCCTATGCTAAAAGCGGGTGAGTACATCCTGACTAATGTAGGCTTTTCACGTTCGGAAGAGCCTACTATTACGCTACAACAGAGTGATTACTTTATTGACGTGAAACCGCTTAATGAAACAGTCACTCTTCAATTTGATGTATCACAGCGTTTTTGTGTTGGCTGGCGCGACATGACGACAGGCGAGCGTTTTGTCTGTGCCGATCAGGCTGAAATTGATAAAAAATACGAACAGTGCGCAGTGTGCCAAAAACGCACAGGCTTCAACCCTGCGTTTTATCACGCCGATACCGTATCAAAACAACAAGAGGCGCGTAATCTTGAACCACATATCGTATATCTCGCTCATTTCGCCCCTGGTCTCATCAAAATAGGTATTTCTCACGCCAAGCGCGGACGTAGCCGCCTACTCGAGCAAGGCGCACGATCGGCAATGATTTTAGATGAATTTCCTACCGCGCATATTGCCCGTCAGTACGAAGCAAAGATTGCTGCCCTCGACGGCATTGTGGAAGTCGTCCAGCTGCGTAAAAAAACACACGCCTTACGGTTGCCATATGATATCGAGCAGGCAGACAGTGAACTAGAAACAACTCGTCAAAGAATAGAGGCGCACACAAAAGCGCAGTTCAACGCTCAAGGCATAATGCACCTAGATGAGAAATATTTTCCGCGCCTCACTCCAGACTTACCCCAGAGCCATGATCTCTCCGACTATCATGTACTCTCAGGTGAGGTAGTAGGCATGTTAGGGTCACTCCTTTTTAGTCGTCAGCAAGATGAGATACTTTACCTGCCGCTCAAGAAATATGTTGGTTTTCGCGTGACCCTTTCAACAGAAGAGACGAATATTTCTCTACCTTCCCGCCAGACGTCACTTTTCTGATATACTGTAGTTACAGGATATCCGCAAAATGGCAAAATTACACTTTAAATATGGTGCAATGAATAGCGGCAAAAGCGACACTCTAATAAAAACGGCCTTTAATTATGAAGAACAAGGCCTAAAAATCGTCACCATCAAGCCTAGTATTGATACAAAAAGTGATAAACGAATCACCTCACGAGGTGGGGCGTCATTGGTTGTCGACATGGTCACGACAAATGACACCAATATATTCAAAGTAATCGCCTATAAAAATACCGTCAGTTGCGTACTTGTTGATGAGGCACAGTTTCTGACTGAAGCTCAAATAGATCAATTGTTTGCCGTTGCGAAGAAGTTAGATATTTCAGTCATCGCCTATGGATTACGGGCAGATTTTCGTTCTCATGTTTTTCCTGGTAGTAAACGTTTGTTCGAAATAGCCGATAACATCGAAAAGCTACCAACAATGTGTCGCTGCGGTTCACAGGCCGAATTCAACTGTCGTAAAATAAATGGTAAATTCATATTCGAAGGCAAACAGATTGCTATTGACGGTGAAAAATCGGTAAAGTACGATTCGCTATGCGGCAATTGTTACCTCACAGAAAAACAACGGGCTGAGCGAAAAAACACAACAGTTAGAACTCGAAATCAGCGTACAATAGAAGGAGCAAAGCTGAGGGAAAATACGATACAAAAACATGGCACAAGCACTCTACCGAAAATACCGTAGCAAAACACTCGACGAAGTCGTTGGTCAAGACCACGTTACTTCTATTCTAGTGCGCTCGCTTGCCGCAGGACGCGTCGCACATGCCTATCTCCTTACGGGCCCACGTGGGGTAGGAAAGACCTCTATTGCCCGTATTCTTGCCCATGAAATTAATCAACTCCCGTACGACGAAGGACACAACCACCTCGATATCATTGAGATTGATGCTGCGAGTAACAACGGCGTCGAAGATGTGCGCGACCTACGCGAGAAAGTACAGGTCGCACCAGTTTCGGCTACTAAAAAAATATATATTATCGACGAAGTGCACATGCTTTCTAAGGCAGCCTTTAATGCTCTCCTTAAAACACTTGAAGAACCACCAGAGCATGTTGTTTTTATTCTTGCCACTACCGATGCCGACAAGTTGCCGGCTACGATCATTAGTCGTACGCAGCGATTTGGCTTTCGTGCCATTAGTCCAGCTGACGCCGTGACGCACCTCAAACATATCGCCTCGCAGGAAAAAATAAACATTGAAGACACAGCACTTGAGCTCATTGCCCTAAGAGGCGAGGGGAGCTTTAGGGATAGCATTAGTCTCCTTGATCAGATCAGTAGCCTGAGCGACGGCAAAAGCGTGATTACAG
>CAMPHY010000006.1 GCA_946886125.1 uncultured Candidatus Saccharibacteria bacterium | reverse complement strand
GTGAAACCGCTTTTGGTTTTATGCATACGACATATTGTAACGAGCGTGTAGACTGATTACAAGCAAGTAGGCCTTTACACTAGCAAGAGTAGCTTGATTGGGATATGTTATGGACGTTGAATATTTGAAAATATCGCAAGGCTGCTTGTTTCGCCCCATTCTCCGACAGTTGTACCTTCGGTGCAACTAAGAGAGTGTGAATTTGCTGGCACTTGACCATTTTCATACCCAAACACCCCTAGTACGTAGAACGGCTCTTTACAAGCGCCATAGCCGTTTACCCCACTTGACCAGTAGAGGTAGTAGTGAGAAGTGTCATTAATAGGATCAACTGGCGCTTGGGATATAACGCCACTAGTTTCTAAATTTTTAATCCAGCTATCATCCGTCGCTATGCTATAGGAGTAGCTTGAACCGAATCGGCCCGTAAAGCCACTTGGAGCATTAGTCCCCATGGGTGTGTACGATGGATATTTACCATGGTCTACACGGTATAATTCAAGCGCTTTTTGTAAGCTCGCGATGTCGCTACTTCGTGTATTGTCTCGAGCTCGCTTCTGTACTCCGTTAAAAGCTACGATTGTAATAGCGGCCAAAATACCAATCACCACTATGACTATTAGAAGTTCAACAATAGTGAAACCGCTTCTGCTTTTATTCATATAGCATATTGTACTTATAGGGTTGGGCGAATACAAGCTATACTAAAAACTCCACCTGGTAGGGTGGAGTTTTTAGTACTAAACCGAAATAATTATTTCGTCGTTTTTTTAGCAGCCGGCTTCTTGGCTGGTGCTTTTTTTGCGGCCGTTGTTTTTGTAGTAGGCTTCTTAGCTGCAGCAGGCTTGGCGGCTGTTGTCTTGGGAGCGGCTTTTGCAGCAGGTTTAGCTGTCGTAGCTTTTTTAGCTGGAGCAAGCTTTACGCCAGCATCTTTAGCAACCTTAGCAAGCTGTGCTTTGCGACGAGCAACAGTATTCTTCTTTAAAAGGTTTTTCTTGACAGCAGTATCAAGTGTGCTGTGTGCTTTTGAAAGAGTTTCGCTAGTTGGCTTCGCCATGAAAGCTTTGGTAGCTTCTTTGATATCACGTTTTAGACCAACGTTGCGTTCGCGACGAACGATTGTCTGTTTAGCTCGTTTGATGGCTGATTTTATGATTGGCATACTAATTCCTTTACCTCTTATAAGTTACTGATACAATCAAGGCGTTATTATAGGGGAAGAAGTGGTGATTGTAAAGTAGTGTATGACTTTGTTGACGCTATGAAACTTCTTATGGTATAGTGGCAGCAAACTCTTTAGTAGATAAACACACTAGGAAAACCAACAAACATGAACGACGCTACAAACGCCAAGCAACAAATCGTTGAGCGCATAAAAAATTCAACTAATATTTTGGTGACCGTCAGTAATGATCCATCTGTTGATCAACTATCGGCTGCACTTGGGCTGACTGTATTACTTAATAAGCTCAATAAGCACGCGACTGCTGTAGTGAGTGGCGAATTGCCGTCGGCTATGGCTTTTTTGGATCCAGAAAAAACCTTTGAGAATACTGTCGATAGTTTACGTGACTTTATTATCGCACTTGATAAAGAAAAGGCTGATCATTTGCGATACAAAGTGGACGGTGATGTTGTAAAAATATTTATTACTCCGTATCGTACGACGATTTCTAGCGAAGACCTTGATTTTAGTCAGGGTGACTATAACGTTGAATTAGTATTGGGACTTGGCGTCAAAGATCGCGACCATCTTGATACTGCCTTATCGGCGCACGGTCGTATTTTGCATGACGCAACCGTAGCTACACTTAGTGCTGGTGAAAATACCAGTGATTTAGGTAGTATTGATTGGCATGATGACAATGCAAGTAGCTTGAGTGAAATGCTCGTGAGTCTCAGTGAAGCACTTAAAAGTGAAAAGCCAGTACTTGATGAGCAAGTGGCAACCGCGCTTCTCACGGGTATTGTAGCGGCGACTGATCGCTTTAGTAATAGTCGTACATCTTCACGTGTGATGACGATGGCTGCCCAACTTATGGCAGCTGGTGCTAATCAGCAGTTAATTGCGGCAAAGCTTCAAGAGGCGCATGCGATTGGTCCTGACGCAGAGCAAAATCAGAAATCACAGTCTCCCGACGGGACGACTGATTTGACCGAAGGTCAGTCAACGAAACTAGATAAAAAGAGTGAAACAAAAAAGAAATCGGCCGAGAAGAAAAAAAATGACGGTGATCTCGTTATTTCGCACGAAAAACAGGGAAGCGTTGAGGACGTTGCTAGTAGTGTCACGGCAGATAACCAGGCTGATGCTGCTAAAACGGCGGAAGAGCAGCTTGCAGCTCAACTTGAAACGACTCAGGCGAGCCCTACAAACGTACCGTCAGTCGCCGACTTGCAGCAGGATCTTGCGAGTGCGAGTGCTGACGTGGAAGAGTCGGCAAGTCAAGCAAGTACTGATGAAGTCTCGCTTCCTGCACCAGAAGCTCTTCGCGGTGCCGTAAGCGGTGATGATTGGCGCAAGCAGAATGATCAATCATCTGATGAACCTCGATTAGGCGGTACGCTCAACGCAACAACTGAGCAAGCGGCTGACGACAAGAGGAGAGAAGAGGCAGACAGCCGTAATCATACTATCCTCACTCATAACAACGGTGATTATGTGGGTGATTCACAGCCAACCTTCCAGTCGCCAATTAATGGCTCGACGGCTAAGGATGATGAGCCTGCGACGGTCGATCCATTCCGCGACCCAAGTAGTGACGCGGCAGCCACTGCGCGAGCTGCGTCAGTAGCACCTCTTTCACCAGCACAATCGACACAAGAACCAGAGTTGCAGTACGAGGCAACTGAGCCAGCACGGTCCGCACCTACACTAGCTGAAATTGATCAGCAAAACCGTGCTTCTCACGATGAAGCTCGAGCTGCTGTTGAACAAGCGCTGAATGCAGCACCGTTTGAGCCAGCTGGTAATCCGCAAGCAAATACGGGTGCACAAAACCTTGGCGATGTAGTCCACGATACACCAGTTACGCCACCATCGGTGCCTGCCGGTATGCCTCCAATGCCTGATTTTTCTACCCTACCTCCGCTTCCTCCACTACCTCAAGATCAAAACTTTAATGATCAACCTAGTGGGGCATTGCCACCGGAGAAGCTCGGTGATATCTTTGGCTCGTCTGCTCCGGGACAGACACCACCGCCAGCCGAAAACAACCCTGGCCAATTCAAAATCCCAGGTCAGCAATAATAGAAAACCGCTTCATATCAGAAGCGGTTTTCTTATGTGAGGACAATAAAATGGTTGATCGCAACATCGTCGCCACGACTGGCGATGTGCATATCACCGTCACCGCGCTGTGTATGGTGAGCACGTATAATGGCATAAACTTCATCGACAACCGACCGCGCGTCAATTGTCTCATTAATTTCACTATATTGCCGGCCTGGCTCCATAAAGACAAAATTAATATCTGCTTGAGGGAAGTGGCTATACGGCATACAGGCAAGACGGATACGAACCATTGGCAAGCCAGCTTGTTTTAGTTTGTAAAACACAAAGCACGCAGCACGAGCAGCGACGATATGATCGATATGCCCTGTAACGCCATTGAGATCTGTTGTCATGAATTCAATTTCGACATTCTCTTGTGCGTAGGAGCGGACCAATTCCTCGATTTGCTCTACGATTTTCAGAAATGCTTGGTTGTTGAGCTGGCCATCTATGTAGCCTAGGTGGTGCATGCTCGTCGCGCCAATCAACTTGCCGGCCGCGCGCCATTCTTTGAGACGAACAGTACCTAGGTCCTGGTATTCATCAGGGTTAGTGCCATTTTCTCCTGCGGTGAGACTAATGAGATGAAGCTCTGTACCGGCTTTGGTCTCAAGTAGTAGTGTGCCGCTTGGGCCGAACGCTTCGTCGTCGGGATGGGCAAAGATGCCAAAGATAATCTTTTTCATACAGCCTAGTATAGCAATGTTCGATCACTTCGAGTTACGAACAACTTCGCGCTAGGTCTAAAAAGGGGTTCGGCATCTGACAGGGCTTTAATTGTGGATGGGTGATGATATGAAGTGGTCTCATTTAAAGTTGAGGCAAACTGCTATACTTAAACAGATATGACTGATGGAATTCTTTTAATCGACAAACCAGCCAATATGACCAGTTTTGGTGTTGTGGCGCGCGTCCGACGTGTGTTGAGTCAGCAGGCAGACAAAAAGGTAAAGGTGGGGCATACCGGCACGCTCGATCCGTTTGCAACGGGACTCATGATTTTGGTGATTGGCAAAGAGTGCAAACAGGCAGGGAAATACTCAAAACTCGACAAAGTTTACGAAGCAACGATTCAACTTGGCCAAACCAGTAGTACCGGTGATCCAGAAGGCGACTTAACGGAAGTTTCTACAAGCCAGCCAAGCAGTACTGCTGTCGAGGCGGTTATCAAGCAATTTACCGGAACTATCTGGCAGCGTCCGCCAATTTTTAGTGCGATTAAAATAAACGGCCAGCGGGCATATAAATTAGCGCGCGGCGGGCAAGAAGTAGAAATTCCAGAGCGACAAGTAACTGTGCACAGTCTTGAAGTAGTTGAGTATATCTATCCCGAGTTGAGAGTTCGCACGCATGTCTCAAGCGGCACCTATATTCGTACGCTGGCGGCTGACATTGGAATAGCACTAGGTACGGGTGCCTATTGTACGCAGCTTCGCCGTACTTCGATTGATCAGTGGGATATAAAAAACGCCCAAACCTTAAGCGATCTGGGTGTATTAGACTAGAAAAATGACGAGCCGTTCCGGCGAAAGCATGCGGACATGTCGTCCGTTACTTTCGCCGGAAGCGACATGTCTTAGCTGATAACAGCACGGGTATTATGCCAACGAAAAAGCGCTTCACCCCAGTACCAGCATTCATTGAGCTGACAAACTGCCTGGTGGAGCAGCTCATAGTCCACCAGTGAAGGTAGGGCGACTTTTTCGGCGCAACGCCATGCAATGTCGCCAATTGGCGTACCTGCCGTCAGTATTGGCTGCATTTCGAGCGCCCAGGCCCTGGCAAACTGGGTTACTCGAGGCGACACACTACGTGTCCGAATTTGCCATAACTGTCGATTGCAAAAACGCATATTTTTCGCTGGGGTACTCATATTGATACCTTTCGGCTCGTCGCTCTACCGGTTACGAATGTAATAAGTAGCTGAAAATATTATATCATTTTAAATATCTACTTATTCACCTGGGTAAAGGTGTTGAAAGCTGTGTAAAACTCTGCTACAATACATTCTTGATGATTACAGCAGAAAATAAAGCCAAGGCGTTTGCTTTGACACAGACTCACAAAACCGATGTCGGGAGCCCACAAGCTCAGGCGTCAGTTTTGACGACTCGTATCAAAGAGATCACCCTTCATTTGCAAACCAACAAGCACGACCACATGGCTCGTCGCGGTTTGATTCAAATGGTCGGTCGTCGTAAGCGATTGCTGAAATACCTTGAATCAAAAGATTTTGAGGCTTACAAGGCAACCGTCGCCAAACTCGGACTCCGCAAATAATTGCGGAGTTTTTGTTAGGAGGATGTTACTATGACGGTTCACAGTATGAAGTTAACTCAATTGCCGTTTACGTTGATTGCTCACGGAAGTAAAACAATAGAATCACGGCTCTACGATGAGAAGCGACAAGCTATTGAACTGGGTGATACTATTATCTTCTCTCTCTTGGAAGACGAAACAAGGATACTGACTACGCAAGTGGTTGGTTTATTGCGATACGCGAATTTTCATGACCTGTTTACTTGTAATGATCCAAACAAATTTGGAGGTAGCACAGCGATGGAATTAGAGACGCAAATCGCACAGTTTTACAGTGACGCATTACAGCAAAAATACGGAGTTATTGGTATTGAGCTACGGCTTATCGGTTAAGTGGAGGTAATTCATTGTCGATACGTACAGGTTGAGGGGTGTCGATGTGTGCCTGTATATCGATGTTCGTCAAAAAAGCGGGGAGTACAGTGTGTCGTCCTGGATGTATGAATGCTACCTTGCTAATCTCAGCTTCACCATGAGAAGTCGCACTTAAATCGATATTATCGTAATCGTCAGGATTTTCGATATGAAAAAAGAATTCAAGCTGTTCTTTGGTGCCATCATGAAATTGCTGAACGAATAGCAACGCACCTATTTTTGGAGTCACTCCTGTTTCTTCAATCATTTCACGGTGCAAGCCTTCATGTAGCGATTCGCCAAACTCAAGGCCACCCCCTGGGGTGCACCAATAGTCACGAACCGCTTCATCTGAACCAGGTTTTAGTTGTTGCGCTAATAATGTACCGTTTTTGTATATAATGCCTCGAACATTAATGCGACGATAGGGTTGCATGAGATTACCTCCGTTAAAATAAGTATGAAGCGTTGAGCGGTTCGAGCAGGCCTGCTGATTGGACACAACTTAAACATCCGCACATAGAGGATCCTAGGTAGGATCGTAGTGAAATAAGTATAGCATACTGATTGAATCAAATTTGATACAAATACTATTGCAAAATATCGATACTATTGTTTAAATAGTCTAGATCAGATTGTCTATACGAAAGGTGGAGTCTGATGGGAGATGAACCGATTGTCATCGGTGTCGTACTATTTGCTGGAGGCCTATTGCTCCTACTCCTCTTTCCTGCCAAGCGCAGCAAGGGGCGGGTTATAACCGGAGTGATCTTTGCGATAATTGGGCTGCTGATATTTTTAGCAGCTACAATTGGGCTCGGTCAGGTTGGGCTGGCACTTGCCGCAGTTCTTAACTTGCTTGGCATTGTTTTGGTCGCAATTGGAGACTTCCTCTCAAGTGCATCAGAAGCAATGAGGGATGTGGCCGAAGGAGGATAGTAGATCTTCAACAGGAGTAGTCGCGCGCAGCTATTTATGGCCGCGCGACTACTCCGCAGTTTTCTTGTGTTAAAGTGCGCTATAATAGATATATCACTCGCCACGAGCGACGTAAGTGGTGGATAGAGTTATTTGTCATAATTACAAATTTCTGTACCCGTTACTTATCGCTTGGTAAACAATAGTAGGCGAGTGGTATAAAGGAGGACGCAATATGTCTACAATTAACCCTAATGGTAAGGATATTATTTCTGTTACCACTGAACTTGCTGGTAAGCCCCTAACACTTGAAGTCAATCGTGTTGGTTTTCGCACGAGCGCATCAGTGTTGGTGACCTATGGTGAGACGGTAGTACTTGGAACCGCAATGGTAGGCAAGAAGCCTATTAGTGGGATGGATTATTTTCCGCTTTCAATTGATTATGAAGAAAAAATGTATGCAGCTGGTAAGATTTCTGGCAGTCGTTTTATTAAACGTGAAGGTCGTCCAAGTGACGAGGCAATTTTAATTGGGCGCCTGATAGACCGCCCGATTCGCCCGCTCTTTCCAAAAGGGTATCGACAAGAAGTGCAGACGGTTGCAAGTGTTCTTTCGATGGACCCAGGCTTCCGCCCCGATATGGTGGCAATGATCGCTGCTTCAGCGGCGCTTTCACTGACTGGTGCACCATTCGATGGTCCAGTAGCTGGATTACGAATTGCACGAGTGGACGGTGAGTTTAAGGCGTTTGCAAGTACCCAGGAGCGTGAGAAGAGTGATCTTGATCTCGTGGTTGCTGGTATTGCCAGTGGTATCACGATGGTAGAAGCGGGCGCGAATGAGGTATCTGAAGACGTGATTGCCGATGCTCTGGCGTGGGCATACGAGGCATACCAGCCAGCAATTGAAGCACAGAACGAACTGGTCGCGAAAGTTGGCGTTAAAGCACTCAACTATGAATTAATTTTGCCAAATGAAGAAATCCAAGCTGAGGTGGATCAGTGGATGACCGATAAGCTCGGCGAAGATTTACGTAAACCATATCCCGAGCGCAATGAGCTCGTGGCTGTTCTGCGTGACCAGTTTCACGCAGCTATGGAAGAAAAGCTTACTGATGAGTATGCAGTGTACCATGCTGAGTATGATGAAGCCTTTACAACGGCACTACACAAAGATGTGCGTCGAGGAATTGTCGAAGATAATTTGCGTCCGGACGGTCGTGCGCTTGATGAGATCCGCATACTTAGTAGTGAAGTGGGTCTTCTACCGCGCACACACGGTTCAGCGCTCTTTACGCGCGGTGTGACACAAGGTTTGAACATCGTGACGCTTGCACCACTTAGCTTTGCTCAAATGGTAGATACAATGGAGATTAGTGACGGTGAGCGTCGCTATATGCACCACTATAACGCCCCTGGCTACACTGTAGGAGAAGTACGCCGTCTCGGTAGTCCGGGACGACGAGAAATCGGCCACGGCTACTTAGCAGAGCGAGCGGTTCTACCGGTTTTGCCTTCAGAAGAGGAATTCCCGTATGCTATTCGTAGTGTCACAGAAATCATGAGCCAGAACGGTTCAACCTCAATGGCTGCAACTTGTAGCTCTGTACTAGCACTTATGGATGCTGGCGTGCCATTGAAGCGCCCAGTATCGGGTATTGCCATGGGTCTAATGATGGATGGCGACACGCCGTATGTCATGAGTGATATCGCTGATGCCGAAGATTTTGCTGGTGATATGGACTTTAAGGTGACTGGTACCGAGCAGGGAATTACGGCTATTCAGATGGATATGAAAGTACATGGTCTTCCTGTCGATGTACTACGTCAGGCGCTCCAGAAGTCAAAGCCTGGCCGCGAACATATTTTAGAGCATATGCTTTCAACACTTGCTGGTCCACGCCATAGCTTGAGTCCATACGCACCACGTATCGAAAAGATAAAAATTAATCCTGATAAGATTGGTGCAGTGATCGGTAAAGGTGGTGAAGTGATTAACAAAATCACGGCTGAAACCGGTGCTCAGATCGATATTAAAGAAGACGGTTTGATTACTGTAGCGGCAATTGACAGTGCCAATATTGAAAAGGCCCTCAATTGGATTAAAAGTCTGACTGAAGAGCCAGAAGTCGGTCGTGTGTACGAAGGAACTGTCGTAAGTATTAAAGACTTTGGCGCGTTCGTAAATATCATGCCAGGTATTGATGGCATGGTGCACATTTCGCAGCTTACGAATGAACGCGTCGAAAGTGTCGAAGATGTCTTACATGAAGGCCAAGTGGTGCAAATTAAGCTCGTAGGTATTGATGAGCGCGGACGCCTTAGCTTAAGCCTTAAGGAGGTAGAGGGAAATGTTTAAGAAATTACTTCGATCGACTATTTTTATACATATTGTCCGATGGGCAGCCCCGCGAGTATGGGCGCAAATTAAAAAACACCGCGCGGCCAAACGAAACAGTATAAAATAACAACCTATGGCCAAGAAGGAAGTGGCGCACCCGAAAAATGAGCAAGAGCTTGATGCAAAAATTCAAGCTCTTGCCAAACGACGCCTTAAGCGAGAAGCAAAAGAGGCTAAGCTCGACTATGGCATTGATTTGTCTATTGCTTTTGGCACGCTTGCGTATGGTTTATTTCTTGTTTCTCATAGGGCAATCGTAGACGTCATAGGCGAAGAGGCTGTGTACCAGATCGAGCTTGGATTGAGAGCGGCTGCATTTTCTATTGTGTTACTTATCGTCAGTCGCAGCCTGCGTCGAATAATAGCGTATCGTGCTGGCATTCACCTCAGGTGAATTTGTACGTGATATTGCTTATGCTTGCACTGCAGGCGACGGCGTGCTATTATAAAAGCACTGAAACAAGTCTTTTACTAGGGGTAGCGTGAACCATAAGCAGACACTTCTTGAGCAAATTGCGGCAGATATACTCATTGAAAATATCTGTCCAGATTTGGCCAAGACGGCCACAAACCTGGTAATGGGGGACGGTGATGTCGATGCTGATATCGTTTTAATTGGTGAAGCGCCAGGTAAAAACGAGGATGAGCAAGGCAAGCCGTTTGTCGGCGCAAGTGGCAAGTTTTTAAATGAAATGCTTGCTAGCGTTAACCTCACTCGCCAAGATGTGTACATTACCAATATTGTGAAGTATCGACCACCGAATAACCGTGATCCGGAACCCGATGAAAAACAAGCCTTTTGGCCGTACTTGGTGCGTCAGCTGGAAGTCATACAACCAAAAGTAATTGTGACTTTAGGCCGGCACAGCATGGAATATTTTCTTCCCAATGCTCGGATATCAGAGATCCACGGA
Organism: uncultured Candidatus Saccharibacteria bacterium; assembly: GCA_946886125.1. Next base: position 9,492 of record CAMPHY010000006.1, on the reverse strand, counting down.
CAAGCCGAACGTGTAACGTTTGGTGATAAAGCAGTGGTCGTCGTACCGCTGTATCATCCAGCTGCAGCCCTTTATAATGGCAGTTTACGTAGCAGCTTGCTAGATGATTTTATGAAGTTACCAAAAATAATTGAAATTCTTGAAAAAGAAAAGGAGACAAACTAACTATGGGTCAACAACGACTCTCAACGCCGCAAAATGATGATAAGTCAAAGCGGCCACAACAACCAAGGCAGAAGTCACATAACACTGTCTTAAACAACACCACCACTCGTAAGGGTGAGGTGTTCCGCGCACAGCGCCGTACAAGCGAAAACGTTAATGTTCGCGCATCACAACACATGATCAATGTGCCAGTTAACAAATCTGTTTACAATGGCTATCAAGGTCGACAATTCAGTATTGCTGATCAGAAGCGTCAGCCGCGCTCAACGAGCACGGCTCCAAAATTGAAGATTATGCCAATTGGCGGTCTCGGTGAAATGGGTATTGGCAAGAATATGATGGCGATCGAATATGAAAACGACATTATTATTATCGATTGTGGATTCTTATTCCCAGGCGCTGATTACCCCGGCATCAATTACATCACCCCTGATGTTACTTATCTCGAAGAGAACAAAGACAAAATTCGTGCCGTAGCATTTACGCACGGTCACCTTGACCATATCGGTGCTTTCCGTCACATCGCGCATAAATTCCCAGTACCTGTCTACGGAAGTAAATTTACCATTGGTATGGTGAAGAGGACAATGGAAGAGGCGACGAGCGGATATGAGCCTGAATATATTGAAATGGATCCAGAGTCACATGAACGTGCCCAGGTTGGTGATAGTTTCTCAATTGAATTCGTGCGCGTGAATCATTCAATTCCAGATGCTACAGCTATCGTAATTCGTACACCACTTGGTGTGGTAATTGATACTGGTGACTGGCGTTTTGAAGAAAATCCGGTTGATGGCAAGCAGTTCGACCTTGCGCGTTTGACTGAGATTGCGACCACTGAAGGTATTATGATGTTGATGAACGAATCGACTAACTGTGAGTCTGAGGGTGGTCACGAACACGGTGAGCCGGAAATTCAGCAATCAATGGGGCAGGTGATGGAGAAATTCCCGAACAGCCGTCTTATTATGAGTTGTTTCTCCTCGCAGCTGCACCGTATGCAAGGTATTTTGGATGAAGCAAAGAAGCATGACCGTAAGGTTGCCTTTGCTGGATACAGTATGATTCAAAACCTTGAAGTTGCACTTCGGGCTGGTGTCATCAAGGTACCGAAAGACACGGTCGTAAAGATGGAAGACGTCGTGAAATTACCAGATGGTAAAGTAACGATTATCTGTACTGGTTCACAGGGTGAGTTCAACGCCGTCCTTAACCGCATGGCAACAGGTTCACACAAATTTATTAAGATTAAAAATTCTGATGTTATTGTGTTTAGCTCAAATGCTATTCCTGGTAATGAAAAGTATGTGACTCGTACGGTTGACGGTTTGATGCGTGAAGGTAGTGATGTTATCCAAAATGGTAAGACTCACCTGACCGGCATTGGCCCATTGCACCTTTCAGGACATGGCTATTATGACGATCACGTTAAGCTCATTAACGCTTTGAACCCAACCTATTATCTTCCGATTCACGGTGAATTCCATATGCTTGTGCATAATGCCGAATTAGCTGAAAAAGAGGCGGGTATTCCACGTGATAATATTTTTGTCTGTGATAGTGGTGATGTGATTGAAATTACCTCTGAAGGTGCTAAAAAAGCGGGTCGTATTCCAGTCGGCGGTATCATGTATGACGACAGCGGTGAAATTGTATCAGAAGTAGTACTGAAGGATCGTATCCATATGGCTACTGAAGGTATGTTTGTCGTGGTACTTACGGTGGCTCGTGGCAATGGTCGTTTGATGACTAGTCCAGATATCATTTCTCGTGGGTTTATTTACTTACGTGATAGCGAAGAGCTGATGGGGACAATTCGTCAGTACTTGAAACAAAAAGTTGCTCGCAGCTTTAGCGGTAAGAAGATCGACCTTGATGTTATTAAAAAAGAACTGAAGGACGAAATTACTCACATTCTGTATGATCAGACGCGTCGTACGCCGATTGTTATTCCAGTGATCAATGAAATCGGTGGCGGTGGCGGCCAAAACCGACAGAACAATGGTGGTCCTCGTCCACAACAAGGCGAGAACCGTGGTAATGGGGGACGCTCACCGCGTCCGGAAGCTAAGAGTTTCCCAAGCCCACAGGTGCCAGACACCGAAGCGAACGATACACGTGCTCGCCAAGCGCAAGATCACCGCCCATACTAATTGAGGTGAAGTAAGAACTGTAAAATACCGACTTTAGGGTCGGTATTTTATTAGCCATAAGCTACTTGCAATTTGTAGTAAATTTTGCTATAGTATAGTTATATTAATCTAATGCAAAAGCATTTATAATACATAAGCAGTTATGGCCAAAAAGAAAAAATCTACGCGAAAAAAAGCCCCCGTCAAACAAACACCACAACATAGTTTGCCTGATGGGTTTTGGGCGCAAGTTGGCGCTGTTTTTTTGGTTGCTACTTCGATTTTGTTTATTGTGGCTTGGTTCGGGGCAGGGGGTCCGGTACTCGACTGGCTGTATCAAGCAGCACTAAATACAATTGGCTACGCAGTATATGTAGTGCCAATACTCTTTATTTATGTTGCAGTTGAAATTTTCCGCGCCGATAATAATCGACTGCCGTTTGTCATGAAAGCTGCAACAACGCTTTTGATCGTATGGTTCGCTGGACTGTTTGGCCTTATGAAAAATCAAGCCGGGCAGACAACTGGTGGTTTTGTTGGCGAGACCGCTAACGGTGCGATGTTGGCACTGGTAGATGGAGCAGTTGCTGCATTTATCTATGTACTTCTAATCATTGTCACGACACTATTTGTGCTTCGTATTTCACCGATCACCGTTATTTCAAAGCTTTGGGAAATGTCTCGACGAGATCTTGCCGAACAAGAAAATAATGTGAAAGTGATGCGAAAAGTAGCCGCGGCTGATGCGGTTAAAGCAGCGCCTATGGGTGAAATTAAACTGAACGCCGGCGTGCCAACGCTTGATGTCGATGAACGCCAGCAAGAAGACAAGAAGTCAGCTCGTCTTTCAAGCCTAAAGGGAAGTGTGGCTCGAGATAAGGGTGCCGAAGAGCAGGCGGCGCTCGTATCAGTAAGTGATCCAAATTGGCAAGCGCCATCAATTGATATTCTCGAGAAAAAACAATCACCAGCCGATGCCGGTGATGTACAGCAAAATGCTCAAACGATTCGCGACACGCTAGCCGAATTTAGTATTGATGTTGAAATGGAAGGTGCGAACATTGGGCCAAAGGTAACGCAATATACTTTGAAACCACCTAGTGGTGTGAAGTTGACACGTATTACAGCCTTAGAGACCAACATCGCGCTTAATTTAGCGGCGCAAAGCCTTCGTATTGAAGCACCTATCCCTGGACAACGTGCGGTGGGTATCGAAGTGCCAAACCGTAAAGCAGCTGACGTGCGTTTGCATGGTATGTTGACGAGTAAGCAGTGGAAGAATAATCGTGAGCCGCTCAGCTTTACGATTGGTAAGGATATTTCTGGCGAAGCTGTAGTAGGTGAGCTCAATAAAATGCCACATCTTTTGATCGCTGGACAGACCGGATCTGGTAAATCTGTAATGATTAATACCTTGCTCACCAGTTTGCTCTACCGTAATAGTCCAAGTGAGATGAAATTAATTTTGGTAGATCCAAAGCAAGTTGAAATGGCGCCATATGAGGACATTCCGCATCTACTAACACCAGTTATTACGCAACCTGAAAAAACGATCAGTGCACTAAAATGGGCAGTCAATGAGATGGAGCGACGCTATAAATTGCTTGCCGATGAGAAGTTGCGTGACATTAATAGCTATAACCGAAAACTGCAATCTGGTAAGAAGATTTCAATTGCCGATGAAGACGGCAATGCTCAAGAAGTAGGTGAGGGTGCCATGCCGTATATCGTCATTGTGATTGACGAGCTAGCCGACCTCATGATGGTGGCTGCTCGCGATGTCGAGGCGTTAATTGTACGTCTCGCCCAAAAAGCTCGTGCCGTTGGTATTCACTTGGTACTTGCCACGCAGCGACCAAGTGTAGATGTTATTACTGGTCTTATTAAGGCGAACGTGCCGGCGCGTATTGCCTTTACGGTTGCCTCGCAGGTAGATAGCCGGACGATTCTTGATCAAGTTGGTGCTGAAAAACTCCTTGGTCAAGGTGATATGCTTATGCTCACACCTGGCATGAGTAAGCCAAAACGTATCCAGGGTGCTTGGGTAACTGATGATGAGGTGAATAAAATTACTGATCACCTGCGCATGCAATCAGCGCCACAGTACAACGATGAGATTGTTGCTCAACCAGTTCAGATCAATGGCAAGGGTGGTGTCGTGATGGATTTTGATGGTGGTAGTGAAGATGATATGTATAAAGACGCGGTGCGTGTGGTAATTGAAAGCAAGAAAGCTTCGACCAGCTTATTACAGCGCCGCCTGCGGGTTGGCTATGCGCGCGCTGCTCGCATTATAGAAGAGATGGAAGAACAGGGTATTATTGGCCCCGCTGATGGCGCTAGGCCGCGTGAAGTCCTCATTACTAGTCTCGACGAACTTGGTAGTGGCAACGAATAGAGGCGGGCCGTTTTGTAAAGCGTCATTGCTTTGGTACAATAACCATAAGTATGATGGGCGAAACAAACAAACAAAATGGCTTTACGATTGTTGAGTTGCTTATTGTTATCGTAGTGATTGGCATTTTAGCGGCGATCACTATCGTAGCGTATAACGGTATTCAAAATCGTACGCACGATACAGCTGTGCAGTCCGATCTACGGAATTTAGCCGTAAAAGTACGTGAACAGGAGGCACTTACGGGTAGCTTACCGGTAGTGTCGTATCCAAATATCACTGGTATTACTTCGTTTCCTGTTTCGAAAGGTTCGTACGATACAGTCGGCCACAATCTTTATTATTGCGCTGGTATGGTGGGAGGGTCGCAGGTATTCGGTGTTGCAGCGAAGAGTAAGTCTGGTAAGGTATTTCAATACCATTCAAGTACTGGTGCTGGTGAGTTTATAGGAACTTGGGGGTACAGTACGGGTATTTGTCCTGGGCTCGGCATTGCAAGCGGTTATGTGTATGGCCATGGATATAATACAGATTCCAACGCTGGTGCAGGTGAATGGTATGGATGGACAAAGTAAGATGAAGGCAATAGAACACAGAAAGGGTTTTACTATCGTCGAACTCCTGATCGTTATTGTAGTGATCGGTATTTTAGCGGCAATTACCGTCGTAGCCTATAACGGGATTCAGCAGCGGGCTCGTGACTCCAAACGTACGAGCGATGTGAAATCGCTACAAAAAGTTATTGAGCTGTATCGGGTAGATAATGGTGAGTATCCATTAAACGCGGCGGGCACTGCTAATACTGGCTACAATATAAGTGCAATTAGCGGCTTGTTGGTGCCGAATTACATAAACTCTATGCCCGAAGACCCCACTGCATCAATTAGCTATCAGTATGTACGTGGTCCGGTAGAGAACGATTCATACGCGATTCGCGTGCAATATGAAAGTAAAACTGATTGTAAAGTAGGAGTAAACAGTGCATCTACCAATTGGTGGGGGTTAGCCGACTGTTAAGTAAGTCTTTATGCAATCCATACTGATGGTTCACCTAATTAATATGTTCATGAAAAAATTTAACAGACAAAAAGGTTTCACTATCGTTGAACTCCTAATCGTCATTGTAGTGATTGGCATTCTCGCTGCTATTACAATTGTGTCCTATAGCGGCATTCAGCAGCGCGCAAGATTATCAACAGCGACTAGTGAGATAAGTCAATTGAATAAGGCGATTTTGACTGCTCGAATTAACCAGGGTAAGACATTAATGCAAATTACTGGTTCGGGTAATACGTGCGCTGCGGCATCTCGTTACGAACCTACTATTGATAAAATTTCTGAAGCAAGTGGAATGAACCTTAGTGCTTTGAAAAAGGGTACTCCATGGGGCGGCCTTTATTGTATTGATGAGAATGAAGGTGAGTTCGACACAACAGACTGTAGACTCGATATTGTACGTGTCAATGGGCAGCCGATTACCATTACAATCCCTAGTTACACCGCATACTGCAGTAGTCTTTGATCAAATACGCAAACGTTCGTGGTTTGTATGTTTCTAGTCAGGATAAAATAATTTGACCAGTATAACGCTTATGCCTTATGCTTGGTAGTAAGTATGTTAATAAAACAAAAAGGTTTCACTATAGTTGAACTCCTAATCGTCATTGTCGTGATTGGCATTCTCGCCGCTATTACCATAGTGTCCTATAATGGTATTCAAAATCGTGCTAACAGCACGAGGATAGCATCTGATTTAGCGCAGCTCGAAAAAGCAATCCAAGTGGCGCGGATTAATACGGGTCAAACATTGTTTCAAATTATCCAAAATGGTGCTCATTCTGGCGGAAGTTGCACCTCAGGGCTGCCAGGAGGGACGGATGTGTCGACACTGCCAAAAACACATATATGTTGGACAAACTATATCCTCGTTATGGAACGTATTGAAGCGGCAAGTGAAATGAATCTGGCTGGCGTAAAGGCCGGTGACCCATATGGGCAGCCGTATTATTTAGATCAGAATGAAGGCGAAGTTGCAGCGGCAAGATGTACGAAAGATATTATAGGCTCTATCAAGCGACCGTTACCCGACACTATGCCGGGTGGGTCATATGTCTGGGTGGAAAACCGGCGTAATATCCCGCTCGTAACAACAGGATGTAGTTAATGAATTCACCTTGCTTAAAAAATACTAGAGGATTTACGATTGTCGAATTATTGATAGTGATTGTTGTAATTGGCATTTTGGCCGCAATTACTGTCGTTGCCTATAACGGTATCCAAAATCGAGCTCGTAATACTGAGCGTCAGACAGATATCCAAGCAATCCATAAGGCTCTAGAGATGTACTACATTGACCATGGTAATTATCCGAAGCAGGGAGGTGTCGCAGGCATGGATATGGTTAATTACCCTGTCGACGCACTGAAGCTACCGAGAAATGCAATTATTACCCCGGATGCCGCGACGGGAACACAAAATTCCATTAGAGAAACTCAATATGGTAATGGTATGCTGACATCTCACTATGGCTACAGAGCTCTCACTGCAACAGGTGAAGCGTGTTGGGCGGGTAGTCATATTTGCACAACATATACACTTTGGTATAAGAATGACGGTGAGTCTACCGCTCGTTCTCTCAGGAGTTTAAATGGGTAAGTTGTACCAAGGCAAACAAAGCGGCTTCACGATCGTTGAGCTGCTTATTGTAATTGTAGTAATTGGAATCCTTGCTGCTATCACCGTTATTGCTTATAACGGAATTCAGCAGAGAGCAAAAAATGCCTCAATGGCTGCTACGGTAGGAGCATATGTCAAAGCAATTCAATCTTATCGAACCGCCTACGGTTCTTTCCCTGCGCACACTGCTTGTCTTGGGCAGCGGTATGCAAATGGCTTTTCGGGCAGTGAAGAGACTGATATAAACGGTCAGTGTCAAAGTGCTAATAAAATTAGAGAGAACAGCACCTTTAATAATCAAATTAAAGAATTTACCAATGGCGCTCTTCCTTCGCCGCCAATGGATACGATTGGCACATCTACAAACTGGAATAGAGGTATCCACTTCAACAACTGGAGCGGGTATGGAGGGTATTATATTGGTTTTGTAATGGTAGGCGATACGGGTTGCCCTTCGATTGGTGGCTTAACCATGTGGGGCGCTGGAGCCGCTCAGACGAATGGACGAGTATGTGTGGGGACATTTCCTAGTCAATAGTAAGGTGATGTGAAGCAAGGTATGTATATGAATAGAAAAGATAAAAATCAAGGTTTTACCATCATAGAATTACTCATCGTAATTGTAGTGATCGGTATTTTAGCGGCAATCACTATCGTTGCGTACAACGGTATTCAAAATCGTGCACATGATAGTGCAATTCAGAATGATTTGAATAGTCTATCCAAAAAAATACAGCTTGCTAAAATTGATTCCTTAACTGGTACATATCCCACCTCTTTTTCTACATCGACTGGCCTGAAGGTCAGCCGAGGGGCATATGATGTAAATAATAATAATTTCTACTATTGTTTAAATGCGGTTACAGATCAGTACGCACTTGGTGTAGCCTCAAAATCAGGAAATAGCTTTGTATTGACATCGTCCGGTGGAATGACAAAGATGGAGAATAGTCGTATTTATAGCTCCACTACTTGTAGTTTAGTTGGAACGACATGGGGCGGTGCTGATACATATGTAGCACTAGGCTATGATTACAGTAATGGGACTGGCTGGGTGTCATGGCTGAATTAGTAAAATTAAGTGACTTAGGCTGGCGCAAGTTCAGTCGACGCTCATACTTGAATGGTGACATGAGTATACAAAAGCAAAAAGGTTTTACTATTGTCGAACTCCTGATCGTGATCGTAGTGATCGGTATTCTAGCGGCAATTACTATTGTGGCATACAACGGGATTCAACAGCGTGCTCGTGACGCTACTCGGACAAGTGATATCGCCGCTATTCAAAAAGCACTTGAAATGTACCGCGCTGATAATGGTGCATATCCATCTATCCATACAGACAACTACGGACGTGGTTTATCTGAACTCTCTACGCTGCTTGTTCCAAAATATGTGGCTAAAATTCCAAGCGACCCCCAACCTGGAGCTACTGATTATCAGTACGTCAGAGGTACGGAGTCGAGCGGATCATATGGTATTCGCATATCATATGAAACCATTACGCCGTGCCACAAAGGCGTGAAGAACACTGATATTGGATGGTGGAGTCTTCAAGAATGTTCGTAATTAAACGCAATGCTGGCTTTACCATCGTAGAATTACTCATCGTGATCGTAGTGATCGGTATTTTAGCGGCAATTACTATCGTAGCGTATAACGGCATTCAAAATCGTACGTATGATACGACAATACAGTCTGATCTACGTAACTTCGGCAATAAAATTATGATATATCATGCAGAGAATGGTGAATATCCAAAAGCTGGATCTCGTTCGGGTGATTCTACTAAATTTCCTGGCATTACTTTTCAGCCAACAAAAAATGCCTATAATCTTTCCGTTAGTACTAATCTTTATTACTGTGACGGCACTGTAGCCGGTTCACCAGCTTTTGTCGTAATGGGAATGAGTAAATCCAGAGCCGTCTTTTCTTTTAGCTCGTATGAGGGCCTTCGATCACGCGGTAATACTTCGCTTTCAAGTAGCTGCTATGGTTTTGATACTGGATCTACAGGCTATTCATACGGTTATAATTCAGGGCCTACTTATGGATGGTTTGCCTGGACGAATGGATGAGTAGTATGAGAAAAAATGTAGGATTTACAATTGTTGAGCTCCTCAT
>CAMPHY010000005.1 GCA_946886125.1 uncultured Candidatus Saccharibacteria bacterium | reverse complement strand
ATTGATACTTTGCTAAAATGAGATAATGCCTGTTATAAAAAATCAGCACGTAGAACTTATTGCCAAACGGATTGAAGAAGATCAACCTGGTTATTTCAGTGTTTATTTTGAGCGACCAAATAATTTTATATTTGAGGCTGGCGATTGGATAGACATAGAGTTCGAAGGTCGTACGCCAAGAGGCGGCAAGACGTATTCGATATCATCATCGCCACTAGAGAGTGATATTCGAATTACGTTTCGTGAAGGCATCAGTGAATTTAAGAAAGCACTTCAATCCATTAGTGCAGGCGATCGTTTATTCATTCCTCAATACGGCAACGACTACGGCTTTCAGCTAAAGAAAAACCAATCGAGCGTACTTATCGCTGGTGGTGTTGGTATTGCACCATTTCGCAGTATGTTGAAAGAAATGTACGAAAACCATGACACAAACGACGTGACCCTGATCTATTTAAACCAGAGCGAGCAATTCCTCTTTAAAAAAGAACTTGAGCTGTGGTCAAGTGTGCTGCCAAACCTAACAATTTCATACATCACTACAAAAGATATAAATCGAAAAAAGAGAGAAAAACTTATACTTTCACTGATCAAAAACCAAAATCAGAATTTTTATATTTCTGGACCGACCGGGATGGTGGAGAATAATGAACATCTTTTGATAGATTCTGGAGTACCAATTCGTAATATACGTATCGATAGTTTTAGCGGCTACTAAGCGCCCTTTCTAAAGTCGATCCAACGATGTTCATTAGGCAGAATTTTTCTCAGAATCAACCTGTTCTGCAGTAGGCTACTTCCATAAAACTTTTATATCTTAATGATTATAAGTATCTACATGTTAAATCACGTACTATCTCTTCAAATGATAACGCTTTAATGACCTATTTTGAGATACCATCTTCATTATGCTCTAGATTGGCAATGCTTCTTCCTGATCAGCACAGATGACTGTGTTATAACCGACGACATCTAATTCAGCATCTGGCACCCGGCAGGTTACTAGTACAAGTCGATTCTTTACAGAACCATCACCGAAATCACCGGTATCTGTATGATTGGCAAGCTCATCGTAGGGGATTGACAAGTTCTTTGTTACTCGATACGCAAAACGCCCAAGTGCCGTGGTTAGTTCTATTTTATCGCGCGGTTCAAGATCTGGGAGACGATCAAACACCGCTCCGCCCACAACATGCGAGACATCGGAATGACCGAATAAATACGTCGTACCCTCAGACGGCGATGCAGGCAACGAACAACCCTCGGCCCAGTAAATCAAGTTGTCTGTTGGTGGATTGTAATAGACGTCGTTGCCGCGGTGGGGTACTTTAACTGGGCGAATCGCACTATCAACCGTACCTTCAAAGTTCAAAGGAGGAATGATAAGTCGATGAGGGCGAGCAGCAGCAATCGATGATGCTGATGGCGTAACCTCGGGCGTCGGCGGTACCGCCTCTTCAGTAGGTGTCATAGTCTCCGATGGCTCGATAGCTATTCGTTTACTATCAGGGCGCTCCGTCGCACAGCCTCCAAGAACAGCGCTCATACCTAATACGGCCGCCGCTCGTAATACGAGACGGCGCTCAGGTAGGAGCGGCTGGTCTTCAGGGCTGTGCATACTCATATGTTTACTCTCATATTGCACAAAAATGTGCGGATTATTGCAAAAATAGAAATAACATACTGGAAAGTTGGGGGCGTACACCCGGCACTCCAAAAAGGAGCGCCGGGTGTACATAGAGCTTAGCGAGCGCCAAGACGGCGGCGACGATGTCGCGTCACCGCTTGGTGCAACATGACACACGTGAAGATCGCCATCACTCCGAAAAGGACGATGGCGAAACCAGTCCAGTTGCTCATAGCGGCGATACCACCGGCTCCCCCTGAGGCGAACGTACCGGTTGTAGCACCAGAGCTGAGGGAAAACCCTCCGCCACTTGAGCCGCCGTTGACTGAAGAATTGAATGCAGACATTTCTTACCTTTCGTGATAAAACAACCTAGCAGGACCATCCTACCAGGCTTGCCGCTTTCCTCGATACGACATCAAAATGGAAGTGGCCGTAACCATCTCCATAAGGAAGCCATACGCATCTTCGACGAGAACTAGATAAACCAATGAACGGTCTTTCCAGCTATACGTCGTAAGGATCTTAAGGGAGGCAATCCGGTTGTACATCATAAGTACAATCGGCACCAACCCTATAAGTGAATAGGTCGGAAGCTGACTGGATGTCAGCAGCAACACTATGTAGGTAATGGCCAGCAGTCGAACCATAAGGTTAACTGCAAAAACGCCATACCCACTGATGTCACGTCGTGTTGCTGATGTCCAGCCTCGTTTTCGACACTCGTCGACACCACCACGGCCCCAGCGTATCCTCTGCTTCCAGAGTTCACGCCAAGTAGCAGGAGTGTCGGTAAGTACCATAGCCCCTGGAGCGACCCGAGGGCCGCCCCATCCTAGTTGTTTAATATCTAGGGTGAGACCGTAATCTTCAATTAAGCTATGTTCGTCCCATGGACCAGGACGACCCGTGGTACGAACAACTTCATCAAGTACCGAAGTTCGATACATCGCTGCCGCGCCTGACGCTACTTGGCAGTGCCAGCCACGAATCAATCGATTGTCATCGAACCTGGCATATTCAAGCGCTTGCAGACGTCGCACCAGACCAGTACTGCTTTTTGGCATATACCGCGCACATACTACCGGCCGACGCCAACCTATAGCGTCCGACAGACCCTGTAGGGCACCATCGGTCAACAAGGTTTCGGCGTCTACCGTTAATATGACGTCGGTCAAAATTCCTTTGTCGCGTAAATACCGCCAGGCGATATTCATTGCACCGGACTTTTTGCCGGGACAAATTGGTATGTCAAGCACGCAGATGCGATCGTCAATAACTCGACGAGCAACTTCTGCGGTGTTGTCTGTGCAGTTATTCGCTACCACGATGATAGCCGATATGACAACATCGTTAGCCTGTTGGGCCAAAAGTGCCCGTAGCGTCCCTTCAATTGTCTCTGCTTCGTTCCATGCTGGAACGAAAACGGCTACCGTCTTCATTATTCTCCTTTGTTAGCGATATAGTCTTCGCATCGTTGACACCTTACGGTAATCACAAATGCGAAAACTATATCAACATCCAAAGGGAATGCTTCTACTTTCCAGTATGTTAAGGTGCTTACCTCATGTTCAAGCTGTTCTCAGCAAACACTAAGGATTAGCTTGCATATATTAACAAGTTAATAGCATTTTGTCAACCCCCCATAGGAGGAATCGAAACCAACGAGCTGAGCAGAAGGGCAAGTACACCATTAGCACGTGTGATATACAACTACCATTTTGACGATTTACGAAATCATAAAAGCATCCATCATAGTGATGGATGCTTGTTACTTTTATTCTGCAAGTTAGTCACCAAGTCCAGGAAGAGTGTCTGTAACTGGGTCCACAATGGTCTCAATTACACCGTCGTCATCCTCTTCAACTGGCGGATCAGTCGGGTCTGGATTTGGTTGTGGCTGCGGTATCACTTCTTCCGGTGCTTCAGGCTTCACGTCAACTGGCTCAGCTGGATCAACAGCCGGTGCTGCAGGCTTAGGCTGCGGTGACGCTGGTTGAGCTGATTGTTGCGGCGCTGGTGCCTGATATGGCATTGGTCGTGTCAATGGCGCAGCTGTCCACTCCGCCTGAGAATCCTGAGACTGAGCTTTCTCTTCTTCTGTTTCTTTATCGGTAGTCCTATTTACACTTGCGGGAGTGACAATAGGGAGGTTTGTGTCATCGTTTCTGCGCTGTTCATTTGAGGATGGAGTAGTAGCGATATCTGCGGTATTTGGCCCGAAAGCGTTGAGCATCGCGTATGTACCAAAGAAGCCGGCGGCTACAATGGACACTCCAAGTAGGTTGGTTTTACTGTTGATGAGGCGTTTATTGATGGTTAACATGGTATCCTCCTTTCGCCTTATCGGAGTTTTATTATAACATTTTTGAGCTTTCATTTCGAGTCCAGAACCACCCCAGAGGTGGGAAAGCTTACGCTTGCTAACAGATTGAGATGTGTCGTAATAAGAGTAAACTAAGACTCTTTTAACTTGACCTTGTCCTATAAAGGACAATACGTCATAATAACCACAAGTAGTTTTGAAATAGGGGGCAGTACCATTAAACCACTGGAGTTAACACGCTTCTGGCATCGCCGCATCTGCGAGGCGACCTTTTTTGTAGGGCTCATAGTGATTGGACTTTATGCGTGGGCGTATGTAGCTCCCGGTGTATCAAATATCAGTAGCGCGCTTCTTGTAAGCGACCAGGTGGCGCTACTGGCCGGAGTTACTATGGTTGTGAGTTTTATCTCATATCTATGGACACCACGAAAATACATCTTTCAAGCCTCATTAATTGTGTATGGCCTACTCGCTGCAACCACCTCACTGCTCGTCCTCGAAACTGGCGATATTACTTCACCTTTCATCGCACTCTGGATGCTCGTAGCGGTATTTTCGGGTATTTTTGGTGCCTGGGGACTTTTGCCATTACTTGGACTCGTCAATGCCTACCTACTACTTGAATATCTAAGCGCAGGAAGTATTAGTCGTGATACTATTATTGCGATCGTGCTTGCAGGTGAACTGCCGCTCCTAATAAGCTTCATTATTTGGCATCGTAAATCCGACCATGAATCAGGCCAAGACCGAGCGTATCGCGATCTTGCCAATGAGCTTTCAGAGGTAGCTAACAAATCAGAAACAGTCATTAACGCTATCGCCGATGGTGTGATTGCCATTGATCGGCAGGGGGTTATTCAACTCATTAATCCAGCCGCCCAACGTATCTTAGGCTGGGACAAGCAGGATGCCTTAACGCTGAGCTATAAATCCGTTCTTCAGCTATATGGTGCAAAAGGCGAAGAACTGACAAACGCCACCGATCCGATTCAACACGTTCTAGTCGACAATAAACCTCAGCGAACCAACGACTTAACACTAGCAACAAAGACAGGTCGAAAACTCCTTGTATCAGTCGTTGCTTCACCGGTCGGTCAAATTGGATCAGGCGTCATCGTTGTATTTCGCGACATCACAAAAGAGAAAGCCGAAGAGCGTGAGCAGGCGGAATTCATTAGTACCGCAAGTCATGAAATGCGCACACCAGTTGCCTCAATCGAAGGCTACTTAGGACTTGCACTTAATCCAAGCACCGCTCAAATTGATGATAAAGCTCGTGACTTTATTCAAAAAGCTCATGAATCAGCCCAGCACCTCGGTCGTTTATTTCAAGACTTACTTGACGTCAGTAAAGCCGAGGATGGTCGCTTATCTAATAACCCAAAAGTGATTGACGTAACGGTATTTGCTCATGATGTCGTCGAAGGTCTTCGCCCCAAGGCTGAAGAGAAAGGCTTACGCATGCTATATAAGCCACTCCCTGAAGGCATGCAGTCAGATAATGAACGGCGTCTGACGCCCGTGTTCTACGTTAATCTCGATAATGACCATTTACGAGAAGTAATTGCGAATTTGGTTGAAAATGCGATCAAATATACGCCCAAAGGCGATGTGATTATTGATGTGGGTGGTGATAATGAACACGTCGTTATCAGCGTGAGCGATAGCGGCATCGGGATACCTGCGGAAGATATGTCGCACTTATTCCAGAAGTTCTATCGTGTTGACAATACCGATACACGAGAGATCGGCGGAACAGGACTTGGCCTGTATTTATGTCGCCGACTTGCCGAAACAATGGGCGGTCGTATCTGGGCAGAAAGCGAATATAAAAAGGGGAGTACCTTTTACGTTGAAGTACCGCGTATCAGCCACGAAGAGGCGACGAGTCTGATTGAACATGCAGCGGAATCTGCGCCAGTCATTCAGCCGGTAGATCAGCCACCAGCACTGCCATCAGTGCCGGTTCAACCTCCAGCGTCCGCTGCAGTGCAACCACCTATACAGCCACCCGTACCTCCAGCTCCTGCTGTAGCGCCAGTAACACCTCCGTCATCAAGCTACACACCACCAACAGCACCTGTTGTTATGCCATCCGTACCAGTACAAGCAACGCCTGCACCGACCCCAGTGTCAATGACACCACCATACCAAGCAGCTAACACTCCTCTTAGTTCTATTGAACAAAATCCGAGTCAATATATGCAATCTCGTCCCCAAACTATCACCATTCCAGGACGAAGTGATCCGCCTAATCAACAATAACCATAAGAACTATAGTATTTTTTACGACCGACAGGTACAATAGGAGTAATTATGACCAAGATTTTGCTAGTAGAAGACGACAAAAGCCTCAGAGAAATTTACGGGGTACGCCTACTGGCTGAGGGCTACGATATTGTCTCGGCTGGCGATGGTGAAGAAGCATTGGCGATGGCGATCAAAGATCGTCCGCAGCTCATTGTAAGCGATGTAATGATGCCTAAGATTAGTGGATTTGATATGCTCGATATCTTACGCTCAACCACTGAAACCCGTGATATTAAAGTAATCATGATGACCGCGCTTAGCAGTGAAGATCAGCGTGCTCGTGGCGAACAACTAGGTGCAGATCGTTATCTTGTCAAATCTCAAGTCGGCATAGAGGATGTTGTTCGTACAGTTCACGAAGTACTTGGCGACGCTCCTGTAACACAACAGACTCCGCAACAAATCTTCAACCGCCCCTCTCCGCAACCAACAACTCGTCAGGCTGAACCATACGTTCCCGAACGACCAACTGAGCAAACCGTAAGCCAACCTCAGCAGCAACCAATGCCTCAACCAGCTCCTGCGCCAGCAGCTGAGCCACAAGATACGACACCTCAACCAGCTGTACCAGCACCAGCGCCGCAGCAAGAAGTGCCAGCTACACCCACAGCACCAAATCCTACCCCTGACTTTAGTCTTCCTCAGCCGACCGCACCGTTTTCTTCTCCACGGCCAGCTAATTTAGGCGAGCGTATTATCCACCCCATTGAAACACCTGCTAACACAATGCCAGATGTTGCAAGCCTCATGAACCAAGAGCTCGACAGTGCGACGCAAGCAGATACTCCATCTCCTGTTGCGCCGCCAGCGCCTTCGATGCCACAACAAGCACCTTATACGCCACCGCAAATCCCGCAAGAAGACCATCCTGGTATATCTTTTGAAGAAACAAATCGCCCAGCACCTTCTGCGCCACAGAACACCCCTCCTAGCTACCCGCCACAGCAGTAGTGCTATACTAAGCTGATGACTGACGATTCACATATGCTCCGACTCAACAAACACCTTGCCTTGCAGCTAGGTGTTTCTCGCCGTGAAGCTGATAATCTCATAGAGAAGGGAAGAGTGCAGATAAATGGCACGGCAGCTTCGCTAGGTGCCCGTATCTCTGAAACAGATACTATTACTGTCGACGGGACTCAAATTGGATCTGATACTGATTTTATCTACGTCGTCCTACATAAGCCAGTTGGCTACGTCTGCTCAAGACGTTCTCAGGGTAATCTTCCGACAATATATGAACTTTTACCTAAACAATACCACGACTTAAAAACGGTTGGCCGACTTGATTTTAATAGCTCGGGTATTATCCTCCTTACTAATGACGGTGACTTTACGTATCGAATGACTCATCCGAAATTCGCAAAGACGAAAATTTATAAAGTTAGACTTGATCAAGAGTTAGCCCCACTACACCAGCAAATGATCAGTGACTACGGTGTCCAGCTTGAAGACGGCACTAGCACGCTCATGCTCGAGCGCTTATCAGACACAAACAGAACCGAGTGGCAGGTAAGTATGAGCGAAGGCCGTAATCGTCAGATTCGACGCACATTCGCCAGCCTAGGATATGAGGTGAAGAAGCTACATCGGGTCAATTTTGGCGGTTATGCACTAGATGATATAAAAGTTGGTGAAACAAAAATCGTCAATATGCTTTAGATGATATATTCTTTCAATATTTATATATTTATTGATGTTAGAGTAAATTGATAATCAATTTGTACGAATTTACGCGCGAGATGAGAACCTGTTTTCACGAACCCTCGCCAAGTAGCGCCATCTCTGTTATAATGAACAAAAGTTATGGCCTCTAAATTACCTACGGTAGCGATTATTGGACAAGCGAACGTCGGCAAGAGTTCGCTTTTTAATCGTATGGTACGCGCCCAGCAGGCAATCGTTGCTCGCGAAGCTGGAACAACTCGTGACAATGTCCTCGGAAGAGTAGAGTACAAGCATCACAACTTTTGGCTTGTCGACACTGCCGGACTAAAAGATCCAAACGACGAGTTTGAAGCATCAATTCAAGAACAAATTACTGAGGCTGCCGAGGCTGCTGATGTTATTTTGGTCGTTGTCGACAGCACCCAGTACAGTAGTGATCAGGATAAATTTGTAGCAAAAAAAGCTTTACGTAGCAAAAAGCCTGTCCTTCTTATCACCAACAAAGCTGATCTTAAAGAAAGCCTTCCTAACGATGAATTTAAGCGCCTTGGTATTAGCAGCATTATTCGCGCTTCTGCCGAGCATAATCAAGGTATCGTGGACATTCTCGATGAAATTGTCCGACTTATACCCGCCAAGTACGAAGAAGTACCTGATGACGTACTACGCATTTCATTGATTGGACGTCCAAATGTAGGTAAGAGTTACCTCTTCAATACGCTAGCTGGTAAACAGCAAGCACTGGTCGCTAACATCGCTGGTACAACTCGCGACGTAAATCGCATTTCAGTTCGTTATGGTGCCCGTGATATTGAGATTCTTGATACCGCCGGCATGCGTAAGCCTGGCAAGCAAGAAGTGGGTATTGAGAAATTCTCAGTACTACGTACGCTACAAGCCATTGAAGAGTCAGACGTTTGTCTACTTCTCATGGACGCCAACGAGCTAAACACGCAACTCGATCAACGCCTTGCAGGTATTATCGACGAAGCAGGTAAGGGCATGGTGATTGTTGTCAGTAAATGGGATAGCGTCGAAGGCAAAGACGCCTACACTCGTGATGCGCTGGCACCAAAAATTGCGTATACCTTCAACTTTACACCGTGGGCACCGTTAATCTTTACCAGTAGCGTAACAGGGCAGAATGTGACAAAGTTATTTGACCTTGCCCTTGATATTGATGCTCGTCGCAAGCAAGAAGTAAAGACACGAAAACTAAACGACTTACTACAAAAAGCGATCCAAAAGCATCCACCAGCTGGCCTTAAGAATACACACCCAAAGCTACGCTATATGGTACAAACCGACACTTCGCCGCCCTGGTTTGTGATTTACGGCTCTAATTTGAAATTTGTTCACTGGAGCTATAAGCGTTATTTGGAGCGACTTTTGCGAGAAGAGGCTAACTTCGCCGGTACACCTATCCGTTTTTCATTTAGAGACGAGAAACAGATTAAAGCCAACAAAGAACGAGTTGCTAAAGGCCAAGCGCCAGTCACTAAAGCATACAAACAAGCCAAACAAGCCGAACAATCACCAGAAAAATAAAATAGCCTGCCACTACTAGCGACAGGCTATTTTAGTGACAGGCAAACTCACCTATTGCACAAGAATCAGAACAGCTCCAACAGCTGCCAAGAAACAAACATTTGCCATGATGATTTGGCAAGCTACTTTGGCTCGCGAAGGCAGAGGCTCAGGCTTACTGGCCCGCCGCATTCGTATATCATTAGAAGCTGAGTAACTTAAGGCGAGAGTGAATAACGCTCCACCCACGGCAATAATCCACAAAACGACCCATACCGCCACATGCATGTCCATACTGACTCCTGGTTGTAAAAGAATGAATTGTTTATACTATATAATTTATTTTAATATCATGCAACACCATATGTACGTAAATAAAAACGCCCGCCTGTTTCCAGGCGGGACGCAGGACTCTCCTGCGATTACGTGAAGTGTCACGCGACATTAAGCGATCCAGCCAGCCGTATAAGCAGCGTGTAGCGCTATTGCGGCTCCGAGAAGCCAGACAACGAGGCCGGCGCCAGCATACAGCTGATCAAGCCCAGAAATACTCGAGACTTCTGAGTACTTAATACGCCTTAGACTGGTACGCACGAGTAGCAACCCAGCCACTGCGCACACAAGCACTACAGCCATCAACAAGACAGCGAGTGTTATGGGGTCCATGTGACTATCTCCTTTGTGAGTGATGGCGCTCATTGGTGAGCATGTGCGGATCAGCAGCTCGTCGTTGACGTCTGAAATTGCGGTATTGATACACCACAATAATCAGCGCAGCCAGAGCTACAAATGCCCAGAACAAAACCGGTGCAAGCTCCACCCACGGACGAACGGACTGCTCATACCATGTGACGATATTCAATTGTTTTCCTTTCTCGAAAAACGAATCATCAGCAGATCGCGCTGATTGAAGTAGGATACAAAAAATACCAAACCGACGATTACCGGCAAGGGGCCAACGGTGTCCATTAAAAAGAGCCACCCGTACGCAACATCAAGATGTTTCTCCAGCGCAATGCAAAACAGCAAAGTGAAGCTGAAATTCATCGTGATATAGCCGTTGTAGCGACACTTAAGCGCCAACAGACGCTTCGAAAGCATAGCCTTGTACTTGCGGTCTAAAATCATACCAACAATAACGAGACCGACACCAGCGAAGAAGAAGCCGACTAGTATACCTCCAAGGATCGAGTTCATCCCTCCTCCTAAGATAGTAGCAATGAACTTAATATATATTACCATAAAATGAGATAAAAAGCAATATTAAACAGCTCCGCCTTACAAGACGGAGCTGTGTATCTTTACGCTATCAGCTGTTAGCGGTTTAAGAGTGCGCTGAGTAGATTGCGACGACTAGCGACGTAGTAACCAGCAGCAGCGATAATTGAACCGATACCAAGTGCGCCAGTGACAGTCTCGCCAACACCAGTCTTTGGTAGTTCTGGTGGTGTCTGTGGAGCTGGAGGAGTTACAGGAACTTCATCACAGTCACTTAAATCTGTCGAATGCTTACTGTCATCAAAATCATCTTTTCGGATAGAAATAATTGTCTTAGTTGCAAGATCACATACTTTGATATCACAATCATCATAGTCTTTTGAGTGCTTGCTGCTGTCAAAGTCTTCCTCGCGAATGGTGATGATATCCTTCGTGTCGAGTTCACACACCTTGATCATTTTAACTTCAGGTTTTGGCTTAACGGTGAACTGCTTGGCGCATGCATCAGCAGTTTTTGCACCAACACTTGTCTGAACCGTTACCCGAGCGGTATAGGTACCATCTTCAGGAGCAGTATAGTTAATTGCTGATGATGTACCGGTAGTGGCGACCGTACGATCAAGCACCTGAGTACCGTCTTTTGTTACCGTATAGTGATAGCCACTAATTGTTGCGCCGTTACTAACTGTTGCGCGAGCAGAGAACTTGAAGCTGTTACGGCTCAGCGAATCAATTGAAAGGCTCGTACATACCGCCGCTGGCTTAGGCTTTGGTGGCTGAGGTGGGGTAACATACACGAGGTTGGCACAGTCAAGAACAATAGCAAACCATTGTCCATCAACCGCACGTTTACCAACAAGAGCTTCTAGTTGCTGGTGACGACCGTTTGCGCCATCAATCCATGGACCAGTATAAATAGATGTATTTGCGCCTGGTACGTTTACTTTGCTACGGCCGTGTCCAGGCCAGTCCATACGACTTAATACCTTCAATTGACCATTGTAGCTATCTGTATAGAAGCTTCCCATCTTTGCATTATTAATATCTTGACGAGTAACGCCAAAATGAGAATAGATTTCCTTAAGGTCGCTGCTGTTCGTATCATAAATACTCAGAAAGTGAGCTTTGTCTCGTACACCACCGGCGACAAGTGCGTCACCAGCCATGTCATAGTTACTAGGAACATGATTGGCAGATACAGGATCGATTGAAGAAGGCAAGATACCAACAGTCAGTTGCAGTACTAAAGCAAGTGAAGCGGTTGATGCAACGACAAGTTTAGTAATATTCTCCTTACGAAGACGTCGACTGTAAAAACCTAACTGGTTTAGCTTACTGTTTAGATTTTCTTTCACTTTGTGAAGCATAATAATACCTTCTCCCTGAAGCAACCCCTTGCTTCGTTAACCTTATTACTCCGTGGTTATTGTCATATCCATATATATCACATATTCATGTAATTTGCAATATTATTTTATAAAATGCTTATGGCAAAACCACACTAACAATAGTGTTAATGGTGGGAGTATATAAAAATTTGTTGAGTATTAGCTGAATGGTCTATAGTAGGAATTAATATGAAAATCATTTTCGCACAAGGCAACCCCGGCGCTCAATATACCCGCACGCGTCATAATGTGGGCTTCCTCAGTCTTGAGACGTTGGCGATTGAACACACAGCCGAGTTTAACAAAAAGCCAAAATTTTACGCCGATATTGCCGAGCTCTCTATAGCAGGTCAAAAAGTCCTGTTGGTAAAACCAACGACGTTTTATAACGAAACAGGGCAATCTGCTAGAGCTTTAGTCGACTTTTATAAGCTCGATGCCCGCGAAGATCTTCTAGTTATACATGACGAGCTAGCCTTACCGTTCGGAACAATTCGTATTCGCCAAAAGGGAAGCGACGCTGGCAATAACGGTATCAAGTCGCTCAATCAGCATCTAGGACCAGATTACGCCCGTATTCGCATTGGCGTAAGTAACGATGTACGCAATCAGATTAATGACGCTGATTTTGTCTTAAGTCCGTTTACAAAACAGGAGTCAGATGAATTGACGGCATCTGTTCTTCCGAAAGTACAGGAACTAATAACTCAGTTTTGCGCTGGTTCCTTAGAAATGACAAGTCATAGTATTTAGTGTGTATGCAATAGCTCGATGAGCAGAGCAACAATGACTAAACCAAAAATAAGCATACCGGCTTGAATCATGCCGGTTCTCTGTGGCTGCTCATGAATATCAGGGATTATATCGCTCGCAGCAATGTAAATAAATACACCCGAGACAATCGCGAGCAGTGGTGCCACAAACGCATCCATATCAACACCGACAAGGTAGATGACAAGGGCGGCAATGACCGTTGCAATAATTGTTAAAAGATTTGCAATGATTACTTTTTTATCTTGCCAGCCACGGCTAAGGAGCAAAGCAAAGGTACCAATTTCACGTGGTACTTCATGAGCGCCGACAGCAATAGTTGCAATAATTCCCGTTGGAACACTGACCAAAAAGGCTGCACCTATTGCCATACCGTCAATTGCATTATGAATAATATCTCCTACCACGATCAAACGACGTTGACGTACATCGCGCGCCATACCGTGGTCGTGATGGTCATGAAACCAACCCGCTAGGCGCTCGAGCATAAAGAAGGCTAAAAACCCGCCGAGCGCGTAGAGCAGCATTGTTGCTGGGTGAGCCAGCTCAAAACTCTCAGGCAATAAGTCAAAAAAGGAAGCCGCTAGAAGCGCACCGGCACCAAACGGTAACGCTAGCAGTAGCGCACGTTCACGATATTTCTTTGTCCTTAGTAGCAATAAACCACCGGCTAGCGAAATAGCGCTACCAAAAATAATGGCAAGAATCATATAAAGAATTGTCATAATCTTAATCTATCTTAGCATGTACTCATAGATAGTGAGCGAGATAAATGATATTGACATTACTTGTTATAAGTTATAAAATAATAATAATTTTGTCGAGCCTCTTCACAACAGTTGTCAGGCTCCAAAAGGGAGTTTGACAAGAAGAGGCAATCTTAGAGATTGGAAAATAATGTTTAATGTGCGTACAGTAACGCAAATAATGACCCCAGAGGAACTCGCCGAACGAGAACAACTGGTGAGCGAAATCAAGGCGCTCGGCTCAGAACTCTCAGGACATCTCAGCTTCCACGATGAATGGCGTAACAAGCCGCGCATCACGATGTTGACACCCACGAGAGTAGAGCGACGAAGTTGGTACGGTAGGCTAACCTACGTAACCGAAGATAAACCAGAGGTATGCAGGGTAACCACCCTGCATCCTCAGTACAAGCTACTCGTCATTGAGGGCGGGATGTTTGTAGAGTCGACGGAGAGCCGCCGCGAGCACCCCGAACCGCTCACTCCAGACCACGAGTACCACCTGGTGTCTCCTGATGATCTGACGCTACCTGCACTCAAAGAACTACGAGAGATCATCCTGGCTGAGCTTGAGCCATTTCGCAATTTCACCTCTTCCTAGTCAAACGTAAGTCCCACCGTGCAAACGGTGGGCTGTTTAATATAACGGGTAATTATTTTTCCAAACAAAAAAGCGCTAGGTAAGGGTGGGCATCACCTAGCGCCATGTTGCCCTTTAACCCACCCGAAGGGGCAAGCGTAACGATCTCGATCAAAGCGCAGATGTTCGCTGGTTAAAGGGGTTAGTATGCTCGTCATGCTTTTTGCTCACTAGTGGAGGGTAGAATACTAGCTAAGCACATGACGGGCAACCTAACATAAGTTAGAATAGGGGGTATAAGGTGCTTTTGGTTGAACTCGCATAACAACCAATCGTGTCTGATATTATCACGTATTTGACATCACGTCAATACTTTTTGAAACATTTACTTATTAAAAGCAATAGATAATCAACAGATACACGTTAATATCATCAGAGTATAAGCACTATTGCCAAAGTTACGAAAAGATTATACTTCTCTTACGCTCAGTAGCGCGTCGAGCTATTGTTGCAACCTTCAACCACACAACTCTATTTAAAATGACGGTATGGTGCGTCCACTCGACGACAACCACTGATCACTTCGATCATCCTTGTGCTTGAAGTGCCAGATGCTACCATGGCATACTACCGCATATGCCAGAAGGTGAATTACAACCTAGTTTAGAAGAATTACGCGACAAGGTAATGGACTACCAGGACTTACTAAAAGTACCGACACTCGTGACGGCCGGCAGCCTTGCGCTTGTCTTGAGCGGTTGTCGTTCTATTGATACAGTTGCGGGGGTAAATAAAATTGTTGCCGGCAGAACGGGCGATCTACTCGATGGCTTCTTAGCTCGCAGCCTTAATCAATCAAGCGATATGGGCGCGCTTGCCGATACAGCTGCCGATAAAGCCGGTATGCTTGCGATTGGTGCCAGTGCCTGGCATAAAGATGTCGTACCGCATTCCGTTCTCGCCACTATTGGCGCTAAACACGCTGCAACCATTGGCTTGACAGCAGCGTATGCCTATAAATTCCCAACTCGGACCTTTCGCCCTAATCAAGCAGGAAAATTAGCCATGGGGATGGACAATTTGGCACTGTTTGGCTATTTGTATGGCTCGGCCTTTGAAAACGAATATCCCGAACTCGAGCTTCATGATACGTTTAGAAACGTAGGCCGTAGTGCTTTTATTGCTGGAAGCGTATTAAGTGTACCGGCGACCCTCTCATATGCAACCCGAATATTTAATGATTAAATGCCGTCCACTATCTTATTATTGACCTGTCGTATGGCTGTGCTTAAATAAAGATATTCGTGAGCACTCGCTCCGATGTCACCCTACGATAAGTGAGATAGGTTATGCCTCGCAATAAAAAGAATGCACGGCCACCTCATAAACCCTTCAAAATAAATTATGATGTGCCGTCAGCGCCGCGCCTCAACCCACACCTTGACGAAATCCTTTGTCAAAAGGTCGAACCCCCACAAAAGCGTTATCAAAAAGAGTCGCGCGTCAAAGCAGCTATCCACAACATGATGGAACGCTACCCGAGTAAATCGTACGAGCACTATCAGTGCGAGCAGCATTGGCACTACCGCGAACTATCGTGACGCGACACAGGTTGGCCGGATGAGATATCGTATCTTGTTCGGCCAACCGCGCATACTTGTCGTAGGGATACTTTTTAAATTGATGATTTACAAACACAATAACATTGCGTATAACTAATCACTGTGTTTAGCTGAATAAATAAGCACTAGGAATTTATGAATAAGAATTTAGTTATCGTCGAGTCGCCAGCCAAAGCTAAAACAATCGAGAAATATCTCGGAAGTGATTTTACTGTACTTTCAAGCGTGGGGCATATTCGCAGCATTGCCAAAAAGGTAAAAGGCGCGAAAGAACCAATTGATGTGAAAAATGGGTTTGAAACGACCTATGAAATTGATCCAGAAAAGAAAAAGACCGTTGCTGAGCTCCGAAAAGCAGTTAAGACAGCCGAAACAATTTGGCTTGCAACCGATGAAGACCGCGAAGGGGAGGCGATTGCTTGGCATCTATGCGAAGTCTTAAAGCTAAACCCAAAGACAACGAAGCGAATTGTCTTCCATGAAATTACCAAAAACGCTATCACCGAGGCGATCAAAAACCCTCGAACCGTAGATATGGATCTGGTTCAAGCACAACAAGCCCGTCAGATTCTTGACCGCTTAGTCGGCTTTGAGCTTTCACCAGTGGTATGGCAAAAAGTTCCTGGAGGCAAGTCAGCAGGACGTGTACAATCACCAGCGGTTCGCCTCCTTGTCGAGCGCGAACGAGAGATTGATGCGTTTAACGGATCATTTACATTTCGTGTTATGGCTGAATTTAGCCATAACGGTGAAATGCTAAAAGCCGAGCTTCCGAAACGTTTTGACACCGAACACGACGCGCAAGCTTTCCTCGAAAGCTTGCTGCCTGCTACGTTTACCGTCAGTAATGTCACCACCTCTCCGTCAACGCGCAGTCCTAGTGCACCTTTTACAACCAGCACCCTACAACAGGATGCCAACAGCCGCCTAGGCTTCGGCGCAAAAGCGACAATGGCCAGTGCGCAGAAATTATACCAAGACGGTAAAATTACCTATATGCGTACCGACTCGGTTAATCTTGGTGGCGAAGCGATTGCCGCAGCGACTGCTTACATTACCAAAGCCTACGGGGAAGAGTACGTCCAAGTACGCACCTTCAAATCAAAATCTGCCAATGCCCAAGAAGCACACGAAGCAATCCGACCTACTAATATGGCGCTCGAGCAGGGCAGTAC
Organism: uncultured Candidatus Saccharibacteria bacterium; assembly: GCA_946886125.1. Next base: position 5,592 of record CAMPHY010000005.1, on the reverse strand, counting down.
TAATGAGTATGATCAAAAGCTATATACTCTTATTCGCAACCGCACACTTGCCAGTCAAATGGCACCAGCGAAGCTTGAAAAAACAGTCGTCAAGATTGCTATCTCTACAAGCAATGAAGTATTTGAAGCCAAAGGTGAGGTTATTATTTTTGACGGCTTTATGCGTGTCTATGGTGGCAGTAAAAAGGATGCGGATATCCTTCCGCCCGTTACGAGTGGCGACATGCTTGACCTCGCGTCTGCGAATGCACGCCAAACATTTGCTCGACCACCAGCTCGATACACCGAAGGTAGCTTAGTAAAGAAACTTGAAGACCTAGGCATTGGCCGCCCTTCAACATATGCAACGATCATTAATACTGTGCAAGTTCGTGGTTACGCCGAAAAAGGCGATGGCGAAGGCGCACCGCGAGATGTCATTATTTTTACTATTGAAGATGGTGCCGTCAAACGTGACGTGACGCAAGAAAAAACTGGCGCCGACAAAGGGAAGTTGATCCCAACCGCCAGCGGACAAGTCGTGAGCGACTTCTTAACAAATCACTTTGAACAAGTGGTTGACTATGGCTTTACTGCCGATGTTGAACGGGAATTTGACCAGATTGCGACAGGCAGCTTAGCCCGAAACACCATGTTGGAAACATTCTATAAACCTTTTCATAAACTTATTGAAGAGTCAGGCGGTATCGATCGAAGCGCCGTTGCCCAAGCACGTGAAATTGGCGTAGACCCTAAAACTAATAAACCAGTGTTAGCGCGATTTGGTCGGTTTGGTCCTATGCTACAGCTTGGCAGCACCGAAGACAAAGAGAACAAGCCCCAGTTTGCACCAATGCCAGCTGGCAAAAAAATTGAAACTGTGACGCTCGAAGAAGCCCTACACGCCTTCAAACTACCGCGCACCGTTGGACAAACAGCAGATGGTCAAGATATTAAAGCCAACATTGGACGATTTGGACCATATATTCAAGTAGGTAAGCTATTCGTCAGCATCAAGCCGATTGATCCACACGACATTACGCTTGAACAGGCTTTGGAATTGTATGCTGAAAAACTAAAAACCGAAGCTGAGAAAAATATTGCTGACTTTGGAGATGGCATTAAGGTACTTAAAGGACGTTACGGACCTTACATTACTGATGGCAAAAAGAATGCAAAAATACCTAAAGATGTAGAGCCGCAATCTATTACGCACGACAAAGCTAAAGAGCTACTAAAAGCCGCTCCAGCCAAAAAAGCTCGAGGTCGCACGACTAAACGTTCATCAAAATAGAGGTAGGCATAACACATCGTGCTTATTTAAAAAGTCTCATGACACTCTTTACTAAACTCGTCTATTTCATGCTATAATTAGTCATACACACATTTTGTTTGACATTATGAAAGTATTGTTTTATAATTTAAATAAAGACGTATTAAAAACTAATATTCTGAGGTGAGGCGGAGAGGAACGAATTACAACCATGAGCGAAGCTCCACAGGAAAAAACAATTGTTGATCTAAAAACTGCGGTCAATGAAATTCTGGCAATTATCGATCAAGAGCGTGAGCGTGAAATCATTACACGTCGCTTTGGACTTTACGATCGAAAAGAGACGCTTGAGCAAATTGGAGAGCTACTTGGTATCACTCGTGAACGTGTTCGTCAGCTTGAAAAAGCTATTCTTATTCGTCTCAAAATGGCCGCCGAAGACAATAAGATTCCCGCAACAGCTTCACTAGAAAAAGTATTTATTCGCCACCTCGCAGAAATGGGTCGTATTGCTCGCGTCAGTGATCTTGCTGATACACTACTCGCTAAAAAAACAGATGCTCGTGACCGTGCGCATGTTGCTTTTATCGCAGAACTTTCACCGAATCTGACTGTCATCAATGAAAATGACAATTACCACCACGCGGTTGGCATTGCCGACTATGGTGATGAAAAGAAGGTACGCGTTGAAGTTGATGAAATTGTCAAAGCCATCAAAAAGCACGGGGAACCGTTGACGATCGAACAGCTTCACGAGCAGTTAAGCTATGAGCACCCCTCACATGTACGAGCCCTAGCCTCTGTCAGTAAGCTTCTCGCCCACCTAAAGGACACATGGGGACTTATTAAATGGCCAACTGTTAATCCTAAAAATATTCGTGATAAGATTTACGTTATCTTAGCTGAAAACACTAAACCGCTTCATTTTTCAGAAATTGCCGAAGCTATTAAAGATAGTGAATTCAAACGCAAAGACGTAACAACTCAAGCGATCCATAATGAACTCATTAAAGATAAGCGTTTCGTACTGATCGGTCGCGGTATCTATGCCCTCGATAGCTGGGGCTTCTCAAAAGGAACGGTTGCAGATATCATCACTGATGTTCTAAAAAATTCAGATGAACCACTCCACCGCGATGAAATTGTAAAGCGCGTTCTTAAAAGCCGTCAGGTTAAAGAAACGACAATTTTATTAAATCTTCAGAGTAAAGCACAGTTCAAGCGCGTTGCGAAAGCGACCTACGCATTGAACCAGGAAGCGACCAACTAATCATTTGCAAAGCGCCCTGTAAGGTGCGACAATAAGGAGTAAACATGGGCGTTTTCTCGTGGATCATAAACTTCATTCTTCAATGGTACGTCTGGCTACCGGCCGTACTTATTTTGACGTTCCTCACATGGAGGAATTATCGCCGCATTGATGCTGTCAAAGCGACCGAAAGCACACTGCTCATTCTTGAAATCCCAAAGGCGAATGACAAGTCTGAACTAGCTGCCGAGCAGCTCTTTGCCAGCTTGCATGGCATCTTGCGCGATAAAGCCGAGCTGAAATACAATAGCGGTATCCAGGAGCATCTAAGTTTCGAAATTGCTTCGGTGGATGGTCAGATTCGCTTCTATGTTTGGGTGCCAAAAACATTGCAAAGTTTTGTCGAAGGACAAATCTATTCTCAATATCCAACCGTCCAAATTCATGAAGCCGAAGAAGATTACGTCACACATGAACGTATTCATAGCGTGTTTTACACCTCCGAGATCACTATGACAACTAATGAGATGTTGCCAATTAAGACTTTCCAGAGTTTTGAGGTAGATCCACTCGCAGGTATCACCGGAACGCTCGCAAAACTTGAAAAAACAGGTGAAGAGGTGTGGATCCAAGTACTGGTTCGACCGATTGCCGATAACTGGCATAAAGACTCTGACCGTTGGATTGATAGCGTAAAAAATGGCAACCCCATGGCAATTTTTTCTGGTGGTTTTAACTTAAAGTGGCTTGCCGGATTATTTGAAGCTTTCTGGAAACCACCAGAGCAGGGAACAGGCACCGGGGGAGTGAAAGAATTATCTGATCGTGATAAAACACGTATTGCTGAAGCTGAAAAGAAAGCAACCAAACTTGGCTACCAGGTGAAAATCCGTCTTGCTTACTTAGGCGAGAGCCAAACTAACGCCAAGCTGCGCATGCAAGCAATTGTTGGGACGTTTAAACAGTTTAACAGTACCAACCTCAACGGCTTTCGCATGACCAATACGAGTTTCAAAAAAGAAGATCTTGCAAGGTATCGTGCACGCTTGTTTATGGACCGCGGATACATATTAAACATCGAAGAGCTCGCCAGTGTTTTTCATCTTCCGCATACTAATGTCGAGACTCCTAATATCGTTTGGGCTAGCAGTAAAACAGCCGAACCACCTTCAAAACTGCCAGTTCTCACTGGTGATGATGCGATTGACGATAATATCAGTGCATTTGGACTGACGAATTTCCGCGGTATCAATCACCAATTCGGCATGCTACGCAGCGACCGCTCGCGCCACGTGTATATTATTGGCCAGACTGGAGCAGGGAAGTCGGGTACACTCGAGCTCTTTGCTCTAAGTGATATTTTCCATAATCACGGGTATGCAATTGTTGATCCGCACGGTGATTTTGCCGTCAATAACCTTCGTTTTATTCCCGGCAGCAGATTAAAAGACGTCGTATACTTTAACCCGGCTGATACAGCGTTTCCTCTTGGCTTTAACCCTCTCGAGGTAACTAATCCTGCACAGAAGACTAATATTAGCTCTGAGGTAATCGGCGTACTAAAACGTATGTTCGGCGAATCTTGGGGCCCGCGTCTAGAATATATTTTGCGCTATACGATCCTTGCACTGCTCGATCGCCCTGATGCAACCATGCTCGACATTACGCGCATGTTGACCGACAAAAAGTTTCGTGAAGACACATTGAGCTATTCGCAGGATACGGTCGTAATGCAGTTTTGGCGTGTTGAATTTGCGAGCTGGACAGATAAGTTCCAGGCTGAAGCAATTGCTCCAGTCCTAAACAAAGTCGGCGCCTTTACCGCTAATCCAATTATTCGTAATATCATTGGTCAACCAAAGTCGACATTTAATATCCGCGAGATCATGGACGAGGGTAAGATATTGGTAGTGAACTTATCAAAAGGTCTTATCGGCGAAGATAATGCGGCCATCCTTGGATCGTTTCTCGTCACAAAAATCCAGCTTGCAGCCATGAGCCGCTCTGATATCCCTGATATTAAAGACCGTCGGCCGTTCTATCTTTATGTCGATGAATTCCAGAACTTTGCTACTGACTCTTTTGCAACCATTCTCTCAGAAGCTCGTAAGTACGGTCTTAATCTGACTGTCGCCAACCAGTACATTTCACAGATGAATGAAACGGTGCGTGATGCTGTCTTTGGTAACGTTGGTACAATGCTTAGCTTCCGTGTGTCCGCCGACGATGCACCAATCTTAGCTAAGCAATTCGAACCACAGTTTGAACCACTCGACCTCCTACAGATGCATAACCGTAACTTTGTGATTAATATGGTTATCGGCGGTGAAAAATCACCAGCATTTAGCGCACGTACGCTCGAACTTCCGCCACCACAAACAGATAATACTGGTCGTATCATTGAAAATACTCGTCGCAATTACAGTCGAAGCAGGGCAGACGTCGAAGCGGCGATTGATGCTGTCATTCAACCCCCACAGCACCTTCAGGCAAAGAAGCCACAATCAGCATCTCAAGCAAAACAGTGGCCATCTACCGCTCGTGACGTTACACCACAAGTAAAAGCGACTGCCTCAGCAGACAAACAGCAGGGTAATACTCCTCCTGCTCAGACTACAGACACCCCAAGTATAGCGCCTAAGAAGAAGCGCACCCGTTCACGCAAGAAAAAGACCACATCGCCAACACAGGAATCGTCAGTAGATAATGTACCTACTACCACTCATGCCACTGCCGACCCTAGCGAACTTAAACTTCGCTAGGGGTAGTAGGTGAGAAGCCTACCCACCCCTCTCTCATATTTCGTTTTAGACGTTTTATAATCGTATAAAGCATCTAGAACAAAAGTAGAACATTAAATATTTATTAATGCAGATATACATTCATATATAAATCTAAACAAAATTTTAATTCGGCTAATACAATGACAATGAATATCAACGCAGTGCATAAACATAGGTGGATGCAATAAATAGGTGAGATATGAATGAGCGGCAATATACATATAAGTAGTATGGCAAATAATTTACATAGATAAGCGGGATAAAAGGCTATAATGATCATATGTACTTAACGTCGCACAATATATCTT
>CAMPHY010000004.1 GCA_946886125.1 uncultured Candidatus Saccharibacteria bacterium | reverse complement strand
TTGACTGTGTCAAAAAGGCAAACCCAGCAACCTCGTCGCTAAATACGACAGGTCGGTAGTCGGTGGGGTGTATACTGCTTTTCATATCCGTACAATTGTAACTGTTTAGAAAGTAAATGTCAAAGGTGTGCAGAGGGTGAGTATTTGCTTGGCAGATATAGCCATAAGCGGTACAATCAACAGTAACCTATGAATACTTATACGTCTGTACAGAATAAAACCGGTTTTACGATTGTAGAGCTTGTCGTAGCTATTGCAGTGCTCGCCATTTTGGTTATTATCTCGATCACAGCATATGGAAACGCAAGAGATCAAGCCCGTTTTTCTGAAATTACCACTGAGATGCAAACTATGAAGGCAGCGCTCGAAGAGTATTATGCCGAGAACGGCGCCTACCCAATAGTGCGTGATGGGTTGTATTTTACAAAACGAGCCTACGAGGGGAACAATTTTATTCCTGGGTTAATCCCTGATTACCATGAAGGTGATTTACCTGATATAGAGTACGGTGATAAAAGTTCAAGACTTGATAACACCTATGCATATAAATCAAATGGCAGGGACTATAAGCTCTTACGCGTATCAGAACAAGGTAAAAGTATACCTAGGTATGAATTTGAATCAGTACCTGAAGATATGCGTGATCCACTTGGGTGGCGGGCTGATTCGCAGCGATCTTGGGGATATTGGACGCCAGGTGCAGTGAACTGGTAGTCGTTAACCCCTTGAAGCTAGGACGTTTTATGGTATACTTAAAGGGTAACACTATTTAATGACACAATTCGTACAATTTACTCCTGAACCTTCAGGTGTACGAATGAGGAACAAGGAGTTCTATCACTATGGCAGTAACTGTCGATATTAAAGCTTTACTCGAAGCTGGCGTTCATTTCGGACACAAAACGAGTCGTTGGCACCCTAAAATGGCGCCATACATTCACAGTAAGCGTCAGGAAAGTCATATTATTGACCTGACAAAAACAGTTGAAGGTCTTGATAAGGCACTACCTTTCTTGACACAAGTTGTTGCAAGCGGCAAGCAAGTATTATTTGTTGGTACGAAAAAACAAGCTAAAGACTTGGTACGTACTACTGCTGAGCGCGTAAATCAGCCATTTGTGACTGAGCGTTGGGTAGGCGGCATGCTTACGAATGTTGGTACGATGACACAGCAAATTAAAAAACTGAAAGACCTTGAAAGCCGTATGGCTTCAGGTGATCTTGAGAAGCGTTACAACAAGCTTGAAGTACAGCGTTTTCAGGAAGAGATTGATGCACTTAACGAAAAGTACGGTGGTATCAAGAACCTAAATGGTAAGCCAGGTGTAGTTTTTGTTATCGATGTACTAACTGATGTAAATGCTATTAAAGAAGCAAAAACATTGGGCGTTCCAGTGGTTGCGCTTGTTGATACTAATGCTGATCCTAGTGATATTGACTATGTCATCCCATCAAATGACGATGCAATTAAAGGTCTTGAACTAATGTTGAACTACGCGGCAGCAGCGGTTGCTGAAGGTGCCGGTAGCGTAAAGCAAGCTGATACAAAAGAGGAGAAGTAGATAATGGGCGTATCAATTGACGATATCAAGAAGCTAAAAGAACTAACTGGTGTTGGTTTGACCGATGCTAAGGTGGCGCTTGTTGAGGCAAACGGTGACTTTGATAAGGCACTCGAAGCAATGCGCAAAAAAGGTTTAACTAAAGCTGAGAAAAAGGGTGACCGCGAGACCCGTGAGGGTGTAATCGATAGCTATGTACACAGCGGCCGTATTGGCGTCGTTGTAGAGGTTAACTGTGAAACTGATTTCGTAGCCCGCCTTGATGATTTCAAAGAGCTCGCCCATCAGGTTGCTATGCAGATTGCTGCTATGGCTCCTCAGTATGTCTCAGAGGAAGATATTCCTGCTGAAGAAGTTGAACGCGTTAAAGCTGAACTACTTGCAAGCGAAGATCTTCAGAAAAAACCTGCAGATATGCGAGAAAAAATTGTCGATGGCCAACTCAAAAAGCACTTTGCTGATAAAGTGTTGATGAGCCAAACATACATTCTTGATGATAGTATGACTGTTGAAGGTCGCATCAAAGAGCAAATCGCAAAAAGCGGTGAAAATATTCGCGTCAGTCAGTTCAAGCGTATTGAACTTGGTGTGAACGAGTAGAGTTTTCCCCATATTATTTAAAAACCGACCTAAGATAGGTCGGTTTTTTCTTATGCTTGCGTAAACATGGAATTTCATTTTTACTAAAGTAAGAACGATGGTCGTTAGCGGAAAAACGTTTCCGTGCCAAAGTTAGAGGACGGTTGACATGGGTCGTACGGACGGCTTAGATGATTATATGCAAAAGTCGCCGATAGAAAGCAGGGTGGTTGTTGACTATCTGCCGATGGTGACATTGTACGTAGCGAAGCAGTATAGCCTCTGGGTTGAGCTATCCATGAGCTCGGTAGGCCGATCGAAGCTGGTATGTATCCAAGAGGTGAAAGACTGGGTGACGAAAGAGCGCGAAGGCTCTTCTCGTTTGAAAGTGTTTTACTTCACCTGTATTGATCAATCCGGGTTTGTCATGCACGGCGAAATGGTCGAGGCATACGAACAAGGATACGTCAGTGAATGGGGGAGAGATATCCCAGTTAGAGTTTCACCGTAACTAATCACACTAAGGAGGTTGGTCCCAGTGCAACAAATGATTCAGTTCAGCGTTGTATCGGTGCATGATGCCGAACAGGTACAGCAAGCTGCGGAGCGCGTTATCTTCCAAGATATGGGCCTCGAGCAAAAAGCTGTAGAGGTCACGACAGAAGGTGATAAACAACGAAGGGTGTATCTAACCCTGAGGTGTAGCCGTAGCAACACCGTGCTGAACGCTGATAGTTTTCGTAATAAACTGCGAGAACGAGAGCCCGGTATGTCACTTCTGCACATGCAGTACGCTCAGTCGTGACAGCATAAAGAGCCTACTTTGGGATTGAGTCTACTCTCCCCGAGTAGGCTCAATTTCATAAGAAGCAATATATCTCACATGTTCATAGATACTCTTTGCTATAATGAATAACAGATAAAACAAGCGAGGAACTATGTTTAATACCGATCCCTATGAAGATAAAATGAATAGTGCCGTAGCGCACTTTGAAGAAGAGCTCAAAAAAGTTCGTACTGGCCGTGCTCATCCTAGTATGCTCGAAGGTATTTCGGTGGAGGTCTACGGGCAAATGATGCCACTCAATCAAGTGGCTAACCTTAGCGCCCCTGAGCCGCAAATGCTCCTTGTCACTCCATTTGATCCAAGCAATATCCAAGGAATTGCTGCAGCGATACGAGCTGATCAATCGCTTGGCTTTAACCCAAGCGATGATGGACGTGTGATCCGCGTACCGATACCGCCGCTCACAGAAGAACGTCGTAAGCAACTGGTAAAACAGACAAGCGAAAAAGTGGAAGATACACGTATTGCGCTTCGGACTATTCGTCAAGATGCTTTTAAGGACGCTAAGCGTAAGAAAGAGGCTAAGGAGCTGTCTGAAGATGATGTCAAGCGAGTTGAAAAGGTGATTGATCAAACGATGGCAGATATGAATATGCAGATTGATACCATTTTCAAAGCTAAAGAGAAAGATATTCTTACAATTTAATGACTGATTCATTGCCGCAACATATTGGCTATATTGTCGATGGTAATCGCCGTTGGGCAAAAGTACATGGCATCCCTGCATACGAAGGTCACTTGGCAGGCTATAACGCGATTCAGGATGTAGCACTGGCGACCTTTGATGCAGGTGTGGCGTATATGAGTGCATATATATTCAGTACCGAGAACTGGAAGCGTAGTGAAGAGGAAGTCTCGAAGCTCATGGGGCTGGTGTTGAAGCTGCTTACGTCCGACTTACATATATTTGACGAGAACAATATCAAGCTTAAGATATTGGGTTCGCGCGAACGGGTAAGTGATAAAATTCTAAAAGCTATTGATGAGGCTGAAGAGCGAACAGCGAGTAATACACGCGGAACATTGGCTATTTGCTTCAACTATGGTGGACAGCAAGAAATTGTTGATGCGTGCAAAAAAATTGTTCAATCTGGTGTGGCTGCGGAGACGATAACATCAGAAGTGATTTCAGAGCAGTTATACGCGCCGGAAGTACCCCCACTTGATTTGTTGGTGAGGAGTAGCGGAGAGCAGCGTCTTAGTAACTTTATGTTATGGCGAGCGGCATATAGTGAACTGCTATTTCTTGATAAATTGTGGCCAGATATGACAAAAGAAGACGTCACCGCTATACTAAAAGAATATTCGCGTCGCGACCGGCGCATTGGAGGATAAATGGACATACTGATTGGCGTGATTGTAGGACTTATCATTCTTGTCTTTTTGGTGGTTGTGCACGAACTAGGTCACGCAATTGTTGCCCGCCGTAATGGTGTAGTAGTGGAAGAATTTGGCATTGGTTTTCCTCCCCGTGCATGGGCAAAGAAACTCAAAAATGGCATACTATTTAGCCTTAACTGGCTACCGCTAGGCGGGTTTGTGAAATTGCAAGGTGAGCACGACGCTGCTCGTGGCAAGGGTGATTACGGGGCCGCAACATTTTGGCAAAAAACAAAAATATTACTTGCTGGTGTAGTGATTAACTGGCTAGTGGCCGCCATCTTGCTGACGATATTAGCGTTGACGGGACTGCCGAAGATATTACCAAATCAATTTTCAATTGCCTCTGATACAACCACCCTTCGACAGCCGGTAGAAATCGGAAGTGTTGTTGCTGGTTCTCCGGCTGATAAAGCCGGGCTTAAAGTAGGTGACCAAATTCTTCGTTTTGATGGTGAACGTGTTCCAAGTGCTCAAAGCTTGAATCGGCAGACAGAGGCTAATAGCGGCGAGACGGTTCAATTAATCTATTCACGCGGTGGTACTGAAACAATGGCTACGGTAGAGCTATTGGAAAACCCCGAAGAGGATGAAGGATATTTAGGAGTTGCATCAGGTCAGCGGGAGCTGATTCAGGCAACATGGTCGGCTCCGATTGTCGGCGTGGCAACAACTGCCCAGTTTACTTGGGTGACCTTACAGGGACTCGGCGACTTGGTCGCAAATCTATTTACCGGTACTATTTTTCAGTTAAGCCCTGATGAGCAGGCGCGCCAACAAGCTGATAAAGATTTGGAGGCAGCAAGCAATAGCGTGGCTGGTCCAGTAGGTATTCTGGGAACCATATTCCCGCAAGCACAGCAAGCTGGCTTAACGCAGTTAACATTCTTGACGGCTATTATATCGTTGACGCTGGCGGTTATGAATTTTCTCCCAATTCCAGCGCTTGACGGCGGGCGCTGGTTTACGATGGCGATTTTCCGCCTCCTGAAAAAGCCGCTGACGAAAGAGCGTGAGGAAACTATTCAAGCAACTGGCTTTTTAGTACTCATGGCGCTTATTATCCTGGTGACATTCGGTGACATTACTAAGTTATTTAATTAAGGAAGACAGATATGGAAAAGCAAACGCGTACAAAAAAATCATTTAGCTGGCTCATTTTTGCGCTTCCAGCGTGGGTATTTGTCGGTTTTATGGTGGCGCAGCTTGTCGTAGTTGGTTTAGCTTGGGCACTCACATCTATGGGTGTGCCACTAGGGGATATTAACTCGTCATTGTTCAATACGATTGTTGCAGCTTTCATATATCTTTTATCTGTGGTGATTGTTATCGGCTTGCCACATTGGATGCGCAAAAGTACAACCAACCGAAAAGAGCTTGGTCTCACTAGGCTGCCGTCATGGCAAGATATTGGCTCAGCTCCACTGGCATTTGTCTTATATCTCATCACGACTGGTATCGTGACATACTTTGTGGCTAATACGGTCCCTGGATTTGATATTAACGAAGTACAGGATGTTGGCTTTACGGGCCTGACACACCAATATGAATATATCTTAGCGTTTATTACGTTAGTGATATTAGCGCCTGTCGCAGAAGAGGTGTTATTCCGTGGCTATCTGTACGGCAAGCTAAAGCGAGTGGTGGCGCTGCCAATTGCCATTTTGGTTACCAGTGCGCTGTTTGGAGCGATTCACGGTCAATGGAATGTGGCGCTTGATACCTTTATTCTTAGTGTGGTACTATGTGGTCTTCGAGAGATTACTGGTAATATCTGGGCAGGTATTTTACTGCACATGATTAAGAACGGCGTTGCGTATTATTTCTTGTTCATCGATCAATCGTTACTTAATATGATAGGAAGATAAGTATATGAGAGTCTCACAATTATTCACTAAAACTAGTAAAAATGCACCGTCTGATGAAGTTGCAAAAAATGCACAGCTTCTTATTAGGGCTGGTTTTATTCACAAGGAAATGGCCGGGGTGTATACATATCTGCCACTCGGCAAGCGCGTACTTGAGAAGATAACTCACATTATTCGTGAAGAGATGAACAGTGTGGGCGGGAATGAGATAAGCTTAACGGCATTGCAACAAAAAGAGCCGTGGGTGGCTTCTGGACGCTGGAGCGATGAAGTAATCGATGTTTGGTTTAAGACAAAACTCGCTAACGGTAGCGAACTTGGTCTTGCTCCAACACACGAAGAGCCTTTAACAAAATTAATGAAAAACTTTATTTCAAGTTATAAAGATCTGCCAGTGTATCCTTACCAATTTCAGATCAAGTTTCGTAATGAACTACGTTCGAAAAGCGGCTTAATGCGTGGCCGAGAGTTTTGGATGAAGGATTTGTATTCATTCTCAAAAAACCAAGAAGAGCACGACATCTTTTATGAAAAAGCAAGTGAAGCATATGATAGAATTTATGCCCGACTTGGTATAGGCGATATTACTTATAAAACTTTCGCAAGCGGCGGAAGCTTTGCAAAATATAGTCATGAATTTCAAACACTGAGTGAGGTGGGTGAGGACATTATTTATGTTCACGAGGGGCGAAGGCTTGCGATTAATGAAGAAGTATACAATGATGAGGTGCTTGCTGATTTGGGAATTGAAAAAAGTGAACTTATTGAAAAGAAAGCTGTTGAAGTAGGCAATATATTTACACTTGGCACAAAGTTCTCTGACGTACTTGATCTTAATTATACCGATGAAGATGGCCAGAGTAAGCGTGTGTTTATGGGTAGTTACGGCATTGGGCCGAGCCGATTGATGGGGCTTTTAGCTGAGCATTTTGCTGATGAAAAAGGGCTCGTATGGCCGGCTAATATTGCACCAGTACAAGTGTATCTCGTGCGCATTGGTAGTGAAATGGCTACTTCTCATGCCGATGAGTTGTACGATGAGCTGACGAACCAAGGCATTGAGGTATTATATGATGATCGTGATGAGCGTCCGGGTACTAAATTCGCTGATGCTGAGCTTATGGGTGTTCCATATCGTCTCACAGTAAGCGATCGTTTGATCGAGGCAAATCAATATGAATTCACCTCAAGGGCAACAGGGGAGACTGAACTGTTGACACGCGACCAGCTGCTTGCTAAACTAAACTGACTGTAAACTACTTGTGGGGGTTTGCACCAGATATAGCGTTGTAAGTGCTTGAGATAGCACTATTTGTATGGAAATAAAGGAATAATAATTATGAAAAAAATGTATCAGATTACCGAAGATGGTAAAAAAGAATTACAAACAGAACTTGATGAGCTGAAGAGTCGCCGTGGCGATATTGCTGAAAAAATTGCAAATGCACGGGATTTTGGTGATTTAAGCGAAAATGCAGAGTACGATAGCGCCCGTGAAGAACAAGGGCTTGTAGAAAGTCGCATTGCTGAAATTGAAGAAATTATCTTGAATGCAGAGATTATCAAGGGTGGTAGTACAACAAAAGTAGGCTTAGGCTCAAAAGTAGAGCTTACGACTGGTGAAAAAACAGTGGCCTATCACGTCGTTGGTCCAGTTGAGGCTGATCCACTTGAGGGAAAAATCAGTAACGAATCGCCAATTGGTGAGGCTTTGATGGGTAAAAAAGTGGGCGATAAGGCTACTATCACTACTCCAAAGGGAACAACCGAATACACGATTGTAACAATTAGCTAAGCGTATATCTTACCCCACATAAACGAGCAGCCACTGATCGGGCTGCTCGTTTATGTTATACTGTAACAGATATGGCCACTCTAAAAGATTACCGAGATGAACGATTACGCAAACTAGATGAGCTTAAGGAGCTTGGGGTAAATCCGTACCCAGCTGACAGCCATCGTACACATAATGCAGGTGAAGTTGTCGCAGACTTTGTTAAGCTGGAAGGTCAGACAGCTACGATTGCCGGCCGGATTACAAGTATACGCAAGTTCGGTAAGCTTGCCTTTATTGTCGTCAAGGATTTTAGTGGACAGGTGCAACTGTTTCTTCGTAGTGGTGAAGTAGCTGAACTAAATGCCCCTGAGGGGATACTTGGCATTAAGCAACTACCATTGCTTGATACTGGTGACTTCATCGAAGCAACCGGCGAAGTGATTCGTACTCAAACAGGCGAGATATCAATTGGCGTAAAAACCTTACGGCTTCTAACAAAAAGCCTACGCCCTATGCCGACGGAGCTTACGAGCAAAGAAGAGCGTTTACGTCGTCGCTACGTCGATATGAACGTCAACCAGGATGTACGCGACCGGTTTGTGCGTCGCAGTAAGTTTTGGCAAGCAACGCGACAATTCTTGTTAGAGGAGGACTTCTTGGAAGTTAATATTCCTGTCCTTGAGCATACGGCCGGTGGCGCGGATGCTAATCCATTCGTGACCCATATGGATGCGCTTGATCAAGACTTTTTCCTACGTATTAGCCATGAGTTGCCTCTAAAGCGTCTTCTTGTTGCCGGGTATGAAAAGGTATTCGATGTGGGGCCTCGTTTTAGGAATGAAAATTATTCCGAAGAGCATTTACCAGAGCATGTTGCTATGGAGTGGTACTGGGCGTATGCCGATTGGGAAAAGGGTATGGATCTAACCGAACGACTGATACGTTTTGTGGCCGATAAAGCTTGGGGTACGCGTCAATTTACACTTACTAATGGCCACGTCGTTGATTTTGGTGCAGATGGCGATCATTTCCCGCGAATTAGTTTTGTAGAAGTCCTCAAAAATGAATTTGAGATTGACGTATTTAACTCGTCAATCGATGACATTAAGGCAAAGCTTAAAGAGCATGGTCTTGAAATTGAAAAACAAGATAACCGCAATCGTGCACTTGATAAATTGTGGAAGAAGTACCGTAAGTCAATTAGTGGACCTGCATTCTTAATTGATATGCCTACGTTTATGCAACCTCTCGCTAAGGTACAAGAGGGTAAGCCGGAGCTGACGGAGCAATTTAACTTAGTATTTGGTGGTAGTGAAATGTGTAAAGCGTTTTCTGAGTTAAATGATCCAATTGACCAACTTGGTCGTTTCAGTGAGCAGCAAGCGATGCGCGATGCCGGCGATGATGAGGCTCAGATGCTCGACATTGATTATGTCGAGGCACTTGAATATGCCATGCCGCCAGCGTGTGGGTTTGGCTGGAGCGAGAGAGTCTTTTGGGTGCTGGAAGGCGTCACTGCCAGAGAAGGGGTCCCATTCCCACAGCTGCGTACTGAATACGACGGTACAACCCGAGACATCTATCCTGACATTAAATTATAGATTATTGAGAGGAGGCGAAGCGTGAAATTATATACTACCGCTAACGCATCACACATAATTACAGAACGTCTTGCCGAGTTGGTCGCCAAGCAGCCGGTGCTACTATTGTTATCTGGCGGCTCAGCCATAGAGGTTGCGATAGATGCGCTCGGCGCGCTTACGAAGCAGCAAAAATTGCGATTATCAGTTATGGTGATGGATGAGCGGTACGGCGCTCCAGGACATAGTGAAAGTAACTGGCAGAAATTATGCGCCGCAGGTCTGGAGCCAGTACAATTTACAGCAGCGCCTGCTCCACTTGTCGGTATACCTATTGAAGCGACAACCGAACTATTTGCCAGTGAGTTTGAAGATCTACTGGATAATACAAAGTATCATGTAGGATTATTTGGTATGGGTGCCGATGGTCATACCGCCGGTATTTTGCCGGGTTCTCCTGCGGTTGATGCTCTAGCATTGGCTATTCATTATCAGGGCGATGATTTTGAGCGAGTTACCTTAACTCGCCGAGCTCTTAGTCATTTAGATGAAGCAATGTTGTTTGCAGTCGGAGAAGAGAAGTGGCCGGTATTACAGAAGCTGCTTTCGAGTGAGCCGCTTAGTGAAAATGAACAGCCATCGGTCTTGCTTCGAGATATGAAAGAGCTAAGTGTATTTACAGATATGCCTCAGTAGGGCTTGCATGATAATTGATAATTTACTATACTAAATATAGTAATTAATGAAAGGGTATGTTTATTATGACTAAAATTGCTGTATTTGTTGGTAGTCTCCAGGAAAAATCTGTTAATAAAATGTTAGCAAAAAATCTTGAAGCTGTAGCACCAGAAGGGGTAGAGTTTGAGTATGTAGATATCGCAAGTTTGCCACTCTTCAATCAAGACCTTGAAGCGGACTTTCCAGCCGAAGCGACTAATATGAAAAATATTGTAGAAGCGGCTGACGGCGTACTACTAGTAACTCCTGAATACAATCGCAGCATTCCAGGCGTACTGAAAAATGCCATAGACTGGACCTCTCGTCCGTGGGGGAGTAACTCATTTAACGGTAAGTCAGCTGGTATCGTAGGGGCAACTATTTCTCCTGTAGGTACCGCGGCCGCTCAGGCTGAGCTCCGCCAAATTACTGCCTATCTTGGTACGAAGTTAATGGGACAACCTGAAGTGTACTTAAGTGTTACTTCTGACACATTTAACGATGCAGGTGAAGTAAATGATTCATGGCGTGAATCACTCACGGCTTATATGGAAGCATTTACTGCCCACGTGCAGACAAACTCATAGCGCTTTAACTAGCGGTTCTTTGAAACACTCTCAATCCACGAGAGTGTTTTTTTGTTGACAATTAAAGGTACCTTGTATAACATAGAACTATGACACAACAAGTAAAATCAAGTGAACAGTACGCCGAACAGCTTGCGACGCAACTTCGTAAAGGGTTTTTGGCCTATTGTGTACTCAAAGTATGTAGCGGTAAGCCGGTGTATACGAGTGATATTATTCGCAAATTATCTGAAGCGGAATTAGTAGTAGTGGAGGGGACGATTTATCCGCTACTGAGTCGATTGCAAAAAGATGGTTTGCTTACTCACGAGTGGCAGGAGTCAGAGCAAGGTCCGCCTCGTAAATACTATAAAGTGACACAATTTGGTGAAGAAGTAACAACACATGTTACAAAAAGAATTACGACACTAAATGCCACATTAAAGAAGCTGTAAAGGAGCTATTATGAATGAAATTACCCGTATCCATTTGGCAAAAACGCCATATAACATCGAACTTACCGCCAAAAAAATCTTAGAATCGTATCTTAAATCACTGGAGAGCTATGCCCATGATACAGAGCTCGTCCGTGACATTGAGCTTCGTATGGTTGAGCTACTCGCCGAACGATCAGTGAAGCCGGAAGGGACTATTGCTATTGATGACGTTGAGGCACTGAGAAAACAGCTCGGTGAACCAGAGGAGTTTATTGACGACACGGACACGCTAGGGCCTGAGGCGGTTGTTGCCGATCGTTCAAGTCGTAAATTATACCGTCATACGAACCGCGCTATTTTTGGTGGTGTAGCTGGTGGTATCGCTGAATATTTTGGTATTAATCCGCTTTGGGTACGTCTGATTATGATTGCGCTAGCATTTGCGTCATTCGGTACGGCAATCGTTGTGTATATCGTTCTTTGGATAGTGGTACCACCCGTCAGAACCGCTGCTGATTTGTTGCAGTTACGCGGCAAGCCCGTTACGGTAAGTGCCATTCGCGAAGCGGCAACTGTTGATGGTCCAATTGAGCAAGGACATGATAAAAAGGTGCTAAAAATCGTGACAGTGCTGCTCGGAATCGGTGCAGTGGTAGCGGCGCTAGGAGCGATCATTGCAACGCTTAGCGTGATAGGCTGGAGTCCATACGCCCACGAGACGTTTGCTGGAGTAGATTCAGACTTATACTTTTGGCTGATCTTCTGTGTTGTTCTTGGTGGTTTACTGCTTACGAGTTTGTTCAGTCTTATGGCATATGCTGCATTTCGTCAAAAAATATCAAAACGAATTGTGGTCAGCGCCGTCGTTATTATTTTGCTCGGGCTTACGACGCTCGCAGGGGCAATTGGCATCGGTTATTATCAATCTCAGCAACAGCAAGCCTATATCGAGCGCAACACGAAAGAAGTCACTGTCCCGCTTGAAGCAGCCTTTAGTTCCATTAAGGATCTGACTATCGCTGTCAATAACACTAATGTGACGTATATAGTCGATGATAACCCTCGCATAGTGTTTACTGCGTTCAATGGGAAGAGTATACAGCCTGAGGTTGTGCTCGAAGATCAGGCTGCAGTCATCACTATTGAACAACGGTCGCATGATACGTGGTTCCATTATGATCCAGGTGTGACCATTTATGGACCAGCACTCGAATCGGTGAACGTTACATCAGGATATCTGCAATACCGAAGTGCGGAGAAGCAGAGCCAGTTGTCTGTCAATATTGATCAAGCAGGAGTTGTAGTGGAAATTGAGGACGCAACAATTGAGACGGTGACGGCAACAGTAGCTGGCGGCGCTCAATTCAATGCAATTGGCGCGGCGGTGGAATCTGCAATTATAGTTGTCGATCCACAAGCAGCCGTGACTCTAGGTCACGTGCGTCAATTGACACTTACGACACAAGAGTCATGTCCTGCCTTTGGCGAAAAAGCAGTCATTGAAGTTGCGAGCGTCAGCGAAAGTGAGATGACACTAAATGGTCAGGCAGTGTCCGCTCGCTCAAGTTCGACGACTTGTACAGATATTGAAATCTCTCATCTTGAAGATCTACAGTAACGTTTAAAAGGACGGACTATGAAAACAAATGATATACTTCGCCGCGCCGCACTTAATTTGCGACAAGCCAAAATGCGCACAATATTAACAAGTTTAGCGGTGGCGGTCGGTGCTTTTACTGTCATGCTAGCTTTGGCGGCTGGTGCAGGTGGGCGTGATTATGCGGACACGTTGATTAGCGGGAGTGGTGATGAAGCAAATCTGTCGGTTTTTCCTCAATATGAAGAGGTGGAGCAGAATGGGCCACCTAAGTACGGCGTGAGTGAAAACGAACAGACAAGGCTAAATGACTTGAGTAATGAAGATGTGGCAAAACTAGAAGCGATTAAAGGGGTTGAGCGCGTAGAGCCGATGTACTCCGTCGATGCTTTGTATGTAACAAGGGAGGGTAAAGATGAATACATGGTGTCTCTCCAGGTGAAAGCCGACAGGACTGAGCTTCGACTTGCTGCTGGGTCGCTCGATAACCATATGCTTAAACCTGGTACTGTTGCAATTCCTGAAACCTACCTCGCAGCACTTGGTTTCTCTTCAGCAAAAGAGGCAATTGGAAAGCAAGTTCATCTTCGTATTCAGTCTTCCGCCAATGAGTCATCACATCGTGATTATACGTACTCCATTGCGGCGGTAACAACTAAAACCGAAGCCATGCTCTATTACAGTGAAGCTGTCTTTCTCTCCGTTGACGATGCTAGTAAGATGTATGATTTCCAAACCAGTGAACAAAATGATTCATATAGTGGTATCAACGTGCAAGTAAGTGATGGAGCTAATATATCCAGCATACAAGACTCTATAGCAGGTATGGGATATATAGTAACATCACTACAAGATCAACGCGCCTCACTATTTAGTGCAGTCAACACGCTTCAATGGGGGATGGCTGGGTTTGGCTTCATCGCAATACTTGCCTCGATTTTTGGCATTGTCAATACACAGTACATCAGTGTACTAGAGCGTACGCAGCAGATTGGTCTTATGAAGGCACTTGGCGCCCGTCGTAAAGATATTGCAAAGCTATTCCGTTTTGAGGCTGCGTGGGTAGGATTTCTCGGAGGGCTGATTGGTACGGCGCTAGCCGTGATGATAGGTCTACTCATAAATCCATTCATTGCAAATTTACTTGAAGTAGAACGTGGAACTGCATTGTTAAAATTTGAACCATTGACCATCATACTCATAATCGCATCACTCATGGCTATTGCTGTCGCTGCTGGCTATTTTCCGGCACGAAAAGCAGCAAAATTAGACCCGATTGATGCCTTACGAACCGAATAATATAAGTGATACACTAAAGAAAAGGGGATATATGATTGAAGTTAAAAACGTCACAAAAACGTATGGCAAAAAGCAGAGCAGCTTTACGGCACTCGATAATGTCAGTTTCACTGTGCCAGATGGGGCAAGCGTCGCCATCTTAGGTAAATCAGGCAGCGGCAAGTCAACCTTGATGCATGCTATGAGTGGACTTGATCGGCCTGAAACTGGAGAAGTGGTTATTGATGGACAAGATATTTTAAAGCTAAATCAAAAGGCTGTCGATCACTTTCGCGCCACTAAAATGAGTTTTATTTTTCAAAGCTTTTTTGTACAAGCTAATGAATCTTGTTTTGATAATGTTAGCTTGCCACTCGAAATTTCTAATATGCCAAGCGGAAAGCGTCGTCAAAAAGTGATCGCCGCTTTAAAAGCCGTTGAGTTGGGCGAGAAGCTTAAGTCACGGGCACGCGATCTCTCGGGTGGGCAAAAGCAGCGTTTAGCAGTAGCTCGAGCGATCGTAAATGAACCTCGCATATTGTTTGCCGATGAACCAACTGGTAACTTGGATAGTGCAACTGGTGAAGTGATTGAGAATTTACTGTTTGGCTATAATAAAGAAAACGGCGTGACGCTTATTATCGTAACGCATGATCCCGAGCTCGCAGCAAAGTGTGACATGCAAATTAATATCAAAGATGGTGTGATTGCATCGATCGATCAACACGCAAAAGATAGTGCATCATTGCAAACGCAAGGAGCTGCTTTGTGAGACTAGCGGATATAATTCGACGCGCGGGGCGTGGCTTGAAACAAGCAAAAGCACGGACACTCCTTACTAGCCTAGCTATCGGTGTTGGTGCTTTTACCATCACTCTCTCGCTCGCTGCAGGAGAAGGCGGACGAGCCTACACTGATGAAATTGTACGGGCAAATACAGACGTCAAAGAGCTGACGGTAACAAAAACCCCCGAAGAGCAGCAATCTGGCCCACGCGAGTATTCCGAGTCAGGTCCTGCTATCGATCCAACGACGGCATTATTTGGTGGTGCTGCTCCGCTTACTCAAGCTGATATTGAGCGGATTAAGCAAGTCGATGATGTCGTGGCGGTGTCGCCTAACTATAGTCCTGAAATACAGTATATTACGCGAGAGGGAGCAAAAAAGTATGTTGCTTCAATTTCGACAAGTAGCTCTAGTGTGCAGCTAGAATATGCTGCGGGTACTATCGATGGAGAGCTGCAGGACGATGAAATTGTTTTAACAGAAGAGTATGTTGGGGCGTTAGGATTTGAAACTCCCGAGCGTGCAATAGGACAAACAGTGCAAATTGCTGCTCAAAAACTTGCAGCACCACTGAGTGCACCAGAAAGTCGTCTATTTACCTATACGGTCAGGGCGGTAAGTAGTGAATCGGGACTGGCGTTTAGAGCACAAAATTCACTACTTGTTTCAAATGCGGCGGCTAAAATGCTATATGATTACATTAACGAAGGCACTCGTACGTATGGCAATTTTATTTTAGCGGCCGTACAGGTAGCAGAGGCGTCACAAGCTGAATCGGTCAAACAAGAGCTTACGCAGTTAGGATATACCGCGCAAACGGCTGAAGATGTCCTCGGCGCAATTAATACATTTATTAATGTGCTACAGGGTATTTTAATTGGGTTTGGCGCTCTCGCAGTACTAACCTCTATTTTTGGCATCATTAACACGCAGTACATTTCGGTGCTTGAGCGTACGCAGCAGATTGGCCTGATGAAGGCCCTCGGCATGCGTCGACGTGACACCGGGAGATTGTTTAAGCTTGAAGCTGCCTGGATTGGCTTCTTGGGCGGTATTATAGGGAGCGGACTTGCTGTTATTGCAGGACTCATCGCGAATCCCTTTATTAGCGATGCGCTTGGGATAGGTGAAATTCACTTACTCCAATTCGATCCTTTAGCAGTAGCAGGCGTGATCATAGGCTTAATGGCTGTATCAGTCACAGCTGGTATATTGCCGGCTCGAAAAGCAGCAAAGCTTGATCCAATTGAAGCGTTACGTACTGAATAATAAGTATAGAAAGTAATAACGTCCGGTCGTCGCTCTTCAAAGAGGGTGACGACCGGACGTTTTGTGGGTTATTCGTGAGAGTTAGCTTTACGCCGCATCTTCAAAAGAATCTCGTAGCTACTCCAACTTACGGCGGCACCCACAAACATGCCGGTCGTTTTAGCAAAACCTTCACCAGCCCCAACGACATGGATCGTTAGGTTATAGGTGATATAGCAGGTGATGCAAAAAAGGAGCAGCGACATGCAAAGTGCCCATGGATCGATACGACGGTTGGTGTTGTGCTGCTGGTTCATCTTGTACCTCAATTCACTGAAGAACCTGTTGGACGAAGTCGGTCACAATCGGGGTGGCAAACAAGAACGGAACGAGCGATAGTGATACCGCCACCATCACTGCAATTGTTATAAATAGTAGCGTACCGATCGGTAACAGGATGAATAACGCTATGACAAGATACAGCGGGTAGCCGATAGCTCGTCCCGCTACGTGTACATATCTCACTGGAACTCCTTCGGATAAAGGGCGACACTACCAGGTAGGTAGTAGTTTTGTAATACTATACAACTTAATATAAATAAAGTAAATGTATACAGCCGTCACGCCACGTCTAGTGTTATAATGGCAACATGTTAGATATTCGTTTTATTCGTGAAAATGCTGAGCTTGTCCAGGAAAATGCTCATCGTAAAGGGTATGATATTAGTATCAGCGCGCTAATTGAGGCTGACGGTGCTAAGCGTGAGCTGAGCCAGCAGGTTGATGAACTGCGCGAACGACGTAATCTTAATGCCGCTAAGATGAAGGGTGGTAGGCCCGCTCAAGAAATTATTGATGAGGGAAAGCAAATTAAGCTGGAGCTCGCCGAGAGAGAAGGCTACCTGGCAAATGCTGATATTGAGTTTACGGCGCTGTTAAAGCAAATCCCCAATATGGCGGCAGATGATGTACCGGTTGGCGTCAGTGAAGATGAAAACGTACTCGCTAAAACAGTCGGCGACAAACCGCAGTTTGAATTTACACCTCGCAACCACGCTGAAATTGCCGAGCAGCGACTTTGGCTCGATAAAGAACGTGCTGCAAAAGTGGCCGGTAGTCGATTCGCATATATTAAGGGTGATCTTGTGAAGTTGCAGTTTGCTATCATTCAATTCGTACTCGACACCTTGACAGACGAAGCGACACTTCAAAAAATTGCCGACAAGGCTAATCTAAAAGTAGACATTCGTCCATTCACGCCAATACTGCCGCCGCTTATGATTCGCACCGAATTGTATGACGCAATGGATCGCCTAGAGCCACGCGATGATCGCTATAAGTTAGAAGATGATGATCTATGGCTACAGGGAAGTGCCGAGCACGTACTGGGCAGTATGCATGCTGGTGAAATATTTGAAGAATCACAACTACCATTGCGTTACGTTGGGTATGCAACTAGTTTCCGTCGCGAGGCTGGTACATACGGCAAGGATATGGAAGGGATTCTTCGCATGCATCAGTTCGATAAACTCGAAATGGAGAGTTTTACGTCTGGTGAAGATGGCTTGAACGAACACCTCTTTTTTGTGGCTATTCAAGAACATTTGTTAACTCAGCTAGGACTTCCGTATCAAGTAATTCAAAAGTGTACTGCTGATATTGGCAAGCCGAATGCACGTGGCATCGATATGGAGACGTGGCTACCTGGTCAAGATAAGTACCGTGAAACACACACGGCAGATTACATGACGGATTATCAGTCTCGCCGACTTAAAACGCGAGTACGTCGACAAAGCGGGGAGCTGGAACTTGTGCATACTAATGATGCTACGGCTTTTGCACTGGGTAGAATTATGATAGCGATTATTGAAAATGGCCAAACTGAAGATGGAAATGTAAATATCCCTGAAGTACTGCGATCGTATCTTGGTGGTCGTGAAGTTCTCTAACAGGTGCTATAATAGAGCTACAGCCAAATCACAGTAGAGGAGGGTAGCGAATGATTACATCAATCGATATAACAGGGGTGAAGTACGAAATTGACGATACAACAAGAAGGTATGTCAATAAAAAAATCGGCCGCCTTGATCGCTACTTGCCAAAACACGCTCGTAAGAGTGTGACAGCAGATGTGAAGCTGAAGCAGGTAAACAAAGACCATGGCAACAAGTACGCCGCTGAAATCATTTTAAATGTACCTGATAAGCGCCTTATGGCCGAAGATTATACGGTTAATATGCTAGCCGCTGTTGATATTGTCGAAGCAAAACTTGCTAGCCAGCTTAAGAAATATAAAGAAGCCACCGTTCCTCACGTTGGGCATCGTAAAATACTGAGTCGCTTCAAGCGGAGCTATGCGCGCGAATTGTAGATACTTTATCTGTTAGAGGGCTTTTATCTCGCGTATAAACAGCGTATACTAAGGTGAGTATTTGACAGAAGTTTCAGAAGCGAGGGATTCTTAGTATGGTTAGTAGACAAAAAGCGCTCACGAAAGTTTTTGGTGATCCGCAACAACGTATCTTAAAGGGTTTGCAGAAAAAAGTTGGTGCGATCAATGCGTTGACTGATGCGTATAAAAAAATGACAAAGCCGGAGCTGAAAAAGCAGACGGCTGTGTTGAAAGAGCGCCTTAGTAAAAAGGGTACATCAATTGACGATATCCTACCTGATGCATTTGCGCTGGTTCGTGAAGCGGGTGATCGTGTGCTTGGTATGCGGCACTTTGATGTCCAACTTATTGGTGGTATGGCGCTCCACGAAGGTAATGTCGCCGAAATGAAGACCGGTGAAGGTAAGACGCTTGTAGCGACGCTACCTGTGTACTTGAATGCACTTGAAGAGAAGGGTGTTCATGTCGTGACTGTCAACGATTACCTCGCTCAGCGTGATGCTAGCTGGATGGGTGAATTGTATCATTTCCTCGGTCTTTCAACGGGTGTTATCATCAATGACGCTTCATTTGTCTTCGATCCTGAATTTGATAACGAAAAGCATGATGACCCTCGTATGCGTCGTTTACGACCAGTTACTCGCAAAGAAGCCTATGCGGCTGATATAACTTACGGCACCAATAACGAATTTGGGTTTGATTATCTCCGTGACAACATGGCTAACGAAGTCGATTTGCTGCGTCAGCGTGATTTGCACTATGCGATTGTTGACGAGGTTGACTCAATTCTGATTGACGAAGCACGTACGCCGCTTATTATTAGTGCGCCGGCTGCTGAAAACCCTGATAGTTACTATCAATTTGCTAAAATTGCCGCCAAGCTTGGGCCAGACGATTATATCCTTGAAGAAAAGCGTCGTGTTGTGTCGCTTAGTGACGAGGGTGTCGAAAAAGTTCAAAAAATGCTGGGTATTAAGAACTTATATACCCCTGAACATATCCGTTCGGTCTATCACGTGGATCAGGCGCTGAAAGCACAGACGGTGTTTAAGCGCGATAAAGATTACGTAGTTAGTAATACCGGTGAAGTGATTATTGTCGATGAGCATACTGGTCGCCTTATGCAAGGTCGTCGCTACAATGAAGGCCTGCACCAGGCGATTGAAGCGAAAGAGGGTGTGAATGTACTACAGGAGAGTAAGACGCTCGCAACCGTATCATTCCAAAACTTTTTCCGACTTTACAATAAGCTGGCAGGTATGACCGGTACGGCGTTTACTGAAGCAGAAGAGTTTCAGCAGATTTATGAACTAGATGTGATTCAGGTGCCGTCAAACCGTCCGCTTGCACGTATTGATCATGAAGATCTTATCTTTAAGACCGAAGCCGGTAAGCTTAAGGCTGTCGCCGAGGCGATTAAAGAATACCATGAAATTGGTCGACCGGTGCTCGTAGGGTCAGCCTCCATTGCCAAGAATGAGTTAATTGCTAAGTGGCTCGATAAAGAAAAGATTCCTTACGAATTACTTAATGCTAAAAACAATGAGCGTGAAGCGGCGATTGTCGAAAAAGCTGGTGAAAAGGGCGCTATTACACTAGCAACTAACATTGCTGGTCGTGGTACCGACATCAAGCTTGGCGAAGGCGTCGTGGAGCTTGGCGGGCTAGCGGTAATTGGTTCTGAGCGACATGAATCTCGTCGTATTGATAACCAGTTACGTGGACGTGGTGGTCGTCAGGGTGATCCAGGAGAAACTCGTTTCTTTGTTTCAACTGAAGATGACTTGATGCGTATTTTCCAAGGTGAGCGTATTGCTGCACTGATGGACCGACTTGGTGTGGATGAAAATACGCCAATTCAAAACAAGGCCGTATCACGAACGCTCGAGGCTGCACAGAAGCGAATTGAAGGCTACAATTACGACAGTCGTAAAAATGTCGTCCAGTATGACAATGTGATCAATCGTCATCGTCGCGTGGTGTATACAATGCGTCGCAAGATTCTTGAAGGTGATGATATTAAACCTGAAATTGAACGACTGATTGACGCTAAACTCCGAGAGCTGACCGTTGTTCCTGCTAAGAATAACAAGCAGTTTAAAGAAGAATTTGTTACTATTTTCCCACTTGATGAGAAGATTATTGCGACCATTGGTGATGAGAAGAAAGATAAGCTTCGATTCGATCAAGCTCGTGAAGCGGTTGCTAAGCTATATACAGCTAAAGAGGAAGAACTGACGCAAGAAGTAGTGCGCAAAGTAGAGCGTGAAGTATACCTACAGGTGCTTGATACACTTTGGATGCAACACCTTGAGAACATGCAGCATCTACGTGACGGTATCCACTGGCGAAGTGTAGGGCAGCGCGATCCATTAGTGGAGTATCGATCTGAGTCACAAAAACTATTCGAGAGTCTACAGGCGACGCTTCGGGACGAAGTGATTCGTGCCATTATGCATGTACATCGCCATGATGTTGTCGCGCAAGCCGACGAAGAATACGAAACTGAGCTTACGCGTTTAGCGGAACGTTCAATTGAAAAAGGTGTTAATGAAGTTACGGGTGGGGAAGATAACCGTGATGATGACTTCAAAGCCGTTAAGGCTAAAGCGCCAAGTGACGTTAATAAAGTAAAGAATGATGCACGCAAAAAGAAAAAAGTGCAGCGACAAAATCGCAAAAAGAACCGTAAATAAGCGGGTGGTAAAAGGATAGACTATGAAACATACCGTCGAAGAAGTACGGCTCAAAAATGGTGCGCGTGGCTTGCTTATTGATATTCCTGGCGCGACAGTCATGAGTTTTCAATTTCAGTTCCGTGCAGGTAATCACTATGTTCGCTCGAAGGATATTTACGAGACAGCTCACGTTATGGAGCACCTCGCTTTTGGTGCGAATGCTCAATTTGAGTCAGAGCATGACTATGAAGCTGAATTTTGTAAAAATGGCGCGTACCATAATGCCTACACAAGTGATCTTTCGATGGTCTACGTGGCAGACTGTGCAGATTTTGAATGGGAAAAAATTCTTAAATTACAGCAAGTTGCAATCTGCCAGCCGCGTTTTAACGCCGAGGAACTGGTGGCTGAAAAAGGTAATGTGAAAAGTGAACTCACGGGGTATCTAAACAACCATAATCGTGTACTATGGCCAAAAATTCAGCAACTACTTGGCGAGGATGTTTATACGTATCGCCAACGTCTTCAGACTATCTCAGATATTACCCTGGATGATATTAAAGAACACTATGCTCGCACTCACACAGCACAGAACATGCGCTTTGTGATTGCCGGAAAGTTACATGGACGAAAAAGTGACATTAAACGTCAATTAGAAGATTGGCAACTCGAGAGTGGTGAACGATTTGAGGCGCCTAAGGTGAAACTCACGAGTGGTAATCCTACTTTGATACGTCGTAAAGAAGCATCGAACCTCACGTTTGGTTGGTCGATGGTGACGCCTCGTGAACTCAATGATGAAGAAATTGAAGCCATGAATTGTCTTGATCATATCCTGACTGGCACTATGCATTCACGCATGTACGGAGCGGCTCGTAAAAAAGGATTAGCCTATGGTATGTTTTCGGATACTTCGGCTGGATTTTATGATAGTAGCTGGGATTTTGGTGGACAAGTTAATCTTGATACCGCAGACGGCTTATTCGATATTATCGTCCGAGAAATGAAATGTGTCATGGACGGTAAAATTACTGAAGCCGAGCTTGATGCAGCGAAGTCGTACGCACTAGGGCGTTACCAGATGGGAGCGCAAACGGTCGCCCAGATTAGTAACTTCTACACAGGTCGCTACTTTGCAGATGGAACGCTGAAAGAATATGAAAAAGTACCTGAAGCTATTCGTCGAGTCACTCGCGGCCAGATGGTGCGAACAGCCCAAGAATTTATTCAGCATAATACTTGGGCGCTTGCTGGTGTGAGCAGCGGCGAAAAGTCGGAAATTATTGAGCTGCATGACAAACTCGCTACATTATTCCAAACACGTTAGAATATAAATATGAAGATTGCAATTGCTGGATACGGTGCTGAGGGAGAGTCAAACTACGCCTACTGGAGTAAGAATGACAATCAAGTAGTGATTGTCGACGAGCGCAAGCCAGCGCGTATGATACCAGTTGACGCCTCAACCATTATAGGTGACGGTGCTTTTGAGCGCTTGGAAGGGTTCGATCTGGTCATACGCTCACCGGGGCTGGCGCCGCATAAAATTGTAACTGATGGCAAGGTCTGGTCAGCGACAAATGAATTTTTTAAACACTGTCCCGCACCGATTATTGGAGTTACTGGCAGTAAAGGTAAGGGGACAACGGCAAGCTTAATTACAAGTATTCTGCAAGCAGCTGGCAAGAATGTCCATCTCATTGGTAATATTGGCGTCCCTGCACTTGATGTGTTACCGCAAATAGCGACCGATGACATTGTTGTCTATGAACTAAGTAGTTTCCAATTATGGGACATCGAGCAATCACCTCAAGTTGCGGTGGTGCTTTACATCGAACCAGATCATTTGGATGTGCACGCCGATTTTGATGATTATCTAAGAGCTAAAAGCCAAATTGTTCGCTGGCAGAACATTGATGATCTCGTAGTCTATAACCAAGAAAACACGTGGGCAACAACGATTGCAGATCAAGCGGAGGCAAAGCAAATTCCGTATCAAGATTTAGAATCTGCCCATGTTAAACAAGATGCATTCTGGTATGGAGAACAAAAAATTTGCTCAGTTGATGAACTGCAATTACCTGGAGTACATAATCAAGATAATGCATGTGCGGCTATTGCTGCAGTATGGCAATGGGTCCAAGAAGATATTGGGGCAATTGCCAAAGGGCTAGCTAGCTTTACCGGCTTAGCACACCGTTTGAAATTCGTTCGCACATACGAGGGTGTTTCATACTATGACGATAGTATAGCAACAACTCCTGGAAGCGCCATTGCTGCGATCAAAGCATTTGTGCAGCCTAAAGTATTGATTCTGGGCGGATCAAATAAAGGAACCGACTACGATGATCTAGTAGATGAAGTGAGCAGGAGCGACTCTATACGAGCCATCATCTGCGTTGGAGAGACTGGTCCAGCGATCGCAAAGGCATTGCAGCAAAAAAGTGTGACTATTGACGTTATGACTGAGCACACCCCTGATATGACTCACATTGTGACGCGAGCTGCTGCTTCCGCTCAGCCGGGCGACGTGGTGATTTTGAGTCCAGCTAGCGCAAGCTTCGACATGTTTAAAAGCTACGTAGATCGTGGTAATCAATTCATCGAAGCAGTAAACGATCTATAATCCTGTTTAAAAGTGTTGATTCGACGAGTAATTGCATCTGTTGGTTCAAGAATGGTGATGGTTGGTGCTAGATGACGAATTTGATCATAAAGCCAGTGGTAGTGCGTGCAGGCGAGTACAATGACGTCACACTGTTGATCGCGTAAACGGCGAATTGTACTTTCAAGAGTGATGTTGACAGCTTGACCATGCTCAATCAACTCAGCCCAGTTACTGCAGTCCGGTTCGATCACGCGTATGTCTTTTGTCCAGAAGTCTTTTAGGTGCTGATAGCCGTCGCTTGTCAGTGTTGCTGGCGTGGCGCATACGCCTATGACACCTGTTTTTGTTTGTGCAGCGGCTGGTTTTACCATCGGCTCCAGGCCCACAAAGAAAATTGCTGGATAGGTTTGTCGCAGTAGTTGAATAGCATTCGTCGTTGCGGTATTACATGCAACGACAATTACTTGACAGCCAGTATGTATAAGCGGGAAAATGGCCTGCAGGGTAAGCGCTTGTATTTCTGCAGATGTTTTTGTGCCGTAGGGCATATGAGCGCTGTCATTGACGTATTGAATAACATCATTAGGAAAGGCTTGTTGCAAAGTTATGGCAACAATTTTTCCTCCAATACCAGAGTCAAAGACGCCTATCTTCATGTCCGTCAGTGTACCACGCATGGTACACTATAAGAAATGCAACCTCTATTAAAACGACTTGATATTCTGAAATCCGGCATAGACGCAGCGTATAATACGCTTGCGATTGCTGATAAAACGGCACGTTTACGTGAGCTTGAAGATGAGATGGCTGCGCCAGAAGTATGGAATAATCCTACCATTGCTCAGGAGAAAAGTAAGCAATTGTCTGCACTGCAGTCGATTGTCGAGCCCTGGCAGACGCTACAGGCACAAACCAATGACATTCATGAACTTATGGAGCTTGGTGACGATAGCTTACTGGGAGAATTTGAGGGTCAGGTGACGGCGCTCGAGCAGGAGTTCGCTGAACGTAAAAAAGAACTACTATACAACGGCGAATACGATGACCATAATGCACTGATTCGACTGTCTGCTGGCGTAGGCGGTACTGATGCGCAAGATTTCACTGAAATGCTTGAACGCATGTATTTACGCTGGGCTGAGAAAGCCAATATGGGGGTGTCTATCGTAGAGCGTTCATCGGCCGATGAAGCGGGTATTAAAAGTAGTGTGATTGAGATAACTGGTCCCTATGCATACGGTAAGTTAAAAAGTGAACACGGCGTTCATCGTTTGGTCCGCTTAAGTCCGTTTAATAGCGATAATTTGCG
Source organism: uncultured Candidatus Saccharibacteria bacterium (assembly GCA_946886125.1). The sequence goes on along the minus strand of CAMPHY010000004.1, from coordinate 30 downwards.
TCAGACGAGTTTTGCGCTCGTAGAAATACT
>CAMPHY010000003.1 GCA_946886125.1 uncultured Candidatus Saccharibacteria bacterium | reverse complement strand
GTATCCCGCTCACTCCATGGCTTCAATTCTTTAACTGTCGCCACTTTTTGTAAGTCTTTGTACGTTTTAGTGCGTTTATCTGGCTTTGACTCTACAAGAACCAAGTGCGTATCATCAGATAGTTGCGGTAAATAATTCCCTAGTGCCGTCCATATCGCTTTATTGACCGAAAGCTGCTTGATAACGACCAATCGTTTTGACGCAAACAGCGTAGCGCCCATAAGTAATTCAGGTAATTGTCGTAGTTCAAGCTCACTACCATCAATCATCTCTGCCGCGCCTTCAAATTCAGCAATGACTCGTTGTAACTCTCGCTCAATTTCAAAACTATTTTCACCAGTAAGTATCGTAATCATCTTGTCTATTCTACCTGACAGACCGGGCATATATGCGTTCCACGACCGGCATGTTTAAATTTAATGATTTCCGTACCGCATCGCGGGCAGGCTTGCCCTTCACGTCGAAACACGCGAGCAAAATCCATATAACTTCCTCGCTTCCCCTCGGCGTTGACGTAATTTTTATCGGTTGAACCGCCTTTTTCAATTGCTAGATTCATGACTGCACGAAGCTCTGTATGCAACGTTTTAAACTCAGATGGCGTTATACTCCCAACTAGCCGCTTTGGATGAATACGGGCGCCCCAGAGGCTCTCATCAGCGTAAATGTTACCGACGCCTGCTACGACCGTCTGGTCAAGCAAGGCTGCTTTGATATTTGTCTTGGCTCGACGCTTAAAGCGTTCAGTGAATGCCTCAGGCGTAAAATCTACCTCCAGCGGCTCTGGCCCGACTTTTTTCATAAAATCAATATTTGGTACTTCGATTGTCGGCAACAGTTTCATCCAGCCAAATTTACGCTGATCGTTAAAGTACAGGTGCGAACCATCGGCAAAACCCAAGGTGACCCGCGTGGAGCGATCAGGTAACTCTCCGATCAGTGACTCGTTTGGATGTCCAGCACCAAATACCTGCTCTCCTCTAAAGACAAGCTGACCAGTCATTTTCAAATGAACAACCAATGTGTACTTTGTCGAAAGATCGATAAGCAACACTTTTGCACGTCTTCGCACGTCAGTAATCACGCTACTAATTAAAAATTGCTCAACATCACTCGTAGCATTCGGGAACCCTTTTGGCGTATCGTGTAGCTGAGAGATGATTTTCTTGCCAATAATCAACTCACTCAAGCCACGACGGACTGTCTCGACTTCAGGCAATTCAGGCATGCGTATCTCCCAACAGATGCCAAATACCCTCAGTTGCCTGCTGAGTACTCGTACACAAGACTCCTTTCATGCCAACGAGTTCTGCACCACTCACATTATCAGCGCTGTCGTCGATCATAATGCATTCCTCGGGCTTCACGTTGAGACGGCGTGCCGTAAGCTCATAAATTTGAGCATACGGTTTCACCATACCAACGTCGCTAGAAAGCACCACTGTATCAAATAATTCATCCAGCTCTTTTGGTGTAAAAAGCCGGTTCATCGTATCGCGCCCAACATTACTCAACAGGGCTATTTTATAGTCTCTGCCTAGCGTGCGCGCTAAAGAGACCATTGATTGACTACGAATATGTTGCGCCTTGAGTAATGCGCTTATTTCGTCTGTCGTACTGCCCGTCAACTCGCTCACTCGCTGTACATACTCATCACGTGAAACATAGCCATAATCAGAGCTATGACTTAAATCACGGAGTTCTTGGTGATGTTCCGGGGAAGTGTGTTCGTACAGAGCACCGAGACTCCCATGGTAGAGCACACCGAAGCAATCAAAAATAAGGGCACGTATCATACCCTTATTGTACTACGATTTAGAGGCGAATTTCGTCGAGTAGGTCGTCACTACCAGGGATTTGCTCAGCAAATAACGAAGCAATTTGATCAAAATTGGCATCAAATGATCCAGGCATATCACCACAAGTGGTTGTCCAAAGCCGTTTAACTTGATTGTTATTATCAAGTACTGCAAACTCGTAGACATTCCCGTTCGCACAAATACCACTGATATCATCTTCCTCATCAGGTAATTCTTCACCATTCATAAGACCTGCAATATCAAGCGCATGGACGAATTCATCATACGCCCTTGTATTGTTTGACAATGCCTGTGAGTCAACGATATCTCGTAAATAGCCACGATACGTCGTCATATTACGATCATTTGGAGATATCGTAATTTGATAAGAACGAAAATTCTCATTTGCCACAATCGGTCCTCGCACTGTCATTTGGACTGAACTACTCACACTCGTATCAAGCAGTGCTTGACGACCGGTATCTACTTCTTCTGTCGAATCTCCTCCAGAAAAAATCGCTTGGCCGAGCGACACAAGTGCGGTTACCGCAATAATAAGTACTAGTACCACCAGTACGATAGGAATAATCCGGGACAACTTACCTCTTTGCATGATTGTAACTTTAGCACTTTTATCTTAAAAAGTCAATGTTTAGGTATGGCTCCCTGTGCTGCCATAGCCACCCGCACCCCGCCTAGTCTCCGAAAGCTCGCTCACTACTCGCCAATCAACTTGCTCATACCGAGCGATGACCATTTGAGCAATTCGCATACCAGGCTCGATTGTAAACGCCTCCTGACCTAGGTTAACCACGAGTGCGCCTACTTCACCGCGATAGTCGCTATCAATGGTGCCAATGCCGTTGACCAGCGTAATGCCATACTTACTACTCAGCCCACTTCGTGCCCTAATTTGCGCTTCGTAGCCCAGTGGTAGTGCAATCGCGATACCCGTAGGTATTACTGCGCGCGCCATAGGCTGTAATGTAACTGGTGCATCAAGCCGGGCTGAAAGATCCATGCCTGCCGAACCAGTCGTCTGATAAACTGGCAATTGCGCGTCATTATGCAACTTGATAATTTCAATACTCTGCATCAGTTTATAGCTCCCCCCAGTGCTTCCCTACCGATACATCAACGTGCAATTTCACCTTTAATTCAGGTGCAATATTTTCCATAGTGTCTCGTAAAATTTGGCTGACTTTATCGGCATTTTCAGCCGGACACTCAATCATAATACTGTCATGAATTTGTAAAATTTGCTCACCCAGATCTCCCAGTGCTTCATCGACTTTAATCATGGCCTTCTTCATTAGATCAGCTTCAGTGCCTTGAATAGGCATATTAGCTGCAGCGCGTTTTGCGCCTTCACGAACCATAAAATTACTACTCATAACATCTGGTGTTGGACGACGACGACCATAATACGTTTCGACATAGCCTTCGGTTTCAGCCTTTTGAAGCGTGTCATCAATAAACTTTCGTACCGGTGCACGAAGCGTGAAGTACTGATCAATAAATTCTTTAGCCTGCGTAAAGTTCATACCCGTAGCGGCCGATAAGCCGTGTGGGCTCATGCCGTAAAGTACGCCAAAGTTGATCACTTTCGCGTCGCGCCGTTGATTTTTAGTGACGTCATCCATCGGGATACCATACACTTCACTGGCGGTTTTGGTGTGAATATCCACCTCCCCATTAAAGTCATTGATGAGCTTAGCATCATTTGATAACACAGCCGCCAAGCGTAATTCAAATTGAGAGTAGTCAGCACTTACAAACACTTTGTCGCCATCGGGTATAAAACCTTGGCGGATTTTACGCCCTAGCTCTGTGCGAACTGGGATGTTTTGGAGGTTTGGGTTAGTGCTTGAAAGTCGGCCCGTACTTGCTACGTCTTGGTTGAAAGTAGTATGAACACGGTCTTGCCGATCGGCTAATTTCGGGAGGGTATCAATATACGTATTTTTTAACTTTGCCAGTTCACGAGTCTTTTCAATCAGCTCAATGATGGGATGTTGTCCGCGTAATTTATTGAGTTCTTTTTGCCCCGTACTATAACTAGTTTTACCTTTTTTTATGCCCGCTGTTGGTAACTGTAATTTTGTAAATAATACTTCTGACAGCTGAGCGGGACTGCCAATATTGAATTCATAGCCAGCCAACGCATACATTTCTTGTTCAAGCCGAGCATGTTCATCCCCTAGCTCTTGGCTCATGGTTTGTAAAAAGCTTCGGTCAATTTTAACCCCTCGCCGTTCCATTGCAAACAGATGATATGTTAATGGAAAATCAAGTTCATAAGCGATACTCGCAAGCTTTGGGTTGTCCTTGAAGAACACTTGCTGCTCCTCGTACACCTTCCACATACCAGCTAATGTACTCCCAGGGTCACCGACTGGCTCACCAATGAGATTATTCAAGCTACGATCGCGCATCAATGGATCAATCAAAAAAGCAGCTTGATGAATATCATGCAGACCATTAAACCGCACATCTACGTCATGATCAGCCAACTGATGATACAAAAGCTTCGAGTCATATCCAATCACCGTTGCCAGCTCCAGTGCTCGCCAAACACTTACGTCCACTTGATCGATCGGTTGCCGGTGGAGCGTTGTTGCATCGAGCGACAACCAGAGTTCGGCGCTACCGGCATCAAAATGAAGCGCTACTGGGCCATTAATTGAAAGAGTTTCTGGCCAAGCTACTTCTTTCGCTGCTACTAATTGGCTCGAAGCTGGCGCGTCAAATAAACCAGTTTGGTCACTATTTTTAGCTCCTTCTTGCATATTCTTTGGAAGACGCCGCACAAGTGAGCTAAATTCCAGACGCTTTAAAATATCCGCAACCGCCGAGAAATCACAGTCATTCACATCCGCCGCTTTCCAATCAAGGGTTACAGGGGCATCTACCCAAATTCGTCCCACTTCCTTACTCATAAAAGCCAAGTCTTTGCCTGCTTCAAGTTTTTTGGCAACCGTCGGTTTAATATCATCGAGGTGCTCATAAATATTTTCAAGCGTCTCATATTCCTGCAGTAGCTGTACGCCGGTTTTTTCGCCAACACCCGGCACACCTGGCAAGTTATCGCTACTATCGCCCTTAAGAGACTTCAAATCGAGGAATTGATCAACCCGAATACCATATTTGTTTTCAAAATATGGTACATCAAATTCCTCTAGATTACTCAGACCGTTTTTGAGTGCATATACTTTTGTCATTGGCCCAACAATTTGTAGCGCATCTAAATCACTAGTCAGCAAACAAGTTTCAATGCCTTTTTCCGAAGCTTGCTTAGAAAAAGCACCTAAAATATCGTCAGCTTCATAATCATCAAGTTCATACAGTGGCCAGCCAAAAGCTTCAAGCAGCTCAAATAACATCGGCAGCTGCGCATAAAAATCATCAGGTGCTTTTTTGCGCCCTGCTTTGTATTCTGGATAAATCTCGCGGCGTTTACGGATATTAGTGCCTTTTTTATCCCACGCAACTGCCACATAGTCTGGCTCGAGTTTTTTTATCAGTTCAATTGCTAGTGATGCAAAACCAAACACACCACCAGTCGGCGTACCGTCACTCAAACTGAGACCTGGCATGGCATAATAACCTCTATAAAATACTGATTTCCCGTCAATTACCGCCAAACGTTTCATATCACCAGTATACGCTATAGAGAGCACTTCTCCACACCGTCGTCTAGAGATATTCATCTGCTATACTAAAGAGAATGAAGCATCATGAAAATGTAAAAATCGTAGCCTTTGTTGGCCTGACAGGAAGCGGCAAAAGTTCAGCCGTCGACTACTTAACACAAAAGGGATACCCAAAAGTATACTTTGGCGGCGTCATCCTTGACGCAATGGACAAGGTTGGCCTAGAGCATACCCCTGAAAACGAACAGCCTTTCCGTGAAGAATTACGTGCTCGCGAAGGTAAAGATTTTGTTGTTAATCGCATTGTGACACAAATTCGTGACCTTATGAATGCGGGACAGCATCGGATTATTGCCGATGGTCTATACACATGGACCGAGTATAAGATATTAAAACGTGAGTTTCCCGGCGAGCTAACAACTGTTGCAGTTGTAGCACCAAAACACCTTCGCCATCATCGTCTAACAAAGCGGCCAATTCGTCCCCTTACCGTCTCTGAAGCAAATACGCGTGACTGGGCCGAAATTGAGAACTTAGAAAAAGGCGGACCTATTGCCATCGCTGATCACTATATTATCAATGACGGCAATCTGGAATCGTTTCATCAGCAGATCGATAACGAGCTAGCTCACATCAACTTTTAACCACGCTTGCCATAACAAGTCATTACAGCTTACAATAACGACATGAGAAAAAGCATGAGCGGCTTCACTATAGTTGAACTTATTATTACGATTGCAATTATTGGCGTTCTCGCCGCTATTACCATCGTGGCCTACAACGGCACCCAAGCACAAGCTCGTGATACAAAACGCATGTCCGATCTTGCGGCAATTGCCGAGGCAATTCAACTATACCGCACCAATTATGGTAATGACGTTGGAGTAGGTAGTGGCTGTGGTAGTAGCGGTAATGGCGAAGGCTGGTTTAATCTTAATAATGGCTCGAGTTACCCAAAGACAATTCTTTCGTGCCTCACGGACAAAGGCTACCTCGACGCCTCGTTTATTGACCCGACAGGATGCGTTAGTGGTAGCCTCACTTATGGGTGCCCGCATTTTTACATGAAATACACCTGCAGCAACTCTGACGGTCAGACCATTTCAGCAGTATACGCTCGCCTAGAAACAAAGGATGAATCACAGAAACTGATCAGTCAAAATATATGTAGTTCTAAATATATTAATGAAAATTATGGCATGAACTACATGGTACTTGCTAATTAAAAACGCCTCGTCAGCGAGGCGTTTTCTTTATCTTCTATCCAAGATATTCGTGCAACTTCTTAGCATCCTTATGCTTACGAAGCTTAGCAAGTGCCTTAGCCTCAATTTGACGAATACGCTCACGCGTCACAGCAAACTCTTGCCCCACTTCTTCAAGAGTGTGACTCTTACCGTTCTCAAGTCCAAAGCGCATCTTAATGATCTTTTGCTCACGCTCAGATAATGTCGAAAGAACTGATTGTACCTGTTCTTTTAGAAGTTGAGATGTGGCTGACTCTTCTGGAGTTGCGCCATCTTCATCTTCGATAAAATCACCTAGTACTGAATCTTCGTCCTCGCCATCACGACCAACGCCAGCATCAAGACTAGTGATATCTTGCTTGATTTTAATAACGTATTCTACCTTTTCTGGTTCCATCTCAAGCTCTTTACCAAGCTCTTCGATGGTTGGCTCGCGGTTGAGTTCTTGAGTCATACGTCGCTGTGTGCGTAGCAACTTGTTGATCGTTTCCACCATATGGACTGGAATACGAATCGTACGGGCTTGATCAGCAATTGCACGAGTAATTGCTTGGCGAATCCACCATGTAGCGTAGGTACTAAACTTAAAACCCTTATCTGGATCAAACTTTTCAACCGCACGAAGGAGTCCTGTATTACCTTCCTGGATTAGATCGAGAAAATCAAGACCACGCCCAGAGTAGCGCTTTGCAATTGAGACCACTAGACGCATATTAGCTTCGGCCATCTTGTCTTTTGCCTTCTTCTCGCCAGCTACTACACGCTGCGCAAGCGCGAGCTCTTCTTCGGCGTTTAGTAGAGGGATTTTACCAATTTCGCGAAGATAGAGACGCACGCTGTCATCCGAAACGTCATCAAAATACTGACCATTATTAATGGTATCTTCGTCATCTTCTTCTTCGTCGATCAGCTCATCAACCGCCGGTTCGTCGATATCGCTTAGTGGTCCGCCACTTGCATCTATTACAAGTTCAGTTTTTTCTACTGTTTCGTCATCAAGATTCTTATCTTTTGCCACTATTAATCTCCTTAATAAGTGAATTGAGTTGTGATCGGATTTCTAACGCTTTTTGGTCATCACCCGCCGCTTCAAATTCACGTAACTGATTCGTTAATATATCTTTTTGTTTTTCCTTGTGTTTTGTTGCAATCTGGCGGAGCAATCGAGCGGTTTCAAAATAACGATCTTGGTCACTGAAATCCACGTAACGAGTGTCGGCCTTTAATAATACTATTTTGACATACGTGTCGTATTTTTGCAACTTCTCTGGGGTGTCCGTGATTGCCTTACCGCCGTGTTCCTTAAGATATGAGACAACCGCCCGGCGCTCTTCGCCTATAAACATATCGACATCAACGTGAGTGAATAATTCATGTGAATCACCATTCCCCAGAGCAGCGGCTAATACGCCATCCTGATAAGCATGGTCATCAACGTCGCTTACCTTGTCAGATCGCACGACTCGTTTTTTTGGCACCGCTACTTCTGCGGCACTAAAGCTTGCTAATTTCGCCTTCAGTGTGTCAATAGAAGACTGTGTCAGTCCAGCGATTTTCTGTAAATAATGCTCTTGCTCGACCGGATCTTTGAGCGCCTGCACCACACCAAGCGCGGCAGTCGTAAAGCCGCGCTTACCCGAAGCCGATGTTAAGTCTTCACGGACTGAATATTGCTCTAACACCCAATCGACGACAGGTTGTGCTCCGTCGATTGCCTGCTGCCACAGTCCTGGGTCTTGTTGAATCAGCTCATCAGGGTCTTTTGCTTCACCTGGAAGGCTAATAATAGAGAGTTCCACGCCTACTTCTTGGGCAATTGGAATTGCACGCTCAGTCGCCGCAAGACCGGCTTTATCTCCATCAAACGCCAGTCGTATATTGCCACTCAGACGACGCAGCGCTCGTAAGTGATGTTCGGTCATCGCCGTACCAGCTGTTGCTACGACAGGAGTTACCATGGCTTGATGAGAACTTACTACGTCCATATTACCCTCTACAACAACACCGTAGTCAGCCTTTCGGATTGCTTCTTTTGCCTGCGAGAGTCCAAACACATGACGGCTTTTATCGTACAGCAAGGTCTGCGGTGTATTGAGATATTTTGGAGCTTTCGGATCATCAACCAGAATACGTGCCGTAAAGCCAATTACCTGCCCAACACTATCCATAAGCGGCACCATCATACGTCCACGAAACAAATCACCGCCAAAACGATTTGTCAGTCCCGCTTGAGTAAGCTCTTGCTTAGTAAACCCTTTTTTAGTAAGGAATTGTATTAACGCATCTCCCGTAGTCGGCGCATAACCAATGCGAAACTCGGTCACAATTTGCTTAGATAATTTTCGCTTTTTAAAGACATACTCTAGAGCGTGCTGATTTTGCAAAAGCGAGTGTTGGTAATAGTTAGCAGCTAAATCGTGCGCTTCAAGTAATCGCTTTTTTTGCTTAGCAATTTCTTGTCCACCTTTTGTGTCATAGACCGACATGTCAACGCCAGCTTTTCGTGCCAAGTGCTCAAGAGCTTGACGAAAGTCCATGCCCTCGACTTCCATGACAAATGAGAACACATCGCCACCCTTTCCAGATGAAAAGTCGTGCCAAATATGCTTGTCAGGGCTGACTACAAAGCTAGGTGTTTTTTCACCGCTAAATGGACTGAGTCCTTTGAAGTTACGACCGGCTCGCTTTAACGAGACGTATTCGCTAATCACATCCTCAATATTGAGACGTGCTCGTACTTCTTCTTTAGCATCCTGCATGTTTTGATTATAGCACTCTTTACCTCTGTTAGTGTTTGTGCTTAAATGTAATCACAATGTACCCTGATCAAAACCAAAACCAGCAGCAATATTCTATTGACTACCTCAATCAAATTGCGCCAAAACCTCCGAAAAAAGGCATGGCGCCAAATATGAAGTGGATTGTGTTTGGATTAGGTGGAGCAATCATCGTTACGATTATTCTTGTAATTGCAGCCGGTCTTACTGATGGCGTTGATAAAACACAAACTCTCGCCGCTCGCCTGCAAACAACTACTTCAATTGCCGAGCAAGCTCGCCCGAATATCAAATCGAGTCAACTGCGCTCACTTAACAGTAGTTTAATTATCCTTCTTGCTAATACCAATCGAGACATAGCCAAACCGCTTGCTGCTCAAGGGGTTAAGACAAGTAAGCTTGATGAGAATATTATTGCCGCGGAAAGTGGCGAAAAAATATTGTCTAACTTGGAAGAGGCTCGCCTCAATGCAGTATACGACCGTACGTACGCACGAGAAATGGCGTATCAACTTGAGCGAACACTTCTGCTTATGCAAGAAATGTTCGAAGGTACCAAAAATCAAGCTATGAAGCAGCTCTTGGAAGATTCTTATAATAGCCTCGGCCCACTACAGAAACAGTTCGCCGACTTTAGCAGCGCTGAAAGCTAATAGGCGTTACGTAGTCGCAACTTCTTCACCCGACACTAACCGATAACTTAAACGCACTAAATCAAATAATTCGTCTTGCCCAAGCTGGCCCGAACAAATAATGGTATTCCAGTGTTTTTTATTCAAGTGATATCCAGCGACAACCGTTTCATACTTCTCGCGTAATAACTCAGCAAGCTGTGGATCACATTTTAAACTCACCCTAAGAGGCTTGCTGTCATTTTGGATAAGCGCAAACATCTTGCCCTCACCACTTGCCTTATCGCCAAATTTATACACCGAGGTATCTTCGCCAAATGGAAAATCCAGCCATGTACTAGGAAAACTGAGCAAATAATCTTCAAACTCTTTATGCGTAATCATAATTTTACTTTTCCTAGATAATATTTTAGCTCCATAATGCTGCCACGAATATCGCCAAGTGCACGGTGTTCTTCTGGTTTAGCAAACTTCTTTTTGTACTTTGCTTCAAACACTACCTTCCAGGCGCTAACATCAAGCATTCGGTAATGAAGGCGTGCATCAAGACGTTGCCACTGCGCACTAATAAAGCGACGATCCATATGAATCGAATTACCAGCAAGTAAGACTGGCGCATTATCATCAAAGTGCTGTTTAATAAACGCAAGTAACTCGTCTTCGACAACAAGTAAATCCTTGCCTTCGGCATTTTGTGCTAACAATCCATCACGTGCTGCTGGATTAGCATCCCAAAAGGCCGCATTAGCACTGAGGCGCTCCTGCAATGTTAATTCTTCACCCTTAACAACACCTTCATAGGTGGCGATTTCATTAAAATCCCAATCGGTAACAATGACTGCTATTTCTAAAATAAGATCTTCATTAGCATCGAGGCCGGTCATCTCTAGGTCAACCCAAAGGATTCGTGTGAGCGGTGCTTTTTTTAATACTGGGTCCATGCCCCCTAGTATACCCTAGGTTTTATCGAAGGTCACTGAACAAGCTGTAAAGTATGCGCGCCAAGCTCTCGCTCGCGTTGTTCTAATCTGTAGAGTTCATACGGAAGTACGTTTAAGTGTTCGAGTGTTTCTTTCTTGGAACCAGGAATTTTCAGATGACAATGATCACTCGATAAAACGAGTGAATGTGGCTGGTCATCCGATTCAAGCAAAAAATGAAGCTTAAGACGCGCACCATCGCCATACGGCTTTTCGACAGCTTGGGTAATTAATGCCTCCTCGATAGTTGCTGTATCAAGATTGCCATACATTAATAAAAAATTATGCGCAGCATCATTCTCAGTTCTATATCCACTGCGCCGCCATAGCTGCAGTAGTTTTCCGCTTTTGGTATAGCTCGTTAATTCATTATGCGAATATTCATCATTAATGAGTTCACCTTGGAAATACTGCTGAAACTGCTTAAAAACCTGTGCACTGTCTTCAAAATTACGAATAAGTTCAGCTGGACTATACAGGGCACGTTGAAGCTCCTCCTCCACCTCCCAGTTAAACGGTGTGGTTGCCTCAATTCGTTCTACGCTCACGTATGGTGCCCTCCAGTTTTCTTACTGCTTACTATAGCATAGAAACCATAAGCGAAGAGCTATTTACGAGGCTGTTTCAGGAGTAAATTGTAAGCTTAGCGAGTTAATGCAATACCGTTGATCAGTCGGAGTGCCAAGCCCCTCGCCGTCAAACACATGCCCTAGATGGCCACCACATGTATTACACGTCACTTCCGTACGGCTCATACCTAAACTGTCATCGACATGAAGCTCAACCGTACCAGGAATTGCCTCATAAAAGCTTGGCCAACCGCAGTGAGCATCAAACTTCGTAGTACTATCAAACAGCTTCGTGCCACAAGCAGCACAACTATACGTACCAGGATCGAACGTACTATCATATTCACCCGTAAACGGCAGCTCGGTACCCTTCTCGCGCAGCACATGATACTGCTCCGGGGTGAGCTCCTCTTCCCATTCACTCTCAGTTTTATCTACTTTATGCATATACGTAGTGTACTTTGATTCCAGTAATTCGTCTGTGAGCTTTCTTACGGCTTCTTCTTATCAAGTCGGTCAAGCTTAAGCGAATGAATAAGCAAATAAATTACGAGTGCCGTAGCTAGCAAAGTAATAGCCGAGGACACAAAGGCACCCCACTTAAAATCAGCATTGCGGCCGAAGAGTTCAACGTGCCATGTAGCTGCTGCCAACCCCGCTTCGGTTCCAATCATAAATTGTACGATTGGAGTAATAAATCCCTCGACGAGTTTGCGCACCGTGTCACCCGCCGCCGTACCAATTGCAAGTCCAACAGCTAGTCCAATGACTCCTTGAGTGCGAATAAAATCCACAAAGCCTTTTAGGTGAGATTCATTTGCGCCAGCAATTGTTTTTCGCTCATTATTTGCCTGCTCATTTGGTGCCACCGGCTTCTGCTCGGCATTCTTCACAACTTTTGGTTTTTTCGTTGAGACTTTCTTGTCAACCATAAAAAATTCTCCTCTTATATCTAGAGGAGATTATAGCAGTTCTCAGTAAAAATGTAAGGAGAAGAGCAGCCGTGATGGCGGTCGGGCGCAATACCCAACCGCCATCATGCCTCACGCTGTAAACGGCTTGACGAGTTTGAAGTGTCGTTCACCCTCCTTGTCGTGGTAGCGGCTAATGTGACCGGTACTGTAGATCAAGCTACCGACGGCTCGCTTTTGCTTGCCGCGCGACCAAATGATCGTGTCGACCGATAAAAGATTGAGGAGTTCATCCACATCTTTTACCGCAATGTCACCGTCAAAGCGCTCGTTCAACTTCTTGCAGACCTCCGCTTTCAATGCGGGATCGTTGCGAGGTGCCATCTCTTCTCCTTATTGTTGGGTCCTTGAAATCATCAAAGACAAACAAAAATCACCCTAGTTTCCTAGAGTGATATTCAAGTATATTTATACTACATTTGAGATGGTATGGCAATACCGAGCAAATCGAGTCCCTGCTTAAACACATGGCCAGCTTTATTTATAATACCAAGACGTGCTTGTTTCTCCAGATCGGTCACATTGCCGGTTGCAACCGGAGTTGCTTCGTAGTAGCGGTTAAGCTCGCGGGCAAGTTCATATAAGTAAGTAGCAACTTTGTGCGGTTCAAGTTCCCGTGCAGCGAGACGTATGACATCGGGGTACTCTAGTAGCTTAGCAATAACTGCTTTTTCAGCTTCGTAATCATACTCCTCAATAAATGCCGGTGCTGTGTCACCATTATCTTGAATAATTTTATTAATACGAACCGCTGCATACTGAATATAGGGGCCACTGAATCCAGTTAGAGCGAATATATTATCCCAGTCGAACAAAATATTAGTCCGACGATCGGCAGTAAAATCACTAAACTTAATGGCGCCAATCGCAATTTTCTTTATATCTTCATCTGATAAATCACGACCTGCCACAATTTCTCGTGCTTTTGTTTCTGCTAAATCAAGCAGCTCTTCCATAAGCACTACACCTTTTCGGCTACTCATTTTCTCTCGTGTACCATCTTCATTTTTCTGATCGATCGCACCAAACCATAAATGAATCAATTCTGTTTGGATACCAAGTTTCTTCGCCATTGCAAATAACTGACTAAAGTAAAACTGCTGCTCGGCGCCAACAGCATAAATCACGCGATCGGGGTGCCAATTTTCTTCACGATACAAAATGGTCGCAAGATCGGTCGTGGCATACAGTGCAGCCCCATTACTTTTTTGCACAAGCAGTGGTACATCAAAACCAAATTCATCAAGCGGTACAATCACTGACCCATCTTCGTTTTGTATGGCAACACCAGTTTCCAGTAATTTCTGGACAGCAGCTTTGCCTTTAGGCGCAAAGAACGCTTCCCCAAATTCATGATCAGTCGAAATACCAAGCCGTTTCATGACAGCATGAATGTGCTCGAGTGAAATCTCATTAAACCGTTGGCTATACCCAACAGCTTCAGTATCACCACTCTCCAACTTCAGAAGCCAGCCCTGTACCTCTTCAGCAAGCTCAGATTCACCTCGTTCTTTTTCTTCCTTGAGTGCTTTTTTCGTAGTGATATAGACGCGACCAAGTTCGTAAACGCCGTCCTCTGCAAGCTTTTCATGGCTACTAAACCGTAAAAATCCTACCATCCATACGCCAAATGGCGTACCGTAATCACCTAAGTGATTGTCAGTAATAACCGTCCAGCCCGTAGCGAGCATCAGTTGACGCGCCGCCCAGCCTTGATTACCCGGACGAAGATGTCCCACGCTGTATGGCTTAGCCATATTTTGACTTGGGTATTCAACGACAACCGTTTTACCTGCACCATCTTGGCTTTCGCCGTACTGTTCACTCCAATTTGAAACAAGTAAGTTCGCTAAGCTTTTAGCCGATACACGCAAATTAATAAATCCCGGGCCAGCGACAGTCACTTCAGAAAATTGCTCGGTTTCACGAAGAGCAACCGCAATTTGTTCAGCTACTTCTCGTGGATTTTTTTGTAACCGTCCAGCCAACTGCATGGCAACATTTGAAGCATAGTCGCCAAATTGCGGATCAGGGCGCGTCAACTTAATTTGCACCTCAACAGCAAATAGTTGCTGAATAACACTAGTGAGTAATTTTTCCATTAGCCTTATTATAACAGAATAAGATTAACTATCTGTCGACTCTTCAGTAATGTACACCGCCTCGATTGTACTGGTAGAAACCGGGCTAATGCCTTTGATGTTTTGCAGTAGCGTACTGAGTGCGCTCATATCATCACTGTTAATGTCAGAGTTAGTTCTTTTATCTTCGCTCATGTTTGTTTTAAACCTTTTTTATACATTAGCACTATTGTCCGCATGTGTCAATAACCACGAGTTGCGGACCATTCAGTTGTCCGTTAGAATACAGACATGAAGAAAAGCAGAAGCGGGTTCACAATTGTCGAACTTTTAATCGTGATTGTAGTAATTGGTATCCTAGCGGCAATTACAGTCGTGGCTTACAACGGCATACAAGAACGAGCACAAATCAGTACCGCTCAAGCCGAATTAAGCAACATAGCGAAAGCTGCGCAACTTTATTACGTAGAAAACAATCGATACCCCAATCAAGGTGAGTGGTCAGAAGTACTTAAGGCGGCTAATATGTATGAAAATACACGCGATATTAACAAAAAGTCCTTTATGATTTGCCGCAATGCTACCGATTATGCAATCGTTGCGAGTACGCCAATCCTAGAAGAGCGCGCTGGTGTTCCACACTACTTTGTCAGTTCTCTGACAGGTGGTGTATCGACCTTCGAGTGGAACACTGCAATTACAGGGACCTACACAATTAATCGCGGCTGTAACCAAACTCCCCTTCCCAACGTTACACAGGTTAACTGGTCACACTCGATATAGCTACATTCATTGGCAATGCCTAAGAAGTAATACTTTTAATCAAACCGACAAATAATGGATGCGGCCGCGCTGGACGGCTTTTAAACTCTGGGTGCGCCTGCGTCGCCACAAAATACGGATGGTCCACACCTTCTATAAACTCCACCAACTCACCACCAGGTGACGTACCGGTAATTTTAAGACCACCCTTTTCAATATCAGTTTTAAATGCTTGATTTACTTCATAACGATGACGATGACGCTCGTTAATTTGATCTGTTTTATACAGTTTGGCAACCTTTGAACCCTTCGTGAACGTAGCCGGATAATCACCGAGGCGGAGCGTACCGCCGGTTGACTCCTTGCCCGCCTGACCCTCCATAATGTACACCACGTTACTTTCTGTTTTACTGCATTCGCTACTATGTGCATCCTTGAGTCCGGCTTTTCGAGCTGCCGCAATCACCGCTACCTGGAGGCCTAAACAAATACCAAGATACGGAACGTCGTGATCGAGTGCATAACGTGCAGCAGCGATTTTTCCATCGATACCACGTTCTCCAAAGCCGCCAGGCACTAGGAGTGCATCGACTGCCTTGAAATCCTTGGCCGAAGCTGTTTCAGCATTGATCCATTTGATTTTCAGACCTACTTTTTGTTGCCAGGCAGCAGCTTTTAGAGCTTCGAGCACTGAAATGTATGTATCTTCATTGTCCATATACTTAGCTACCATACCTACCGTGACTATCTTTGCTGGCGAACTAGTGTGCTGTTTAATGATTTTTTTCCATGACGAAAGATCTGGCTCATTTTTTAATCCAGAGAATTCTGTCAGCAAGTCATTCATCCCACTTTCAGCCAATGTAAGCGGCACACGATACACTGTGTCGGCATTTGGAAGTAATAATACGTTTTGCTCTGGCACGCCGCCAAATAAGCTAATTTTTTTAGCGACACTCTCAGGCGCTTCTTCATCAGTACGTACGACGACACTATCGGGCACAATGCCAAACCCGCGCAAATCATTCAGCGCATTTTGAGCTGGCTTTGTCTTAAATTCTTTACTTGTGCCAATAAACGGCACGTATACGACATGGACAAATAAACAATTCTCACGACCAACTCGTTGGGCAAATTCACGAATCGCTTCTACGAAACTGAGGCCCTCGTAGTCACCTACCGTACCTCCAATTTCCACAATATGAATATCACTATTACCAGCGCTCTGAGCAATAGCATTTTGAATACTTTGTGTTAGATGCGGCACTAGCTGCACAGTCTTGCCACCAAACTTGCCGGCTCGTTCATCAGAAATCATATCGAGTAACAGCTTGCCTGCGAGTGTAGCTGAAGCTTGAGTAAGCTCCACATCCAAGAAACGCTCGTAATGCCCAAGGTCAAGATCGGTTTCAGCTCCGTCTTTCGTAACATAACATTCACCATGTTCTGCAGGATTCAAAAGGCCCGCATCTACATTAAGATACGGGTCACATTTTTGAATCGAAATAGTTGCACCTTTCGCCTGCAAAACGGCACCAATGCTGGCAGCTGTAATGCCTTTCCCTACCCCGGAAAGAACACCACCAGTTACAAATATATATTTCTGTTTTTTACCCATACGTTATAATCCCCTATGGGATTTCATTGTACCACTAGACGTAATAGGCGCGCTATATGTAGCGTTACATGTTGTCTATTCTACGCTACTATATCTTGTATACCATTACCTTTTTGATACTGCTTTATGCCACTTGTTTCCATATTCCAATGCTGCTGTACGGGCTGTAAGATTTCCCAGGCGCGGATCACTTCTTCACTACTTGTAAACAAGCTCTTGCGTGAGTGGATCGCATCAACGATCACCTGCTCGTAAGCATCTGGTAGTTTTGTGTCTTCCGCAAAGTTAAAACTGAGGTGCTTTGTTTCAAACTCGCGGTCATACCCTGGCTTCTTTGTGAATAATTCGATATCAATACCCTCATTCGGCTGAATACGAAACACGATACAGTTACTCTGAGCTTCGTGAAGCTTTTTTAAGTGTATTCTAATTTCAGTAGTTTTTTCGTTGAGCGCTTTGCCGGTACTTAGTGTTATCGGCACACCCTGCCAGCGTGGTTGATTCGACGCCAACTCAAGCGATACAAATGTTTCGGTCAGACTACCACGATTACTTACTTCATCCTGATAGCCATAATACTGCGCCCTGGTTACATTAGCAGGATCAACCAGCTTCAATTGCTGTAACGCGTACAGACGTAGTGCAGGAAGCGTACCCCAATCAAAGTCGTGAGGTATATCCATCAATGTCAGCGCCAGTAACTGCATCAGATGCCCCTGCAGTACATCGCGCAGTGCACCAGTTTGTTCATAAAACTGCGCTCGACCCTCAATGCCAATCTTTTCAGCTGCTATTACTTCAATTGCTTCAATGAAGTTATTATTCCAGATATGGCTAAATAGCGCGTTGCCGCCACGAAAAGCCACAATATTTTGCGCCATTTCTTTAGCCAAGTAGTGATCTATTCGATAAATTTGCTCTTCTTGGTAGTAGCGTGCGGTTCGTGCAATCACCTCTTGAGCTGAAACCAAATCAACGCCAAATGGTTTTTCAAACAAGAGCTTTACATTAGGCGTATTTATACCGGCTTCACCCATAAAATCGACGATCTGGGTAGCAGCCGAAGGCGGCACAGATAGGTACACAATCAGTTGCTCATCATTTTGTAGCTGAACATACTCTTTTAGCTCACGATAGTCATCTGCCCGTGCAAGATCCATTGAAAAAATGGAAATCTTGCTTTCTAGCTTCATATTGCCTAAAGACGACTGCAGCAATTCTGCAATATTCACTTCTCGGCGCGACACACCAATCACCGACAAATCCTCAAAATCGCCCGTATCAATAATTTGTTCAAGCGCAGGTAGCAGCTTGCGCGTACTTAGATCGCCTGTAATACCAAAAATGAGAAGTTTTGTTTTCATACTCTTTTTAGTATACACGTTCACTGAGCAGTTAAGAGTGACCGAAACCCATAATTCAACAGTATGACTACAAACAAGCTGGCTGCGAAAACGGTACAGACACAGTCATATTTTTATTGAGAATCTGGATTATATCTTTTCGACAATCAGTCGCTGATTGCTCTAACTCATTTTCGTCAATTCGATAATGATTCCCCCATCCATCTCCTGCTTTAAGCCCAGAGAGGTTCATACCACTTGCGCTTGCAATAGCATCTATAGCGGCATCAGCAAGAGCTTTAGTGCTGCGTGAATCAGTACTGCCAGTTATTTGAGTGAGCGTCTTTCCTGTATTGATGCGCGCAGCCTCGATTGCCTGAAGTAAGTTTCGTTGATCGTTTTGAGTACGACTTACTCGTGCTCTATCTTGAACACCGTTGAAGGCGACAATAGTAATCGCTGCTAAAATCCCAATGACAACGATCACAATGAGAAGTTCAACAATAGTAAAGCCGGTCACTTTTTTGTTTTTTATCCGCATATTTAAGCTTAAGTATAAAGTAATATAAATGAAACAACAAGAAAACAGACGTATCACATACGCCTGTCTTCTAGAGAAATAGTTATTTCTATTGCTTCAAAATACTCTCGTCAGGATTGTTTTCGTCGCGATCTGCGCTCGGACTTTGACCACCTTTGCTACTACTTCCGCCAGCGTTTACTTCATAGCTCGTATTAGTACTCTCGAAGAAATTAACAAGCTCGAGGGTGTCATTAGCAGCCGCCATCCATTTAGCGGGGTTTGACACTTTGTAGTGTGGCTCAAAACCAAGTTCTTCAAGTCGGCGATCGGCGAGATACTTTACGTACTGGTTAATGTAGTCAGAATTCAATCCTAAAATACCGTTCGGTAGTAGGTCGCGATTGTACTCTTCTTCCATCTCCACGCCATCAAGAATCATCTGCTTGATTTCTTCGGCAAATTCTTCAGTCTGCAAATCTTCGTTTTCTTCAAGTACTGTCAAAATAAGATTAATACCAAACTTGAGGTGAAGTGATTCATCTCGCACCACCCAGTCCATCAAACTACCAAAGTTACGCAGCAAATTGCGCTGACGGAATGAAAGCGCCACCATGAAACCGCTGTAGAACCATATACCTTCAAGGATAATATTGTAGGCAACCAAGTTGCGCACAAAATCTTTCTTCCCCTCGGTAGTAGTAATATCGAGTGTGTCTTCGGTCATACGTTTGATGAATTTGGTCTCAAACTCTTCTTTGCGAGCCATACTTGGCGTTTCAACATGAGCCGCGTAGGCTTGCTCACGATCAATCGGGAAGGTTTCGAGCACATACTCAAAACTCATGCAGTGATTTGCCTCTTCCCACATCTGTTTAGCAAGATAAAGATGACATTCAGCCGCATTGACGTATGGGTACACCCCAAATGCCAAGGCCTTATTTACAAGTAACTCATTTGGGTTGAAGTAGCTCATAAGGAACGTAAGAGCATGACGCTCTTCGTCGCTCATCTTTTTCCAGTCGGCAAGATCTTGGCCAAGCTGAATTTCATTAGGAAACCAAGTGTTGGCAACCGCTTGATCATAAAGCTCCATTGCCCACGGGTAGTGGACCGGCTTGAGCAACAAGCCGTCCTGGATTCCAGTTCCTAAAATACCCGCCATATTACTGACATCCTTCACACATGAGGAAGTCTTGTGGATCTACTGGAGCCGAAGTGCCGCCGTTTGCAGCATCGTCGGCGGCGACAGCTTGGGCATTAGCCATTGCCTGATCGATCGCCGCGAGCTTCTCTTCAAGTGTCATATCGTTGTTGATGATTTGTGATGCGTTTGCCATTTTGTTATCCCCTATTGTCTTATTATCTATCGCTGCTGTATATGAATCTATGAATTTTTATACCGTCTGCTTTTTGGCAAAGCCAAAGCCAGCTCGTCGTGGACCACCAGAAGTTTCGGCCTTATTTACTTTTACAGTACTTTGCTCAGCCTGATGCCGTGGTTTCATGTGCAAGTAGTAGGTTGTTTTGAGACCTTTTTTCCAAGCGCTGGAATACACATCCACCATGTCATCGATGTTGCGACTTTCAAGGTACATATTTCGCGAAATTGCTTGATCAACCCATTTTTGCGCCCGAGCCGCCACTTCAATGAAAGCATGCGGACTTAGCTGGAAGCTTGTCTTGTAAACATCTTTGAGCGTTTGTGGAATTGCTTCAATTGTCGTGAGGTCACCCTGGTTGCGAAGTACATCATCACGTACCTGATCCCAAATTCCAAGTGCCTTAAGGTCACGCACCAAGTTACCGTTCACTTCCAAAAACTTTCCGTTCAAAGTTGAGCGACTAAAGATCTGGGCGAACTGTGGGTCGATACCTGGAGTTGTGCCAGCGATATGTGCGATATTAGCAGTTGGAGCGATAGCCATAAGGGTGGCATTGCGCATACCCTTTTTGACTTTTTTACGAAGGATTTCCCAATCCAAACGGGTCTTGCGTGTCACCTCTACCTTTACCTTGCGATCGGCTGCCAATTGATCAATCGTATCGAACGGTAAAATACCTTTACTCCAACCACTACCCTTAAATGTTGGATAACTGCCAAGTTCCTTAGCAAGATCAGCTGATTCATCAATCGCATGATAGCTGATAAATTCCGCCAATTGGTCCATGAGATCATAAGCCTCTTCAGACTCGTAGCTGTAACCTAACTTCTCTGTAACATCAGTGAAGCCCATCATCCCTAAGCCAAGCGCTCGGTTTTGCGTATTAGAATTCATAGCTTCAGGAATTGGCGTATTAGTGATATCTACCAAATTATCGAGCTGGCGAATTGCGCTACGAGTACTGGCGCTCAAGCGATCCCAGTCCCATGTGCCATCTTCATTTAGATGAGCAGCGAGATTAATACTCACTAGGTTACATACTGCCGTATTATCTTTGTCTTGTGGCAATGTGATTTCAGTACACAAGTTACTTAAGTGAATCGTAGACGTATTGTTATTGAGTGCACGAACATTAATAGTGTCTTTCCAGGTAATCCATGGATGTGACGTTGCCTGTAATACTGTCAAAATTTGGCGGAATTGCTCACGGGCACTGATTTTTGAGAAATCACGCATCTCACCACGATCAGCTTTTTTAGCATACTCAGCATACGCCTTTGAAAACTCTGCGCCGTATAGCTCCGAAAGATCAGCCACTTCAGCCGGGTCAAACAAGTACCAATCTTGGTCTTTTTCTACTCGTTTCATAAACTCATCGCTTATGAATACCGCCGTATTCGCCAAACGTGTACGTAAGTATGGATCCCCTGAGTTCTGCTTGAGATCGAGGAATTGTGGGAAATTGAGGTGCCAGTTTTCCATATACAGTGCCGCTGCACCAGCTTTTTTACCCTTACGACTGACGGCAAAGAGTGCCGTATCGATCATTTTCATGAATGGGATTGGGCCCGTTGAAGCTGTGTTTGTGGTCTTAACTGGACTTCCAGCTGCGCGCAGTTTATTGAGACTGATTCCAATACCACCAGTCCCTTTAGCGATCCACATGACATCGCGCACACCTTTTGCGATTGATTCCATATCATCTTGCACTTCGATCAAGAAACAGTTAGAAAGTTGTGGGAATGAGCCACCGGCATTTACGCGCGTTGATCCGCCAGGTACATAATCAAGATTTGACATATGGCGGTAAAAATCAATTGCGGAAGCAGTTGGGTCGGCAGCATTAAAGCTCAGGCCCATCGCAATACGCATATGTGTATACTGCGGCACTTCAAGTGGCTCACCACTTTGCTTGCGAAGTGCATAACGGTTTTTATTAGTAATAACTCCAAGATACTTGCTTAAGTTATCACGTGAAGGATCAAGTGCAGCAGCAAGTGTTTTAAGATCAAATACTTTGCTGTTCATACGCTCATCAAGCAAGCCATCTTTCACGCCTTGCTTTATATAGCTAGCAAACTTTTGCTCATGCAGCTTCTTCAGCTCAGCATCGGTATCATAATTACCCAGGATGTTCTTATATAGGTTCTTCAAAAGCAAACGAGCTGCAATTGTATCAAAATCTGGGTCATCTTTGACGTTTTGTAGTGCAGTATGAATAACCGCTTCGTCGAGTTGTTCGCTAGTGATACCGTCAAATAGCGTGAGCTGAAGTTCGGTTGCTACTTGTACGACTTTACTGATCTGATCAGGTAAACCTTCGCTTGCCTTCACGAGTGCCAAGTTAATTTTATTGGCGTCAAATGGTTCGCGGGTGCCATCGCGTTTGACCACATGGATATTACTCATATCATTCCCCTATTAATTATATTTTGCATACACATGCCACCTCCCTCAAAGTGGTGCAAGAAAACTACCTCTGGAGTTCTCCAGTGGTAAGTGCAAATCTTTCTTGCAATATGTGTATTTTTATTGAACAGCTACATATATAGCGTCTGAGTAGTACTATAGGCCCCCATATATGGTTTTTCAAGCTTTTTTACGTATTTTATAAACAAAAGCGATATGAACGAACTTTTAACACCTTAGCTGCTTGTGTTTGTTATTTACAACGTCGATCCAAGTGACCTAATCATGAAACATACCGATTATCTCGTCGGGATCATACCCTGCTTGTATAAGATATCCGTAGGCCATTTCAAAAGCTTCGTCAAGCGGAGCGCCAGCAACCTCAGTCAGTGTCTCGCTGTCAAATTCAGCGTAGGAACTTAAAGTAGCAGCCACTTCCCCACTCAATAACCACTCGACACCATACTCTACTTGCTCAAGACGGATATTATGACTATACGTAGCGATATCACGTAAATCTTTTATATAGTCTTGGGTTTTTCCGCCAACAAAACGTATCGTGGCTTTACGTATCAAGCCACCAATTTGGGCTACGGTATACGCACTACCCTCTTTTTTCTCAACGATCTCTTGAATCAGACCGTCATAGTACTCCATAAGTTGAGTACTATCTTCACCGATTCTCATAGTTTCCACAAGTGCATGTTCTACAAGAGCAAATCGCTCGTCCCTCTCAAATCCAGTCGCTACTTCAAGCGTAAATAACGCATCTCGTACCACTTCAGAGGATCGATCATATACTTTTTCCGAGAAGGGATCATATTCCATAATAATAGTTACTTTAAACTAATAGCTTGATGTAAAAGCATTGCAAGGTACTCAAAGTCAATCTCACTGAGTTGTTTGAATTTTACATGACGCATATTCTTACCAGTTCCTATCAATAAATGACGCGGATCTTTCAAATGCGCACCTTGATCAAATCCAAAATTAACATCATGTAAATTGGCCTTGATGTGGCACACACCACTGCCATTTTGTTTTGTATAAACCGGCGAATACCACTTCAACTCTTCAACAAGTTCTGGAGATTTTGTCGCAATCATGTCACGGAGTGCTTGGCATATTTCTTTTTGTAGTGGTGGCTGGTTCTGTATATACTCACTCACCTGCTGATTCTTTTGCATATACCATCTCCTTTCGCATAGTTATGTAGCGACAAATAGATTATTTCTTAAATATGGCGGAGAGAACAGGATTCGAACCTGCGATAACATTGCTGCTATACACGCTTTCCAAGCGTGCGCCTTCAACCACTCGGCCACCTCTCCCTGTCTCATTAGTATATCAGTTGTATTAATCACGCCACTCGAGTAGTTGCAGTTTTTCGTTCCGACTCACTATAATAGATAACAATGAAAAAGCCAGCGACTCCACCAGTTATTGAATTACGAAGCCTCAAGAAGCGTTTTGGTGTTGGTGACGCTGAACATTTTGCATTAGATGGTGTTGATCTCACTATAGAGAAAGGTGAGTTTATCGCCATCATGGGACCGAGCGGCTGCGGAAAAACGACTCTCTTAAATGTCTTGGGGCTACTCGATCGTACGACCGACGGCGAATACATACTCAATGGTAAGGCAGTCGAAGCCCTCAGCGCTCGTCGTCATGCTCGCATTCGGTCTAAGCAAATTGGCATTGTGTTTCAAAGCTTCAATCTTGTTCCGCGGTTAAACGTTATTGAAAATGTTGCCCTACCACTTACCTATAAAGGTCTCACTAAAACAAAACGTCTTCAAAAAGCGAGCGCGATGCTCAAAACCTTCCACCTCGGCGAGCGTGAATATTACATGCCTTGGCAATTATCCGGTGGCCAAACTCAGCGCGTTGCCATTGCTCGTGCTCTCGTTAACGAACCATCAATTATCTTGGCCGACGAACCAACTGGTAACCTCGATAGCCGTGCTAGTCATATTATTATGGAAGAGCTTTCAGACATTCATAAGCGCGGTAACACAATTATTATGGTCACCCACAACCCTGACCTGACTACCTATGCTAGCCGTGTCATTACAATGCTTGATGGAAAAATCGATACCGATACAAAAGCACCTCGGACAAAAAAAGAAGCTTCCGGTATTAAACGTCGCCTCGACGCCCATGCTCGCGCTGCATATGAAGACGAAAAAAATGATGAAGAAGAATCATCAAAAGACACCTCAACTAAAAAGGAAAAGAAATAATGCGACTGCTTGTTCTCAATCACCTCCAAAACGCTACGCAGTCACTGTATAGTACAAAAATGCGAACTGCCCTTACTATGCTCGGTGTAACGATCGGTATTGCAAGTATTACAGCCATACTTGCCCTAAGTGGCGGCGCAATGCAAATTGTCAGCAACCAAGTAGAAGACCTTGGCGGGAATATTGCCGTTGTTCGTCCTGGCGCACCACTGCAAACGTCCGATAACTTCTCTCTTCCCACCGCACAATCACAGTTTGCCACCAGCACCCTGACAGAGTCAGACTATCGAAAAATTACTGAAGTTGACGGCGTCAAAGCGGCGGCTCCGCTCATGACAATGACCGGTAGCATCACTGCTGATGAGACGACGATTGAACGAGCCTCGATTGTTGCTACCACCCCTTCATTACAAGAAATTGCCGACCTTAAAGTAAGTGAAGGCCAATTCCTCGATGAATTCATCAATCCAGATACCGCTGTCATTGGTGTACAGCTATCAATCAACTTATTTGGTACCGATCAATCAATCGGCCAGACAATGACAATACGCGGACAAACATTTACGGTCATTGGCGTGCTTGATCGACTGAGTAATCCTATTAACTATAATAATATTGATTTTGACACGGCAGCCATTATTCACCTCGACCAAGCCAAAACATTTAATCGCGACGTCACCCAGATTCAACAGATTAATATTCAAGCTAATAGCGTTGATAGCCTGCAGCCCATGATCGCCAACGTCGAACGTACACTTCTAGAAGCACATAATGAAGAGCGAGATTTCACTATTCTTTCAGGCGAGGAATTGTCTCAGCCAACCAGCCAACTTTTCTTTACAATTGCCGGAGTGAGCGCTGCCATTGCAAGTATCTCATTGATTGTCGGTGGTATCGGTATTATGAATATTATGTTGGTGAGCGTTGCTGAACGTACGCGTGAAATTGGCCTTCGCAAAGCACTCGGTGCAAGTAATAGCCAGATCATTTGGCAGTTCCTCATCGAGTCACTTGCGATTGGCCTTGGTGGCGGTATTGCTGGCTATCTCGCTGGCTATCTACTTGCGTTTGCAATTAGTACCCAGCTCACGTTTGCACCTGTCTTCAGCTGGGAAATTGCCGGCATCGCTGCTGCGGTCTCGCTCATTGTAGGCGTCTTATTTGGCATCTACCCTGCCATTCGCGCTGCTCGAAAAGACCCGATTGAAGCTTTGCGACACTATAACTAAAGTTGAATTGGCAAAAGTAGTCCGACACAGATGACGACTGCTGTGATCAGTATACTAAGTGCAATAGGTGTATATTGTCGTTCCGCTATATCTTCATAGCGGCTTTGATAAACATAACGGGCTAATTGATAACTAATGGTTAGTAGCACCAAGGTTATACCAAATCGAATATAACTCCCAGGTAGTAATTGATTAGCGAGAGCCGACGGCAATATCGCGGCAACCGCAAGTGCGATAAGCGTCATCTTAAACCAGCTCCAATTACGAAAGCCAATGACACGAACAGAGATAATTATAGGAAAGACAAATACACCAAGCATAGCGCCAAGCTGCCCGCGCGGCCCCGCCATCACACTTTCAAGCGGCTGGTTATAATCGCCGGTTGAAATATAGTATAAACCAGCAAAAGCATACAGAGGCAATACAGCCACTAATACCGCTGCTATCCAACGCCACACATCCTGTCTTAATAAATGTATGGCAGTGACTGGTTGTTGCCTCATAGTGCGTTACGCTAATTCGGTTTTTAATTTCTCGATTAGCGGTACAGGTGTTGGATTAACACCATTTAAAATTGCCACGTAGATACTAACAAAATCTGCCAATATACTTCCCCATAGTATTTGGGCAATCTCATTATTACCTTTTAGATTAATCACCGTGGCTTTTGGCCGCTTGCCACTCAATAATCGATCAGACACTTCAAAGCGTTTCAAAATTTGCGGATGCTCAAATTCACTCACAAGATCAAATACGGCGAATGGTTTTTCAATCGGATGTGACGTCCAGCCCATAAATTCATTATGATTAAATTCGGGGTATTCATTCCAAAATGCCACATTTTTGGCGTTTTCATTCCAACTAATTTTCCACTTATACGCCACTGGACTCATAAGGCTGCCGCCATAAAAAACAGGTGTTTTCCCTACAGCCATCAGGGCAAGTTGTTTGGCGTAATTCTTGTCAGTCGTCACACCCCCTGTCCACTTTGCGCTCTCGGCTTCAAGCCAGTCAGCTGTTGCAGCAATATCTTCAAAAGCCATGTACGATGTAACGCCAAAATGCGCCAGAAGCGCGACGAGGGCGCGGAGGTTATAAATAACTGCCATACGTGGTTGCAAGTGTGTCGGTAGTGCTACATGAGCAATACTGTCAGCATCAGCCCAATCAAGCAGTTTTCCACCTGAGGTGATTACAGCTATCTGAGCACCCCGATCACGTGCCTGTTTAAGCCCGCTCAGTGTTTCTTCGGTATTTCCCGAATAGCTACTAGCGATTACTAAAGTACTCGAATCGACATATGATGGTAAATCATATGTTCTCACCACTTCAAACGGGACAGCTAGTTCAGCTTTTAGCCACGATTTTACAACAAGTGCTGCCAGTGCGGATCCACCCATGCCAGCTATCACCACTCGAGTAATTTCTCGACCATCATGCTCTGGGTGATTTACCGCAACCGCAAAGCGCGCTTGCTGGTATTGTTCGGCCGCCACACCAAGTGCATTCTCAGGGTCACGCTGAGTGAGTACGTTACTATCATCTAACATCTATTTCCACCTCCACCGGTTTACTTGCAAGTTATACTTTTTCTATGCGTAATTAAATTTACACATAGAACTTTGTTGTTCGAAAGAAAATAAGCAAGCTAATTTTCTTTACTCACTTCCTCCTTCTATGATACAGTATTAACTAAAGAAGCATAAGTACTAATGTCAGGGGTGGGCATGGATATTCAACCAACAAATCAACAACCAATGAGTGATGATCAAGAACTGGCTAAAGTTTTAGCCGGAGTAAGCCAACAAGCTGATAATACAGCGAGTGGTCTCGACTTTGAAGAAACAGCAGCAAAAGAAGCACAAGCTACAGCTACAGTGACTGAAGAGCCTGAAGCACCAGTTACCGAGCCTGAACAGCCGACAGTAGCAGAGACACCGGCCACACCGCAGCCAGCGACACCAGTGAATAGCGATCTTGAAACAATTAAAAAAGATGCTCTCTCTGAACTTCGTCCGCTTGTCGATAAACTTGACGTCGCACCAGAAGAAAAATTTGATACCCTTCTACTTATTATTCGCTCAACGGACGACCAAAGCCTCCTTGCTGCCACCCACGAAGCCGCTAAAGCAATTCCAGATGATAGCCGCCGCGCACAAGCACTGCTTGATATTATCAAGGAAATTGATTTTTTCTCACATAAGACAGCGTAACTTAGTTTACGTCAAATAATACTATAACCTCCGAGCTACGGAGGTTATATTTTATAGCGAAAAAGAAAATCCCACACCGCTGGCTGCGGTATGGGAGCGCCAAGTACATGACGACTATATCTTTCCGTGACGTTGGAGAATTTCGACAGTAACAGGCGAAGGGTTTAACTGCCCGATTGCACGGAGCGGCTCGAGCTCAACAGTTAGCTGACGAATCTCTTCATCCTTCAGGTCGAGTTCTGCCTTCTGCTCTTCGATCTTGCGACTTGCCGCGCCCATATACACTTGTCCTTGAGAAATCGACAATTCATGTCGCTGAATAGTCTCCCGGGCTGTATCCAGCTCTCTTTCGAGTGCTAGAATTATTTTGCCAAGCTCCTCTTCGCGTCTTGCTGGCGACATCGTAACGTCACCCTCTGGTGTTGCGGCATCTTCACCAGCTGCTGGCAGAACTGGCTGTTCTGTTGCTAGCGGCTTTTCATATATAGTCGCAAGCATCTCATCAGTTACCTCTGAGATACCCATATCCACCCACGCCGGCTTGGCGCTTCTGCCGCGTGATGACTTACGAAGCCCAAGTTTACCCAATATGCCGTTAAGACTTTGAGCAGCGCCCAACGTTATCTCAAGCTCGCGCTTGATAATTACGTCAGTTCGCGACTCATGGATTGCCCCATTTTGATCGGCGGCACCTTGTAGCGCCATAAGGGCGAGCGTCAGTCGTTCGCCCTTCTTGCTTTTGACAATGCTCATTGATGACACTAGTGACTCGTCCTTTGTGGTAGTGAAATTACCTGCCTGGTCTGCATTCTGTTCTGTAGATGTCGATGGTTCAGCTTCGATACTGGACACCTCAACAGTAACAACTTCAACCGCGTCGTACACCTCGCCGCGCTTGGTGAGTATAATCTCACCATTACTAGCCATGTGTTCAAGCATAGCTTTCACCATACTCGAACGACAGCCGCTACGATCAGGGTTGAGCGATAACTCATGTAATAAATGAGTTATCAACCTCCCTTCTTGTACGATGACTGGCTTTATTTTAAGCAACTCACGGAACTTTCGCTCCAGCTGCTTCTTTTTCATGCTCACCACTTCTCTCTTATGTCGGTCGGAAAGACAAAGCATATCATAACAATATAATTAATATGTGTCAACTATTCTACCTCTGTACAATAGAACGAGCACCTCTGTTATGAGGTGCTCGTTATGGCTATAAAATATATGCTATCGCAAATTTAGAACCCCATGCCTCCTGGCATGCCGCCACCTGCAGCGGCAGGTGCCTCTGGTTCTGGCACGTCAACAACGAGTGCGCCCATTGTAATAGCCGTCGCCGCAATTGAAACCGCATTTTGTACCGCTTCTTTTGTGACACGAGTAGGATCGACCACGCCAGCTTTTTTCACATCCACCAACCCTTCATCAGGATTATTAACATTCACACCGAAGCCAGTTTTTCCAGCTTGCACCTGGGCAAGTAAAGCTTCACTATTAAGCCCAGCATTCGCTGTAATTTGTAAGAATGGCTGCTTTAATGCGTTTTGCAGAATCTGCCGGCCAGCACTAATAGAATCAGCGCCCGTCGTCTTCATTGCTGATGATAGATTCACCAAAGTCACCCCGCCACCGGCTACAATACCTTCAGCTAGAGCTGCTTTAGTAGCCGCAACCGCATCGTCAACTCGGAATTTCTTTTCATCAATTTCGGTTTCAGTTGCACCACCTACCTTAATAACCGCCACTTTACCACTTAAGGCAGCCGCCCGCTTATCATATTGTTCTTTATCATATTCGCTACTGGCATTTTCAGCCTGTACTGCAATTTGAGTAATGCGCGCTTTAACGTCAGTTGCACTACCAGCACCTTCAATAATCGTCGTTTCATCTTTTCCAACAATCACCTTGCGTGCCGAACCAACTACTTCTAGTCCTACGTTTTCAAAGCTGAGGGCTTGATCATCGCTCACTACTGTTGCGCCGGTCAGTGTTGCAATATCCTGCAAGACTTCTTTGCGTCGGTCACCATAAGCTGGTGCCTTTACCGCGACGGTATTAAAGACGCCCTTAAGTTTATTGAGTACTAAGATACTAAGCGCTTCGCCGTCAACTTCATCGGCAATCAGTACGACATCTTTTTTGCCCGCTTGAGCAAGTTTCTCAAGCATTGGCAGAAATTCTTGCACACTTGAAATTTTCTTATCGGTAATGATAATGGCTGGCTTTTCATAGACCGCCTCTTGACGACCACTATCAGTTACGAAAAAGGGGCTAACCCAACCGCGATCAAGACTAAAGCCTTCGACAACTTCCGCCTCAAGCTCGAGACCCTGCCCTGCTTCAACTGTGACAACACCATCTTTGCCAACCTTAGTAATCACATCAGCAATCAGCTTACCAATTGCCTCGTCACCCGCTGAAATGGTCGCTACTTCTGCCACACGATCAGACTTACCTTCAATGCTTTCACTCAAGCCATTCAATGACTTAATCACTTCGGCACCGGCAGCTTCGATACCCTTACGGAGCTCTTGTGGGTTATGACCAGCAGCAATTAAGCGGTTGGCTTCTTTTAGAATATTGTAGGTCAACACAGTAACAGTCGTAGTACCGTCACCAGCTACTTTATTAAGCTTGCTCGCAGCCTGCTTAATCAACTCCGCTCCTACTTTGTAACCTAAAGTTTCATCATCGGTATCAGGCAAATCAATACTTTCTGCTACGGTTACGCCATCATGCGTGACTGTCGGGCCCCCATAACCTTTTGCAATCACCACATTCCGACCTTTAGGTCCGTACGTTACTTTTACTGCGTCGTACAGCGCTTTCGCGCCACCAAGTACGCGCTCACGTGCATCATCATCATAAAATACTTTTTTTGCCATTACAGATTCTCCTTGTTCTTCAGTTCTCTAATTTGCTTTTCGAGTTCACGTATTTTCTTCGGTAAAGTGTACATTTGGATTACAAGCTTGATAAAGATTGCGAGTACAATAAAGTTTAATGCCGTCGCAACAGTCGCTAGTGTAATCTCCATGCCTACACCGTCGCGAGAACGTCTTCTTCTTTTACGATTAGATATTCCACGCCGTCTACTTTAAGTTCAGTCGTGCTGTATTCCTTGTAAATAATTTTGTCACCAACTTTGAGTGAAGTAACTTCTGGCCCTACCGCCTGAACATCGGCAATGACTGGTTTTTCTTTCGCGTTATCTGGTAGATATATACCGCTCGCGGTCTGAGTTTTGACTGCTTCACGCACAGCAACGACACGATCAGCAAGTGGCTTAATAGGTGTACTCACGATAATTCCTCCTGATTTCTTTTTGTAGTATCTATTGTAAATAAAAAAATTAGCACTTGCAAGCTGCGAGTGCTAATTTTTGGTGAAATTAACGCTACACCATTTCCTGAATAGATTGCCATGCCTGTTGACGCTTTCTGTCACGCAAAGCAGCCATCGAAACTTGCTCTGGTGAAAGAGTAATACCCATTAGGTCTACTATGCATACGTTCCCGCGTCCTTCAGTCTCATCGTCAAGCAGACTCGTATCCTCGTCTTCATAAACAGTATCATCAAAATAATCTGCCGCAAGGTCATCACCCGCTTCATCAAATTCATAGGAAAGACGTTCAGTCATACTAAATAACTTATGCGAGCGCTGTGAGGTCACCTTTTATTGCAGCTGGCACAAAGTTACCAGCCTTCATAGAGGTTTCAATTTCCTGAAGACCGTGGTCACTATCAATAAGTTGACCATCCTCACGGTAAAGTTCAATAGTCACTTCTTGAGTGAGCTGATCATGACCGACAAGCACTCCACCAGAATGGCCCACCTGGTTGATTAATGTTATTAGCATCCCTTTATCGCCGCCTGAAGCATCACATACATCTCGGCCCTGCAGGCGCACCCCTTCAACTACTGCGCTATACAGATGTTCATCTGCGGCTTCACCTCGCATAATAGCGATACTACCGGACGTAGGTAGCCATTCAGCTAAAGCTCGTCCTACATTCCATGCAAATTCGAGTGACGCACCATCCTGTAACTTCGCCCGTACGTCATAGGCTGTAAACGTTTCTTCAATCATTGTACCTATTATACCATCAGTACATACGCCAGCTATTGCTCTCTCACTCTGCTACTATTGACATTTTAAAGCTTTTATGCTAATATGTGTCTTACATACGCATTCGTATGTGGCACCTACCCAAATCTAAGGAGTCGCCATGTCGGCATCAGAGTCGCCTGTTAGGCACTATGCTGTCGTGCAGGACAAGGAGTGGGTCGAGAACGAAATTACCGCCTCCATAAAAGCAGGCCGTAACATAGAACTTGATCTATACAACGAAGACGACATGCTACATGTTGAATTCCGAGTAAGCGAAACCGCACATGATGACGCTGGGTCGTTAATCATGGGCAAGATAGACAAAGACCGCACCATCAATCTTCACATCGTGAAAAATGGAGAGGTCTACGCGCTTCTCCCTAACTGAAAGGCACTACTATGACAGCAGCAACCGTCGTACGCTTTGATACCACCAACCGTGGCGGTATCGCCAAAGATTTTCGCGCAGGACTGGACTTCAAAGTCACCTACATCAAGGATGGCGAGGAGATCACCTTCCTGCACAACACCGCAACGGTATCCGTGCTGGCAAAACTGAACGAACTGGGTATCGCATTTTCCGATGCCCACATCGAGAAGCTGCGCTAAGGGATTTGTAGGTCGAGGATCACTCTCGTTAAAAAGTGCCTAATATACTGGGGTAGCTCCAGTAGGCCTCGTCAGGCCGTCGCAGACAAAACCACCCCTTGCTTTATGCAGGGGGTTTCCCTTTTTCTATTGTTGTCAGGTACAATAAGAGTAATGACAATTCGCTTTGCAACCGAACAAGAAATAGCCCATTGGAATGAGCATATTTTAGCGAATCCAGATGGTGGAAATATTTTTCAGGGTGCCGAATTTGCTGATCAAAAAGCTCTCGCTGGCTGGAAAACCCGATATATCATAGCGAAGCCGTACGCCATTACTATCTTAGAGAAAACGATCGTTGGATTTGGCAAAGTGTGGTATGCGCCCAAAGGGCCAGCTACCACAAGCGATAAAGAGCTAATCGACTTACTACCATCACTAAAACATTTTGCGCGTAGTCATGGGGTGTTTACTATCAAGATTGAGCCAGAAATACTTCTAAGTGACGACGCCAACAGTCTCTTATCTCATCAGGGCCTCCTTTCAACACGACCAATTCAACCTAATTTTGCCACCGTCCTTATGGATTTATCACCTGATCTAGACACTATTCTGACAGCTATGCCTCAAAAAGGCCGCCACGCTATAAAACGTGCCGAACGTGATGGGGTCACCGCCGAAGCTGTCCCTGCGACAGACGAGAATTGCCAAATAATGTACGATCTCTACCGCGAAACAGCAGTTGCTGCCGGCTTTGGCTATCGCTCGGCAGAATACTATCGAACGTATTATCAGCGCTATGCGGCTGCTGGCATTGGTCAGTTATTTTTTGCTTACGTTGATAGCAAAATCGTCGCCGGAGCCTATGCTCTTGCCTTCGGGGAAAAAGGGACATATAAAGACGGCGCGAGCCTTCGTCAACGCACCACCTATGGCTCAAGCCATCTGTTACAGTGGCGGGTTATTGAATGGCTCAAACAAAAAGGTGTAACGCTACACGACCTCTGTGGTGCACCACCAGCAGATCAGCTTAAAAATCCCGAACATCCTCATTATGGTCTTGCGCGATTTAAGCTTAACTTTAGTAAACAACATGTTGAATATGTTGGCGCTTATGAGATTCCCGTGCGCCCACTTCGTGCTAAACTTTGGTCAAAAATTGTAGAAAAGGCCGTACGTCGCTTGTACTACAAACTTTACAAGGAATCATACTATTAAACTAAGGTATACTTGAATTATATGAGCTTATTCAACACGTCTGTTTTAATGTCAGATGCTGACCATTTCAGCAATGAACAACCAATCAATCCGTATTACCACCAGGAATCAGTCGATCTTCGTCAGGCTCATGAAGAGCATCGCACTATTCGCGACATGCTTACGCAGGCTGGCGTCAATGTAATTCAAGTTGCAGCTCCTGCTGATTCTCAAGATGGTGTCTATACCGCCAACTGGGCGCTAGTACGTGACGATAAAGCCGTCTTAGCACGCCTCCCGGATGCACGAAAAGCCGAAGAAGATTACGCCGAACAAGTGCTTAGTGAACTTGGCAAAGAAGTCATCCGAGTACCTGGTAACTTAAAATTTAGCGGTCAAGGAGATGCTCTTCCCTGCGGAAACTATCTTTTCTGCGGAAGTGGCTATCGCAGTGACTTAGAAGCACAAAAATTCGCCGCCGAACAACTAGGATATGAACGAATTCAGCTGCAGACCATACCAGAACTAAATAAAGATGGTACACCTCACATTAATAGTACGTCTAACTGGGCGGATAGTTTTTTTTATGACATTGACCTTGCTCTAGCTATTATTAAGCCGCCGGTTGATGGTAGAAAAGGTGTGATCGCTTATTGTCCCGAGGCCTTTATGCCAGAAAGCCAAGATACTTTGGCGGCCTTTGATGGTGTTGAAAAAATTATTGTATCAATTAAAGAGGCACAACAGGCTTTCGCCACTAATCTTGTATCCACTGGTGAAAGTGTCGTCATGAGTGCTCACGCCCCACAGCTCCAGGCAGAACTAGAAGCACGCGGCATGACAGTATTTACTCCAGAAATTGTTGAACTTGCCAAGGGTGGTGGCTATATTCGCTGCACCACACTTTCACTAAATTAATTAAAACGTCAACGAAATTTCACAAACTGCTTTTACACTACAAAAAAGTGACGAGCACCATGCATTCTTCCTACCGCTTACTGTTTCAATGCTCGGAGCGCTAAGCGTACTTCTTTAGCCTCATCCCAGTCGAACATACCACCGGCTCGTTCAATTGTTTTTTCATGACCTTTGCCAAGAAAAATAACTGTATCTTCTGAACCCGAAGCTTGCCCTACCGCAAACGCAATCGCCTCTGGGCGATCAAGGATTAAAAATAGATCCTTCTCTTTTACCTTGCCGGCTTTTATCGCTCCCTCGGCAATTTGCGCTAAGATTTCATTACCATCTACATCTCTATCATCTTCTTCGGTCAGTACTACTTCATCGCTATACCGGCCTGCAATTTCACCCTGAATAGCACGCTTGGCTTCATCGCGGCGCCCTGCTGAACCAAATACGGTGATGAGCTTTCCGTTGGTGGCTGCTCGAACATCTCGGAGTAGACGCTCAAATGAGTCAGGAGTATGAGCAAAATCAATAATAGCCGTAAAGGATTGTCCTTCATCAACAACGTCCATACGCCCTTCTACACCAGTCAGCGATTCAATCCCAATTTCTATTTGCTCTCTTGTTAAACCAATTTTTCGCCCCACAGCTACTGCAGCCATGCTGTTGTAGACGTTAAACTCACCAGGAATATTAGCGTGAATATCGTAAGTATCGCTACCAATGCGCGCTTCATATCGACACCCGTCTGCTTCTAATTTGATATCACTTGCACGAAGCTCACCCGCCTCGACACCGTAGGATACGGCATGCGGAATCGCCGCCATAAACCTCTCAGCATGTGGATCATCAGCATTCACCACGCCGTACTTTTTACCGTGTTTAGCAGCAATTTTAAAGAGACGTAGCTTAGAACGTACATAGTGTTCGAATGTACCGTGATAATCAAGGTGCTCGTGTGTAATATTAGTCATAACGGCAATTTCATACGGAATTCCCCACACGCGGTACTGAGCTAGGGCATGACTTGTGGTTTCTAGTACGACCCACTGTACGCCCTGCTTCTTAAATTCCGCCAACCGTTGCTGAAGAAGCGGCGCCGATGCTGTAGTCATATGGGCAATTTGGGGAGTAATTTTCTCATCAACACCATACGCTACCGTAGTCATAAGGGCAGTTTTATACCCCGCTGAGCTTAGCATTTTTTGGATCATAAATGATGTGGTCGTTTTACCATTTGTCCCCGTCACTCCAATAATTTTCATATGACGAGACGGAAAACCGTGTTGTATGTTAGCGACCACTGCTTCAGCGAGATGGCCCCATGGCTCAATTGTCCGAAACACAGCGTGAGGAATCATTTTCTTAATTAACGTACGAGGGTGTGGCATATATTAATCCTGCATAAAATTAGTTAGAGCGGCTTGAGCGTATGGAGTACCGTCGTCGTTATGTCGTGTAAATAATGGCCCAGCCAAAATCACAATATCATCTTGACGCGCACCGCGTAGCGCAAGCTTAATAGCAGCATCAGGTGAAACAATCCGCTCAATTGTCCCCTTATCGCGCTTGAAGTCGTTGATATCAATTACGATTAATCGAGCGGTATCTTTACTGAGTAGTTCTATACACTCATCAGAAGTAGTATCTGCTTGAACAACCGCGATCAAGCGTCGCTTGGTAAGCTGCTTTGCCGATGCAACAAGCCGAGTAAGCGCCACTTCATTTGGCGCGTAATCAACAACGACGTCATACGGTGCGTCAGTCTTGAGATACTGGTAATTAAATGGAATTGACTCAAGACGAGCTGCGCCTTCATCAATACTTTCAATATTTTCACCCATGATATACACCGAGGCTGTCGCCGCTGCTAAGTTATAAAGATTAGCAGTACCGATCAAATGAGTTGCGAGTTCGAGTGTCGTTTGATGATCAATGACAAGACGTAGTTCACTTCCCTTACGGTATAAGTGCCATTCGGTCATCCGAGCTTCGGCTTGCTCGTGCTGACCATAGGTCATTTTTTGTGCTGTTGCTTCAAAGTCAGCCAAAGCAGCGTAGTAATCATCGTCATGATTCAAAATGATATAGCGTGGCTTTTCTTCGAGCAACTGGCCAATAGCTTCTACTTGGTCTTCTACCGTTTCTGTTGCTGTTTGACTAATATTAGTCGCCACCACGAGTTCAAGCCCAGCAGCATCAATACTGTGGCAGCGAATATCAGCCGAGTTAAGCGTCACTATTGCGTAACGAGCATTAGCTTTTTTCGCCTCACGTAAAAAAGACTGTACTTGGACTGGCCCTAATGGCTCGTCATCTTCGGCCAGTAGTAACCGCGTGGTATGTCCAGCTTCTTGCAACAGTTCATTAAGGTAGCTCGCGGTCGTTTGCTTACCATTTGTACCCACGACGGCAATCACCTTCAAACTTAACCCCGGATTACCATATCGTGCCGCCACAACATGAGCCCGGCTTCGCATATATACATCCTTGGCATTACCTGATAGCATTTCACGCGCACCCTTAGCAAGCTTATTCATAGCTCTATTTTAGCACTAGTCGTCTGGTATACTACATACCATATGAAAATACTGGGAATTGAGAGTAGCTGTGATGAAACAGCAGCCGCGGTTGTCGAAGATGGTCGCCACTTACTAAGCAATGTTGTCCATTCGCAAATAGATATTCATGCTGTGTACGGTGGGGTTGTCCCTGAGGTTGCTGCCCGTTCTCACATTGAGGTAATTAATCCTGTTATTAACCAAGCGTTACACGATGCAGGCTGTCAATGGGACGACATTGACGCAATTGCCGTTACATATGCACCAGGATTAGTAGGCTCATTACTGGTAGGAAGTCTGGCGGCACGCACTCTGGCGGTCCTCAAACAGAAGCCACTCTACCCTATTCATCACGTAGAAGCTCACGTCTATGCCAACTTCCTCAATGAAACTGCCCCAACATTTCCGATGCTTGCCTTGATTGTCTCTGGCGGCCACTCGCAACTTGTGTTATTTCGTGACCATGGTGATTACGAACTACTTGGGCAGACCCAAGATGATGCTGTCGGTGAAGCCTTTGATAAAGTGGCAAAAATCCTTGGCCTCCCCTATCCTGGCGGGCCAAGTATTGCCGCTGCTGCATTGACCGGTGATCCAAAACGATACAAGCTTCCTAAAGCTCAGCTAAAAGATCCATATAATTTTAGCTTTTCAGGCCTTAAAACAGCCGTTCTACGGGCTGTTCAGCGTGAAACGGGTGTTGACTTTACTTTTCCTTCAAACGAGCTTGCAGCGCGCTTAAACGACCAACAAAAGGTAGATTTTGCCGCGAGCTTCCAAGCAACAGCTATTGAAACGCTCGTAGATAAGGCTGAAAAAGCATTTAAAGATTATACACCTCAGTCTGTGGTCATTGCTGGTGGAGTTGCCGCCAATCAGGAGCTTCGCCGACAATTATCTGAACGACTTCCACTTCATATCGATTACGCCCCTATGAATTTATGCACCGATAATGCCGCTATGATTGCGACGCTCGGCTTCTACTATGCTCAAAAAAATCAACCTATCGACCCTTCGGAGTTGGAAGTTATCCCTAGTCTATCAATGACAAAAACCGCTTGGAAATAATATTGTTGTACTTAACGCAACGATCTAATACGCTGTACGATACGTTTCGCGAAGGGCAATCCCCTGTTCCACGCGCTATATAGCATAGAGAGTGGCTGATCATACGTGCCAACCAAATGAGTTTCTTGGTCAGAAAAGCCCCGCTTAAAGGTACTCACACCATCATTTAGTAAGCCATTGAGGTCATACCATACAACTTCCTGCTCTTTAATTGCTTGAATTGCTTGCCATTTTAACGTGTAGTTTGCTCGCAGTCGCTGGCCTTCGTCAGTCACTCCACCATACAGTTCAAATGCCGTCTGTCTGCTCACCACCAGCCACAAAAAAGCGATCGGCTCGGCGTCTTTATAAGCGATATAGATATGAGAACGACCACCAAGTTGATCAAAAATATCGTAGTAGTACTGTTCTTCGTGCAGTGCAAACTGAGCTCGACGCGCAGTCTCTCGGTAAATCTTCAAACACTGCTCAATCGCTTCCCTATCGTACACTCGACGGACATCGGTCACTTCTTTACTCGACTTCTTAATATATTGACGTGTCTTCTTCGCCATAACCCCCAGTAGGTCGTCTGCTGACTTACGTAGGTCGAGCATGAGTGTTCGTGATAGTAAAATTGTATTTGAAGACTTCTTCCAGCCAGTCAGCGATGAATCTTCTCGCCAATCAGGTTCAATTGTCACTACTACCGCTTCTGTCTGGGTCTTAACATATACTTGTAGCGCTTTGAGGATATCAGCACGTCGCTCTGGTGATACCACAGGACCACGAGGTACATACGCCATAGCCCTTAGCGGCCATGGTAACTTTCGGAGTAGTATTTGAGCTGCGCCGATCGCAGTATTACTTTCATAGAATACAATGCGCGTAACTGTCCAGTTATGCGCAGCCTTTACCTCTCCCCAGCCCCATAGCTGTAACGGATGGCCGTTATTACTTACTACATATGAATCCCAGTCACCTTGTGCTCGACATTCTTTGGCCTCTATCATAGCCTTATTATACATCGGTGCGATATGCTATACTGAATATTAGAAAACAAACACGTGGAAATCTTTGGGACACTGTTGAGTTTTCATATGAAAACAGTATTTCCTTTAGGCAATTTTCACGTGAACGATCCTAGTGTAGAGATGTTATGAGATTAGCAAAAACGTACGAACCCAACCAATACGAACCGAATATTTACGCTATGTGGGAAACCGCTGGCGCTTTTGCTCCAAAGGGAGTAGGGGAGCCATATAGCATTATCATGCCACCCCCTAATGCCAATGGTAATCTTCATACCGGTCATGCGTTAACCGTTGATCTCCAAGATATCTTGGCTCGATACCACCGCATGAAAGGACGGGATGTTGTTTATATCCCTGGCGCTGATCATGCAGGCTTTGAAACATGGGTGGTATATGAAAAAGAATTGGCTAAAAAAGGGCAGAGTCGCTTTGATTTTACCCGTGAGCAGCTTTATAGCCAAGTATGGAACTTTGTTGAACAACAGCGTGGAAATATGGAACTACAACTCCGCGCTCTCGGCACGAGCGCAAGCTGGGAACACCTCGTCTTTACCCTCGATGAAAAAGTAATCAAAACAGTTAATCATACGTTCAAAAAACTATGGGATGACAACTTGATTTACAGAGGTGAGAGAATAGTAAATTACTGTACGGTCCACCAAACAAGCTTTGCCGATATTGAAGTAGAGCACAAGAACGAAAAAGGCAAATTATGGAAAATTGCTTACCCAACGCTCGATAAAATTGGTGAAATTATTATCGCTACTACACGACCTGAGACAATGCTTGGTGACGTCGCCGTGGCAGTCCACCCTGAAGACGAACGATACAAACATCTCATTGGCACTCGCGTGCTTCTCCCGCTTGTAGACAGAGAAATACCTATTATTGCCGATGAATACGTCGACCCTAAATTTGGAACCGGTGCTGTCAAAATCACTCCTGCTCACGACCCTAATGATTTTGAAGTAGGGGAGCGTCATAAGTTAGAGCCAATACAAGTGATCGACTTTGATGGTCGAATGATCAATGTACCGCCACAGTTTGCTGGACTAGATATTGAAACCGCACGAAAGCGCGTCTTAGCTGCACTCGAAGCCGCCGAGGTTCGTCGCGGCGAAGAGCCAACCGAACACGCTGTTGGCCACTGCTACAAGTGTGGCAACATCATTCAGCCACTCATTAAAGATCAGTGGTTCCTACGCGTACAACCCCTTGCCCAAGCCGCTAAACAAGCGTTAGAACAGGGAAGAATCAACTTTACTCCTGAAAGTCGCAAGCGAGTGCTTATTCAGTACCTTGATAATTTGCGAGACTGGAACCTGAGTCGACAAATTCCTTGGGGGATTCCTATTCCAGCCTTTCAAAATGTCAATGATCCCAGTGATTGGATATTCGATGAACGAGTAGATAATGAGCAAATAGTTGTTAATGGTACAACATATACTCGTGAAGTAGACACTTTTGACACCTGGTTTAGTAGCGGACAATGGCCATTCATTACTACTGATTTTCTCGATAACGGACCCCTCGCACGTTTTTACCCAAATAGTGTCATGGAAACAGGTAGTGACCTGCTTGATCGTTGGGTAGCTCGCATGATTATGTTGGGCCTCTATGTCGCTGGAGATGTACCTTTTAAACACGTCTACCTCCACGGCATGGTACTCGATGAGCACGGCCAGAAGATGAGCAAGTCAAAAGGAAATGTCATCAACCCTATGGAAATGATTGCAGCTTATGGCTCTGACGCGCTTCGTCTCGGCATCGTCAGTAGTCGTAGTGCAGGGCAAAATCAAGCATTTTCAACCAGCAATATTGTCGCGGGGCGCAACTTTTGCAACAAGCTATGGAATATTGCTCGTTTTATCGAAGATAAATTAGGCGAAGGCTATCGCTATAGCTCACCTGAACCAAAGTCTTTAGCTGATCATTGGATTATTCGTGAACTTAATACAGCTGCCGCCGATATTGAGCAGCAGCTTGATAATTACCGTTTCGCAGAAGCGAGTGATAGCGTTTATCACGCTATCTGGGATAATGTAGCCGACTGGTACATTGAAGCCAGTAAAAAGCAGGATAATCCAGCTATGCTTGCTTGGGTACTTGATACCTGCCTCAAACTAGCTCATCCATTTGCGCCGTTTGTCACTGAAACAATCTGGCAAACGCTTGGGTGGCACAATGATTTACTGATTAGCGCCCCATGGCCAACTAAGGTTTCATATGATGAAATCGCTAGCGCAGAATTTGAACGCCTTCAGGCTTTGGTTCTTGAAGCACGGTACGTGACCGCTGAGCTACCGGGGAATGAAAAGTACAGCTTACTATATCAACAAGACACATTGATTGCCGATAATGCCGAATTAATTCGTCATCTCGCTCGTTTAAAGGATGTGCAGTCCGTTGACCAGGCACGTGGTTTACGCCTCGCTGCAAGTAATAGGGAAGCATGGCTTGATGTCAGTCAAGACACACTCTATGAACATCAAACCAACTTAGAAGTACGGCTTGCCGAGACCCGAGCATTTGTTAACAACCTCCAAGCTCGACTAACCAACGAAAATTACATCGCCAAAGCGCCGGCACATTTAGTTGAAGAGTCAAAACAACAACTAGAAGAGCGCAAACAGCTCATCGTTCGACTCGAACATGAACTCGAAGTTCTAAAGTAAACGCCTAGACAATTGGTAAGTTATAATTATCAAACGCGTGATGACCACGTGGTGCAAATTTTTGCATCAAATGTTTTTTATCTTCACTTCCACGAGGTTGTACGCGTGGATTCTGAGATTTAACATCTCGTACCGCCTGTGCTAATGACCCGCGCTCCGTGTGCGTATGATCCGTACCACCCAGCTTAATTGACTTATTACTGAGCTCATATCCCGCTACAACAGCAGGAAGTGCTGCCGCAGTCATGACAGCTTTATCTACACCAGTATCGTGTACTAGCACACCAGTAGCTGTACTGAGGCTTAATAGAACTGATAATGGACTTAAAATAACTGATAATGGAAACATATTTTTTCGTTTTTGGTTTTATTTTAGTTTTATAACTATGCTTCAATATAGCATAAGCTTTTAATTTTGTCAATAGTATGCGCTGCCTGCTGTTTTGTTTTTACACCTCAGGCGCTATACTACGAGTATGAAAACAAGCAGAAGCGGTTTCACAATTGTCGAGCTCGTCATTGTGATTGCTGTCATTGGTATTTTAGCCGCCATTACCGTCGTGGCCTACAATGGTATACAAGAGGGCGCTAAAGATAGCGCAATTAGAGGCGGTGCTACACAACTTGTAAAAGCCTTACAGAGTTGGTCGGGACGTACCGGGAAAACCCCTCTGCAAACAGGCGGAGGATATGCAGGCAACGGCACTGGATGGGTGGCTGCGAATTATCCAAGCAGCAGCTATCCCAATTCTATAGAGACCGTACTCTTTCAAGCAGGATACCTACCTGATGATTTTACAATCAGCTTACCTGCAAACGAAGCATATTCTAGTAATAAAGAATATTCCACTTACATGCTCTACAGCTGCGGAGAGAAATATGTAGTCTACGCCTATTTGAATTCACCAACAGCCGAAGATACTGCTCGCTTCGACCGTGCTACTGCAGAATGTGGTCGCGGCGTGATGGGATATCACATGAAGACGGCTTATATTTTTGATTAATGATGGTGATATGGATTACCGCTACTTATTTCCTGTGCGCGATATAATTGCTCAATTAACATAAGTCGCACCAACTGATGTGGGAATACTAAAAGTGACAGTGACCAAATAAAGTCTGCCCGTTCATGTATCGATTGATCGACACCATATGCACCACCAATAACAATAGTGACGACTCGTGAAAGCTCGAGAGGGGTGAGCAGTAATTTTGACAGGGCAGGAGAATCAATATTCTTACCACGCTCATCGAGCAAGACAACAAAGTCTTCACCAAGGCGCTTTAGTATACGTTCAGACTCTTCCTGGCGGGCAGACAGCCCTTGCTTTGCGCTATGTGGCAAAAGCACCCATTCTACAGTAAACGGGCGCTGCAAACGCTTCTGATAGCGTTCAATTCCTTCTACTACCCATGACTCATGCTTTTTACCAACAGCAATGATTCGCAGACTCATACAATACGAAGTTTCTCTGCCACAGCTTCAAGTGCAACATGATCGGGTTCTTCCTTGGTTTGCGGCTTTGTAAAGTCAGCTGGTGTATTACAGGGAAGTACATGGACGTGAGCATGCGGCACCTCAAATCCTTCTACCTTTATGCAAGCACGTTCCACACCAAGCACCTCTACGACGCGCTTCATCATCAGGCGAGTTGTCGCCATGACCGCTTGATAAACATTCTCGTCTAAAGCTTCCAAATGATCGACTTGTACTTTCGGAATTACGAGTATATGCCCCGCAACCGAGGGGTAGATATTTAAAAATACAAACGTATAGTCGTCTTCGTACAACTTATGGGACGGAATATCGCCACGTATGATTTTTGTAAAAATTGAGTCTTTCATATCCTTATTATACCTCTCACGAGCAATTCGCTATACTAGACATATGAAACCTACACTTTTAACCATTCGAGCTATTGGTGCTGAATTCGCTAATCAACTATGGCTGCCAGTCGTTTTACTCGCCTCTGGTATCGGGATTTTGCTAATTGCGCTTGTCTGGTGGCTTAGTGTGGCTGTTAGTTCATGGTGGCTACTGCTCGGCTTCCCTGTAGTGATCGCGTTGTCAGTAGCCGCCGCACTACTTACTGTTTTTAAGTTCGTTATTCGCTTCATCTCGCCTGTCACCACTAAGCAGCAAAAACAAGAAACAAAAGGATTTGTAGATAAGCTATCTCAAATAGCAGAGGTTGCTGGTACGCCTAAATTTATTTTACTTTTTCAAATCGTAAGAGATATTGCCACTCCAAAAGAGAACGGCTTAATTGGTGATTTAGTTACAAACACATCGTCACTCAAAAGTGATTTTCAAAAATTACAAAAACTATTTTAAGTAG
>CAMPHY010000002.1 GCA_946886125.1 uncultured Candidatus Saccharibacteria bacterium | reverse complement strand
AGTTGACTGCTGATGACGTAGTATTTACCGTTAATACCATCAAAGATCCGTCCACTCGAAGCAC
Source organism: uncultured Candidatus Saccharibacteria bacterium (assembly GCA_946886125.1). The sequence goes on along the minus strand of CAMPHY010000002.1, from coordinate 66,494 downwards.
GATTAGGGGCTGGCAAGATATTGATGTCGCTGCACTGAATGACACGACAGTCACCTTCACACTGCCAGCGACCTATGCCCCTTTTCCTCATGCGTTAACTAGTGTGTTTATTATTCCCGAGCATTTACTTGGTGATGTTCAGTCAAGTTTACTCAGAGAAAATAACTTCAGTCAGGAGCCGGTGGGTACAGGTCCATATGAACTGCAGTTTTTACAAACGGTAGACAGTAATAATGGGCGCAAGATTGTGCATATGGCGGCTAATGAGCGCTATTACAAAGGCTCTGCTAAAATTCCACGATTTCAGCTTCACGTTTATGGTGATAGCGATGCCATTGCCACTGCACTGCGAACCAGTGAGGTAAATGCTGCTACTGACTTGTCTCTCGATAGTATTGCCAATATTGACCGTAATCGTTATACCGTTACGGCGCATACTATCAACAATGGGGTATACACGCTTTTTAATACACAAAGCGAAGTTTTAAAAGACAGAACTGTCAGACGAGCGTTGCAGGCAGCAACTAATACAAATGCTATTCGCCAAGAAATTTCAGGTGATGTACAGCCATTGCATTTGCCATTTGTGAATGGCCAGCTTCAGGGAGAAGGCGTACCTGCACCTCCTGCTTTTAGTACTGCAAGGGCTAAAGAGCTGCTCGATGACGCTGGCTGGCAGCTACTAGATGACGGGTCGCGTGTTAAAGGCGATGATGTTCTTGAGTTGCGCCTGACGACACTTAAGGGAAGTGAATATGAAAAAGTCGTAGAGGTACTAGCAAGACAGTGGCGTGAAGTTGGTATCGGTGTGCAGGTTGAAGTGCTCGATCCTGCTGATAGTCGTCAGAATGTTTCTCAAAGATTGCAGCAACGAGAATTTGACGTACTCGTCTATGAACTGTCCATTGGTGCTGATCCGGATGTATATGCTTATTGGCATTCGTCTCAAGATTCTTCACGGCTATTGAATCTTTCCGGGTATATGAACGGACAATCAGACGACTCCCTGTCAAGTGCTCGTTCAACGCTCGATCCAGTGCTGCGTAATGCAAAATACATTAACTTTGCGGAACAGTGGCTTGAGGATGTGCCGGCTATCGGTATCTATCAGTCTGTTATGTATTATGTCCACAGCAGGAATAGTGAAACGGTATCGGAAGATATCAAGCTAGTTACTCCAAGTGATCGATATGCTGATGTGCGTTATTGGACGGTTAATAAAGGTACTGTTTACAAAACGCCATAATTTCCGCTATAATACTTCGAGTTACACCCTTATGCGCGAATGGCGGAATTGGTAGACGCGTCAGCTTGAGGGGCTGGTGTCCTTCGGGACGTGGAGGTTCAAGTCCTCTTTCGCGCACCACAGAAAAAGACAGATGAAATATCTGTCTTTTTCTTTTGCATCGTGATCGCTGATTTGAGCTGAAGATCTCCATAGAAAAAAGACTATCAGCTGATAGTCTTTTTTCTATGGTGGGCGCTGAGGGGCTCGAACCCCCGACCCCCTCGGTGTAAACGAGGTGCTCTAGCCAACTGAGCTAAGCGCCCTTACCTTGGAAGATTATAACGAAAAGGTTATCAATTGGCAATAGATCTCGACGTTCTTGCCGATGGTTGTTAAATTCACCCCTTATGCTATAATGTATATAAAGGAACGTCCCCAGAGTAATGAGTGGGACTTATTTTTATGAAAGACCCCCAACACATTCGCAATATCGCAATTATCGCGCACGTTGACCACGGTAAGACTACTATGGTTGATGGACTACTTAAGCAAAGTAATACTTTTCGTGATAATCAGGCTGAGATGAGCCAAGATCTCATTATGGATAGTGGTGATCAAGAACACGAACGTGGTATTACAATTACCGCTAAGCAAACGTCTATTTATCATGGTGATTATAAAATTAATATCATCGACACGCCAGGTCACGCTGACTTTTCTGGTGAAGTTGAGCGTACTCTCAATATGGCCGATGGCGTACTATTAGTTGTTGATGCGCAAGAAGGCCCAATGCCGCAAACAAAGTTCGTCCTTTCAAAGGCACTTGAGCTTGGCCTCAAACCGGTTGTTATTATTAATAAAATCGACAAGCCATCTCGTCGTATCGATGAGGTAATCGATGAGGTTTCCGATCTCTTCTTGGAGCTTGCAATCGACGACAGCCAGTTGCATTACCCTGTGTATTTTGCAATTGGACGCGACGGCAAAGCTTGGACGGAGCTACCTGATAATCCAAGCGAGCATGCCGATCTTACACCGATCTTTGACGCTATTATTAATGATATTCCAGCCCCAACTGTTGAGAGCGACAAACCGTTCCAATTACTGGTAACTTCACTGCAGTACGATTCCTTCCTCGGAAAATACGCTATTGGACGCATCACTCGCGGTGGTATTAAAAAAGGCCAATCTGTCGTACTTATTAAGCGCGATGGCAGTATAGTTCCAAGTAAAATTGACAAAGTGTTCGGTTATCGCGGCCTGAATCGCGAAGAGATCGATGAAGCTGGTGCGGGTGACATCATTGCCCTTACGGGTATTGGTGATGCACACATCGGTGAAACAATTGCCGACAAGGAAAACCCAGAGGCATTGCCGGTTATCGATGTAGAAGCGCCAACTCTAAGTATGTATCTAGGGCCTAATACCAGCCCAATGAAAGGCAAAGAAGCCGAATTTAATACAAGTCGTCAGATAGGTGATCGACTAAAGAAAGAATTAGAAACCAATGTCTCGCTACGTGTAACAGAAGACGGTATTGGCTTTGTTGTTAGCGGTCGTGGTGAGCTGCACTTGTCTGTATTAATCGAAACGCTGCGCCGTGAAGGATTTGAGTTTGAAGTTGGCCGTCCGCAAGTAGTGACGATTGAACAAGACGGTCAAACTATGGAGCCGGTCGAAGAATTGCTCGTTGAAGTTGGCCCTGAGTTCCTTGGCGCCGTGAGTCAGGAGTTGGGTACGCGTCGCGCTGCTATGACTAAGCAAGAGCAAACGAGTAGTGGTACTTCTCGTACAACGTATATTTTGCCAACTCGTGCCATGATTGGTTTGCGTAACTTGCTTCTTACCGCTACAAAAGGTACGGTCATTATGAACAGTCTTCCGCACGGCTACCAGCCACTTGGTCCAAAACTACAGCAGACACGTAATGGTGCGTTGCTTGCAACTGAAACTGGTACGACTACCGCCTATGCTCTTGATACGGCAGGTTCGCGTGGTGAGCTATTTGTCGGCCCAGGCACAACGGTATATCAGGGTATGATTGTCGGTGTCTATAATCGCCAGGGTGACCTTGATATCAACGTGTGTCGCGGTAAGCAGCTTACTAATATGCGAACATCCTCGAGTGATGGCACTGTGCAGCTAACACCGTTTACGGAACTAAGTCTCGAGCAGTGTATCGACTTTATCGAAGACGATGAGTTGCTTGAAGTGACACCAAAGTCACTACGCCTTCGCAAGCGATTTCTTGACCCGAATCAACGCAAGCGCAACAAGAAATAGTCGCAAGACTGAATCTTAAAAAACACTCTGTACGTCATAAGGCAGAGTGTTTTTTTCTGTAGAAACATCATTGCGGGCAACAGGCGTAACCTCTATACTAGATATAATGAATCTGCGAATACCAAAAGACGATAAAATAAAGTCAGCACTCGTAACTACGACGGGCACTCTGCTTCGTACTCGCAAGAGTCCGGACGAGGCGCTGGGTGAATTATTTGCTCAGGTGCAAAAACAACGCATTTATGCCGATGGAAAAATGTTTGTTGATCTTGTGCCGCGTGGCCGTGTAAAGCAAATTCAACAGGAATATAATCTCCAAAAACATGATCCGCACTTTGACCTTCGGGATTTTGTTACACGGCACTTTTACCAGTTTAGTCCACAAAAAACCGATTACGTCACAGACTTAACAATGACACCGCGCGAGCACATTACTGAACTTTGGGATGTTTTAGAACGACGCAATAGGCGTGATCGGGGTTCACTTGTTACGCTACCGTACTCCTATATCGTACCGGGTGGTCGCTTTTCCGAGCAGTTCTACTGGGATAGCTATTTTATTATGCTGGGGCTCGCAGCTGATGGTAAATGGTCAATGATTGAAAATATGATTAAGAATTATGCCTATATGATTCGAAAATTTGGCTTCATTCCGACTGCTAATCGCACGTATTTTTTAAGTCGTTCTCAGCCGCCCTTTTTTGCGCACATGGTAAAACTCTTGGCCCGCCATAAAGGTCGGCATGTATTAGCAGAATATTTGCCGTATATGCTCATGGAATATCGTTTTTGGATGAAGGGGCGTAAGTCTCTTAGTAAACAGGAGCATAAGGCGTATCGACGCGTTGCAGAAATGCCAAATGGGACACTGCTTAACCGTTACTATGACAATAAGACCACTCCACGTCCAGAATCTCTTCATGAAGACACTGAAACCGCTGCTGGAGCGCCAGGTCGCAGGGCTGATCGCCTGTATTTGCATTTGCGAGCGGCTGCAGAGTCTGGATGGGATTTTAGTTCTCGCTGGTTCGAAGATCCACAAGATATTCGTACGGTCCATACCGCCGATATTGTACCAGTTGACTTAAATAGCTTATTGTATCAACTTGAGATGACGATTGCAGAAGCATACCGTTTCCTGAAGCAGCCATTGCTTGCTCGTAAATTTCATAGTTTAGCCGAGCGGCGAGCCCGAGCAATTAACGAATATTGCTGGAACGAGGAAAGTGGCTTTTACGAGGATTATAATTTTCATAAAGGTCAACAGACGGCGCATCTTACTCTTGCCGCAGTCTTTCCGCTCTATGCTGGCATTGCAAGTACTAAGCAAGCTGCAGCAGTTGCTCATAAAATTGAAACCCACTTTTTAAAAGAAGGTGGGCTTGTCACGACACTGGAAGAAAATGGTCAGCAGTGGGATTCGCCTAACGGATGGGCACCTCTTCAATGGGTTGCAATTGAAGGGCTGCGTCACTACGGCTATAACCATTTAGCTAATCAAATCAAACATCGATGGGTAGAGACAAACGTCATGATGTTTAAGCGCGAAGGAAAGATGTTTGAAAAGTATAATGTGGTTGGAAGTGGTGAGCTAGGTAAGGGTGGTGAGTACCAATTACAGGACGGCTTTGGTTGGACAAACGGCGTCCTCGCTGCGTTACTTGCCGAAGACTAGCATAAAATACAACAATTATCAGCAAAACGTGATAAAATAGTATGTAGTTTATGAATAAACCAATGAAAATTGCTATTATGGTGCGCTCATTTATTCCAATGCCGCGACCTAGCGATATGATCTACGCCCCAATTGACTTAGCTATTGCGATTGCAAAGGGACTTGGCGCTCGCGGTCATCAGGTAACTCTTTTTTCTCCGCTTGGTACTGAGGTGTATGGTCAAAATGTTACCGTTGAGACAATGAATCTCCGACCTCTTGTACATAATCAGTCAGAATTTGAAGATTTACTTAATAATACTGACGTGCTTGCCCATGGCCAACCCTGGCTCTGGGACAGTTATATGGCAAATGAGATGTACAAACGAGCTGCGGCTGGTGAATTTGATTTATTGTATTTCCACCATCCTGAATCTGCGCTATCTACTGCGACTGAGCATCCAAATGTAAAAACCGTATATACTATCCACGATCCTATTTACCCCTGGTATAAAGAACTATACGAGTTATTTTCAAGCTCAAATCAACACTTTATTTCTATTTCGAACAACCAACGACGTGATGCACCAGATTTGCCATATTTAGCAACTGTATACAACGGTACTGATGTCGATTTATTTAATTTCTCTGAAGAACATGAAGACTATTTGTTGTTTGCAGGCCGCATTACACCCGAAAAAGGCGTGAAGGAGGCGATACAGGTTGCAAATGAATCAGGACATCGACTATTAATAATTGGTCCTGTTAATCACGGTAGTCAAGATTACTTCGATCAACACATTAAGCCTGAATTAAATGAAAATATTCTTTATTTGGGTCGTATGGATCAGGATCAGCTAACGACATATTACCAAAAAGCAAAAGCGTTGTTGACTCCTGTGCAGTGGGAAGAGCCATTCGGATTAACAACGGTTGAAGCGATGGCCTGCGGTACGCCTGTGATTTCTTTACATAGAGGAGCTGCGCCGGAAATTATTGAAGATGGTAAAAGTGGTTTTGTCGTACAGAGTGTAGGTGAGATGATTGAAGCTGTCCAAAAAATTGATCAAATTAAACGAAGGGATTGTCGCGAACGAGTAATAAAGGCCTTCTCTTACGAGCGTATGATTGATCAATACGAGCAAGCATTTTGTGAATTACTCGCGATTACGCCTACGCCGTCAGTTGTCAGTAAGGGTAATTTTATTAAAAATATTTACAAAGTAAAACGTTCACTACCACGACTTAAAAAATAGTGACATCATTGAGTTCGTCGGGTAGAAAGCCTTTTTGGTGTTTAAAATCAGCTTGCCATTTATAGTCTTTACTGTAGCCAAGATCTTGCATAAGCTTTGTGGGGGCATTGCGTAAGTGAAGTGGTACTGGAGCATCGGCGTATTGTTTAGCGAGTTGTTGAGCACGTATCATCGCATCGGTGGTGCGTCGAGACTTTTCGCTTTTAGCAAGGGCTGTTGCGACGTGATACAAGATATAGTTACTTTCAGGCATGCCGACTCGTTCAACCGCCTGAAACGCAGTCAGCGCTAATCCTAATGCGCCATTACCAGCTAGGCCAATATCCTCAGAGGCAAATATGAGCATACGGCGAGCGATAAACTTTGGGTCTTCACCAGCGTCTAACATTCGAGCAAGGTAATAGAGTGTCGCGTCGACATTGCTGCCGCGCATACTCTTGATGAACGCAGAAATGACATTATAGTGCATGTCGCCTTTTTTATCATATCCAGGCACGCGCTTTTGAGCGGCAACTTTTACAATTTCCGGTGTCACTTTTTTACCAAGTGAAAGAGATAATTCCAGGTTACCGAGTGCAACACGAGCATCTCCACCTGACAGCTCAGCTAGGTAGTCGAGTGCTTTGGGAGTTACGCTTTTTAATTTTTTTTCATCTTTCAAAGCACGCTTTAGAATGGTGATGATCTCATTCTTATGGAGGGGCTCGAGAACAAGAACACGACTGCGAGAAAGTAGCGGAGTAATTATCTCAAAGCTAGGATTTTCTGTCGTGGCACCGATAAGAGTAATGAGCCCCGATTCGACGTGAGGCAAAAATGCATCCTGCTGTGCTTTATTGAAGCGATGAATTTCGTCAACAAATAAAAGCGTTCGTAGTTGTAGATTCCAGTTTTGGCGAGCGTGTTCGACAACTTTTTCTACATCTTTCTTTCCACTTGTTACTGCGGATAGCTCAACGAATTCTGCATTTGTTTCGTGGGCAATAATACGTGCAAGTGTTGTTTTGCCGCTCCCCGGTGGACCCCAAAGTATTAAGCTGACTGGCTCTTTGTTTTTTACGATTTGTTTTAAGATTTCGCCGTCGCCAAGTAAATGCGTTTGACCAATAACATCATCAAGTGTCGTGGGGCGCATACGTTCTGCGAGTGGTGTTCGTTCCATATTTTTATTATAGCGTCATATCAAGCGAAACTGTACTGCTTGTGCTTTAAAGGAGAAAAGTGCTATAAATAAGATAATGCGAAAAGCAAACATAACATCTAAGGGTTTCACCATAGTTGAGCTAGTGGTGGTTATTGCTGTAATCGGCATTTTAGCGGCGATTACAATCGTCGCTTATAACGGCATTCAGGAAAATGCCAAAGTTGCGCGAGCTAATGAAGAGCTGAGTGAAATTGCCGATGCCATTAAAATTGCCCGTGTTCGCACCAATCAGACTCTTTATCAGATTACTGGTTATGGGTGTACTTGCGGAAATAAAGTGCGTACTGATGCGGCTATAGATAAAATATCTGTTGCCTCTGGAGTTGATTTGTCGGAACTTAAGCGCGGTGATCCATGGGGGAGCCCGTACTATATTGATGAGAATGAAGGTGAGATCGCAACTAACTTGTGTAGACAGGATAGTTTGCGCATATCGCCAGCGCATGATGGTGTTACGAATATCGTCCTACCTATGCATAGATGCTAGTAAAAAGAAAAACACCGATTCATTGATCGGTGTTTTTCTTTGGTGGCTCCTCCCAGACTTGAACTGGGGACACAAGGCTCTTCAGGCCTCTGCTCTACCAACTGAGCTAAAGAGCCGAATTGTAAATGCGCAATTTGGTGCGGGTGAAGAGACTCTAACTCTCGACCTCTTCCTTGGCAAGGAAGCGCTCTAACAACTGAGCTACACCCGCATGCTCTAAGGATTATAAGCAATCGCCCCCGTATTTGCAAGAGGTGCACTCAGGATAGTTTCTGGTATAATGATTCGAGATGGCGCGTTGGCCGAGAAGTTAGGCACTGGTCTGCAAAACCAGGAAGACGGGAGCGTTACCCGTACGTGCCTCCAAAAAATAATAGTATACACTGATAGTGGCTACGGATAGATAGCCGTAAACAGGGATCGTGTATCATGTATATATGCGCGGATGGTGGAATTGGTAGACACGAGAGACTTAAAATCTCTTGGCCATTACGGTCGTGCGGGTTCAAGTCCCGCTCTGCGCACCAAGATGATTAATTCGGCTCCTCGGGAGTCGAATTTTTTGCTTCAAACTGTTATAATTGTGACACAATAAACTACAGTAAAGGGGAAAACAAAGAATGGAATTTTTGTGGCTATGGATCGTACTGGGACTGCTCGTCGTATTCGGTATTTTTCTTTGGGTAACGTACAACTCACTTGTAACGCTGCGCATGCGCGTCGATGAAGCGTGGAGTGATATTACAATTCAACTAAAGCGACGCTTGGATCTGATTCCAAATCTTATTAACACTGTTAAGGGCTATGCTGCACACGAAAGTGGCGTGTTTAACGCAGTCACAGAGGCACGATCAAATGCCTTAAACGCACAAGGTGTACAAGAGACAGCTGCGGCGGAAAACCAATTTGAGTCTACACTTAAGAGCTTGTTTGCTGTAGCTGAGGCCTATCCAGATCTTAAGGCGAGCCAAAACTTTGTCGAACTCCAGCAAGAATTAGTTGATACTGAAGATAAAATCCAAGCATCACGCCGTTTTTATAACAGTGGCATTCGTGATTTAAATACAAAAATCCAGGTCTTTCCAAATAATTTGTTTGCAAAGATGCTTGGTTTTTCTGAGCGTGAATTCTTTGAACTCGATGAGCTTGAGCAAAAAACAGCTGAAAAACCAGTTGAAGTACAGTTTTAATAGATTATCTGTAACAAATAACTTTTAGAGAGACATTTTAGTATGTATAAAGCGATCGCTGCCAACAAACGCAACACCATCTTAGTGATGGCGGTGTTTGTTGGCATCATTGGCGCCATAGGGTACGTTGTAAGTCTTTATTACGGCAATACATCGATTACACCGTTTGTCATTGCAGGAGCGGCAATTTACGCATTGATTCAATATTTCATGGCAAGTAAATTAGCTGTTGCCATGAACGGTGCCAAGCAGATTGAAAAGCGTGATAATCCGCGACTGTATCGGATTGTTGAAAACCTTGCTATTACGTTGGGTATGCCAACGCCAAAAGTATATGTAATTAATGATACTGCGCCTAATGCATTTGCAACTGGACGTAATCCGAAGCACGCTATCGTGGGCGTGACGACTGGGTTAATGGACGTTATGAATGACCGTGAGCTCGAGGCAGTTATGGCTCACGAAATGGGGCATGTGCAGAACTATGATATTCGAGTAAGTATGATTTCATTTGGACTTGTCAGTGCAATTGGCGTGCTGTCTGACATTATTTTACATATGTTTTTCTTTGGTAGTAGTGATAATCGAAACGTACACCCTATCGTATATGTCGTTGGTATCGTCGTTATTATTTTGGCACCCATTGTTGCAGCGGTCGTACAGATGGCGGTTAGCCGTCAGCGTGAATATCTCGCCGACGCCACTGGCGCGCTCACTACCCGTGATTCTGAGGGTATGGCAAGTGCACTTGAAAAATTGCAGCAATATGGTCATCCTATGAAGCGCCAGCATAGCGCATCAGCTAATTTGTTTTTAAGTAATCCATTAAAGTCGGGATTTTTTAGTAAATTATTTAGTAGTCATCCACCGCTAGAGGAGCGGATTGCTCGGCTTCGAAAAAACGCCGATACTTTCTAAGCCGTTGAGAAGTGAATATAATGCCGAAAGCGACCAAATCATCAAGCCCAGCTCCTCAAAAGCCTACGAAAAGCGTACGTCAAGCGCAGCCGCTGCGTGCACTACATCGGTCTTTTAAGCAGCGAGCGCATAACTACCTAGGCCGACGTCCTCACCGTAGTTTTCGGCGAACTCACCAGCGCGATTATGCGCGATCGTTGAGGCTCCCAGGTTACTGGGCTTTTGCGAGAGATGTTACGCGGATGCTTTGGGAGCAGCGGCGATTATTTGGTCTACTCGTAGTAGTATATGCTGTACTTAGCGGAGTTATGGTGGGGATTGCATCACAGGCGGTATATCAACAGCTTGGTGATGCATTACAACATTCGAGTGGCGATGTCTTTTCGGGTAACTGGGGCGAGGTTGGAAAAGCAGGGTTATTATTGATTACTACAATTACCGGCGGTGCAAGTATTACTCCTTCTGAGGCCCAACAAATTTATAGTGGTATTTTGCTGCTACTGACATGGCTGACGACAATATGGCTACTCCGTAACGGATTGGCTGGACACGCCGTACGACTCAGGGATGGATTATATAATGCTGGCGCGCCTATTCTATCTACGTTTTTAGTTGGACTCGTGTTTTTAGTGCAGCTTCTGCCGTTAGCTCTTGCGTTGCTTGGATACAGTGCTGCAGTAGGTTCTGGATTACTTGATGGCGGGGTGATTGCAATGATTTTTTGGTTTATTGCGGCGCTATTGGCAACACTCTCACTCTATTGGGTGACGAGTACGTTTATTGCACTTGTCGTCGTTACGCTCCCTGGTATGTACCCATTCCAGGCAATTAAAACCGCTGGTGATCTAGTCGTAGGGCGGCGATTGCGCATCTTACTGCGACTGCTGTGGGCGGCAGTGCTGCTACTGTTGACGTGGTCATTGATTATGATTCCGTTGATCCTCATCGATGCATGGGTAAAAGAGATATGGCCAGTTGTCGTAAGTGTGCCGGTCATTCCCGTCTCCCTCCTTTTGCTTAGTTCGTTGACTACAGTGTGGTTAGCGAGTTATGTGTACATGCTGTACAGAAAGGTCGTAGAAGACGATGCCCAACCAGTCTAGCATTCGTATAGCAGAGCTGCGTCAGTTATTATCGCAGTATAGCTATGCCTATCATGTTGCCGACAAGCCGCTTGTGAGCGATGCGGTTTACGATAGCCTGTTTCAAGAATTGAAACAGCTTGAGGCGATACATCCAGAGCTCGTAACACTAGATAGTCCTACTCAGCGTGTAGGCGGCGAGCTGATCGGTGGCTTTGCTAAAGTAGCGCACACCAGTCGCATGCTAAGTCTTAATGATGTATTTGATCGTGCGGACATTGAGGCATGGATTAAGAGGATGGATAAAGTGCTGCCAGGCCAGACTCATGAGTTCTTTGCTGATATTAAAATGGACGGACTTGCCTGTGCACTCATATACGAAAACGGTATTCTTGTTCGTGCGGTGACGCGGGGGGATAGTTATGTGGGTGAAGATGTTACTGCTAACGTGCGCACGATTGCAAATGTACCACTGCGCTTACGTCAAGAAAAACAATACGAACACTTGTTACGTGGACGCACAGAAATTCGCGGAGAAATTGTCATGCTAAAAAAAGATTTTGCAGCGCTCAATCAAGAGCGTGCAGAAGCAGGCGAAGCAATTTTTGCGAATCCGCGCAATCTAGCGGCGGGTACGATTCGCCAGCTTGATCCAAGTCTCGTGGCAAAGCGCCCACTCTCGTTTCGTGCCTATGATTTATTACGTATTAATGCTGGTGAGGTGCCAACGAATAAGTTTGCTTATGAAGCGCTAACGGCACTTGGCGTGGTACGCAATAAGCAGGCAAGTGTCTTTACGGAGCTGGAGGATGTGATCGGCTTTATTAATACGTGGGATACGAAGCGAAATGATCTCCCTTTTAATACTGATGGACTTGTTGTAAAGCTTAATGATCGAGCACAATTTACTAAGTTGGGTATTGTTGGCAAGCAGCCTCGCGGAGCGATTGCGTATAAATATGCTGCCGAGCAAGCTACGACAATTATTAAAGATATTGTCATTAGCATTGGTCGAACAGGTGCTGCGACACCGGTCGCAGTATTCGACCCTGTGGTGGTCGCAGGTACAACGGTAAGGCATGCCAGTCTACATAATGCTGATGAGATTACACGTAAGGATATTCGGATTGGCGACACGGTTGTAATCTTTAAGGCTGGAGATATTATTCCTCAAGTCGAAAGTGTGGTGAATGAATTACGACCGAAAAATGCTCAAGTGTTTCATTACGAAGAAGCGCTTGCCGAGCAATATCCAGGGCTAGAGTTTGAGCGCCGAGGCGGTGATGTGGCGTATCGAGTAAAGGGTGCCTCAGGTCCATTACTTCTCAAAAGGGCCTTACAGCATTTTGCCTCAAAGGGCGCACTTGATATCGATACACTAGGTGAAAAAAATGTTGTGGCACTTGTCGACGCGGGACTTGTGCAGGACTTGGCGGATATCTATACGCTCACCAAGCCGCACCTATTGGCGCTTGATCGGTTTGCCGAAATCTCAGCAACAAAATTGTTACGTGCTATTGCTGATAAAAAAACACCACCACTTGAGCGATTTATATATGGACTAGGTATTCGTCATGTTGGTATACAGACAGCCATCGATCTTGTGCAGGAGTTTGAGTCTGTCGATGCTCTGTCGACGGCGTCGCTCGAGCAACTACGATCTATTGAAGGAATTGGTAATGTTGTGGCAGAAAGCATTGTAGCATGGTTTGCTGATGAGGATAACACCAAGCTGTTACAGAAATTTCATACACTTGATGTGCGGCCATATTATGTACGTCCCTCTGGTAAATTGGCTAGCTGTAATTTTGTAATTACAGGCACGCTTCAAGCGATGAGCCGCGATCAAGCAGCTGAAAGAATACGCGGCCTCGGTGGTAATTTCCAGACCAGTATCGCAAAGGATACGACGTATCTTGTGGCGGGCGGTAAAGTAGGGGGCGGTAAGCTTAAAAAGGCTAAAGAATATGCTACGAAAATTATTACCGAAGAAGAGTTCTTGCGTCTGATCGAGCAAATTTAAACATATCACGCTGCATGCACTGATATCATACGACTAGTATGTAATGCGGGTGTTATAATGAAGCCAATAGACGGCAGGATTTTGTTGTAACTGCAGAAAGGTATCTTGAATGTCGAGAATACAAAGTGCAAAGCGTCAGTTAAAACGGATACTTATTGGAGTTGTTGGTGGAGTCGTGCTTCTCTTCGGCTTACTAACAATCCCATACCCAGGCCCTGGATGGCTAACGGTACTTGCGGGACTTGCTATATTAGCGACAGAATTTGAGTGGGCGCAGCGTCTCTTGCATCAGGTAAAGGAGCGTTACGAGAGGTGGCAGTATTGGTTGAAGCGCCAACCGCTTCACGTTAAGGCGGTTTTTTGGATTTTAACTTGTTTAGTCGTGGTAACAACGATTTATCTACTTAACGGATACGGTCTTATCAATGATTTCTTTAATTTAGGTTGGGAGTGGGTGCGTTCACCTCTACCGTTCTTTTACTAAACAAAAATACCTCGCCATGTGACGAGGTATTTTTTGGTTGTTGGTAATAAATTACCAGCTACGTTGACGGAATGAACCGCCGCCACCGTTGCCGCCACGATCGTTGTCGCCGAAGTCACGACGAGGTCGATCTTCCTTTGGACGAGCGAGGCCAACGCTGATAGTGCGACCATCAAGGTCTTTGCCATCAAGTTGATCAACGGCTTTTTGGTTGTTCGCTTCGTCTACGAATTCTACGAATCCGAATCCCTTACTACGACCGCTATCGCGATCAGTAATAACACGGGCGCTAGCGACTTCACCGATTTGCTCAAAGTGAGCCTTCAAACCATCATCGTTAGTGGCGTAAGCCAAGCTACCGATGAAAAGATTTTGCTGTGCCATAAAATAGGTACTCTTTTCTTCTTACTGATGTACTGTCAGATCGACCATGCGTCGATAGTTGAAGAGAGAGGTACCTGCTAAAAAGAGGGGACACTCGCTTCGTATGCTACTATGCGTATGCTTCTGAACTATCCTATTTAAGCATGTTTACGGAAAAAACACTAGCACGAGTGTTAAATACTTGCACAATTGGATCAAAAGGGGGATAATAAACATAAGCTGGTGCGCAACGGAGGGGCACCTCCAGCGTATAAAAACAAACAGTTTTAAAACAAAAGAATCAGTGCCCCAGGGTGGGCGCGCAACAGCTATAAAACTCGCTCTCGACACGCAGAGCGAGTTTTTGCTACAATAAGCAAGTTCTCATGCGGGCTATTTGCTTAATTATGGGGCATTAGCTCAGTTGGCTAGAGCGCTTCGCTGGCAGCGAAGAGGTCAGCGGTTCGAATCCGCTATGCTCCACCATAGAAAAACTCCGGTGTTGAACCGGAGTTTTTCTATGGTGGGATGTTAGGTTGTTCTGTAGTAATTTGTCCTCAGTACTAACCGATGCTACCATAAGAAATATGAAAAAGACGTGGATACCAAAACAGACAGGTTTTACAATCGTAGAATTAGTAACTGTGATTGCGGTAATTGGGATTTTAGCAGCGATTACCATTGTGGCGTATACAAATATACAAGAAGGAGCACGTGATTCAGCACGCCTCACTGACGCGAAATCAATAGTAAAGGCTCTTGAAATTCATAAATCGCGAATGGGTAGCTACCCTGAGGAAGGAACTTCTGGCTGGGAGATGAGTTCATCGACCAATACATTTATGAGTGCTTTGGTTGATGCGAACGTCATGAGTGAAGTCCCTGTAGATCCTATTAATAGCGGCGGAACGTATTATAGGTATCACTTATACCCGGCTGGTAGTGGTGGCTGTGATGCCAGTCGTGGTCCATTTTATGTATTTATGGTAATGGATTTGGAAGCTACGAGTGATAGGAATAACGGCTCAGGGTTTACCTGCGCATCTCGTGATTGGAATCTTGAAGCGGATTGGGTAGCTGGCAACTACACGTATTAGTGCGCTTTAATGTTGCATTGGTCGCTTGACCCGATGTCGCTCATGCTTCATACTTTGGAGTAATATGCAGTGGTTTCAAATTGGTAGTGCATGTCATCGCGCAGAACGAGCGTTTGCTTTGCCGACGGTGCTTGTGACATCATTGATAATGATGACTCTCATGTTGACGGCTGTGACGGCGACATCTTCAATTCGTACAAGTTTAAACGATCAATATTACAATCAATTAGCTCAAGAAGCGGCAGAGTCGGGTGTGGCGCTTGCTACGCTTTGCTTGCGACAAAACGATTACAGGACTGTATGGGATAATAACGCCACAAGTTCTTTGAGAAAATTGCAGCCACAAAGTAGTTGCAACGGAAATGTAAACAGTGGACGGTCTCAGTATGTACTTGAAAATGGCACTTTTCGTACGACATTTGAAGTCGTCACTGCACCTGGTAGTGGAGATGCAGGTGGGTTGGTGCGCGTGAAAGCGACTGGCACAGTGCAATTGCTTCGTACTGGTACATCTTTGGTATGGCGTGAATATAAGCAAACTATTGTCAATCAAAGTACCTATGTTGACAACCCGCAGCTTGGCGGTGGTGCTGGTTGGAAAACGGGCGGACATATCGGCTACTTTTTATCGGGCACCGGTATTCTTTATGGTTGGGGTGATAACGACCAAGGCCAAATTGGTGATGTAAGCTTAGGTACCGAGGTGACGATACCTGTAGCTATGAATCTTCCTACTGGTGTGACGAGAGTCAAGAAAATAGCCAGCTCGGGACAAGGTGCCTCAATGATTTGTATTATTGGAAGTAATGATCAAGTGTATTGTCGCGGGGACGGTGAGATTGGTAGCCCGACGTGGCAGCAATTTGGCTTACCATCTGGTTTATCTGCGGTTCAATTAGATATTGACGGTTGGGGAAGTAATAATGTATGTGTCGTTGCGTCAAACTCAGATGCATATTGTGCGGGAGAAAATTATTTTGGATCTTTAGGTGCCGGTACGACTAGCTCAGGTGTTGTACCACTAGCAAGTCCAGTGCGCTTTGCGGTGCCGACAACAATTGATGCGAAGAAGATTATGACGAAAGACTATCACACTTGTATCATTACTTCCGCAAATGAAGCTTGGTGTGCTGGGCGTAATGATTGGGGGCAATTGGGACGTGGCAGTACGGTGATGAACACTGGCCTAGGTCACTCGGTGCCAGCTAAAGTACCACTCCCGACTGGAGTAGAAGATATAAAATTTACTCACCATGCTGGCTCACATACGATACATTATTTAGGTACAAACGGTACGGTGTATATGACTGGTAGTAACGCGTTAGGTACTGCTGATGATGGACAGGCGAATACTCACACGGTAGCCTATACGTCCCCAAGACAGGCGACTACGTCGGGGTACGAATATGAGTCAATTATGAGTATAGGTATGGAGGGGGATCCGCATAGCGCAGTGTGCGCGATACGTAGAAACCCTAATCCTGGCATGGTATGGTGCATGGGGCGAAATGCCATGGGGCAACTAGGGGACGGAACATGTAGTAATCAAGGTTATTGGCAGGTGTATGGGCTACCAGCAGGAGAGGCGGCAAAGCCGGTTATTAACGAGGGTGCCGGTTATCAAATGAACTCAACCATGGTCATTACCCAAAGCGGAAAAGTCTATGCGGCAGGAGATAATACGTATGGTAAGCTTGGCACTACTCATCCGCTTCAGTCCTGCAATAGCCAGCCGCGCCAGGTGCTCTTGCCTCTTGCGCCAGGAAGTAGCACTGAGCGCGTAAAGGCGGTCGCACTTTCTAATGTCGACGAGTATACGAGCTATATACTAGGAGATGATGGACGTGTGTATGCAGCAGGCCGTAACCACAATGGTCAGCTTGGTAATGGTACAGTTTCAGACACCGCTACAGCGACCCCTCAAGTTGTCCGGATTCCTCGTATGGGCGTATCGTTCTAAAATTGGTACTATTGGAAGAACTCATTATGTTTAAAAAATATATTCAGAAAAAATTAGAAAAATATGTACGTCAGTACTTCAAAAAACATCCCGAGGTGAAGCTAGTTGTGGTGGCGGGGAGTGTGGGTAAGACCAGCACTAAAATAGCTATCGCTACTGTTTTATCTCAGCGTTACAAAGTCCGACTACATGAAGGGAACCACAACACGCTACTGAGCGCGCCCCTAGCTATTTTAGGTATTGATTATCCTGGTAGGGTAAAAAATTTTGGTGCCTGGTTATCCGTATTCCGTGCGGCGCGGAGTCGTATTAAAAGCCCAAGTGACGTTGACGTTATTATCCAGGAACTGGGTATTGATGAGGTGGGTGAAATGGCGCAATTTGGTCGTTTCTTACTTCCTGATATTGCCATTGTGACTGCCGTAACACCAGAACATATGGCGGCCTTTCAGACGATAGAAACTGTCGCCCAGGAAGAGTTGATGGTCGCGCAATTTAGTAAAGCAGTCATTATAAACCGTGATGATATCGAAGGAAGATTTGCTACTTATCTAACAAACAGTAATTTGACGACCTATGGAACGAGTGGTATTGCTGAGTATCGCTTTGTAAATGAAGACTTTTCGCTTGAGAATGGTCATTCGGGTTTTTTGGTAGCTCCCGAGTTGCCAGACGGGATACCGGCAACAATCCGCGTGATTGGTGAGCATAACTTACGTCCAGCAATTGGAGCGGCTACTGTGGGACTTAAACTCGGCTTGTCTGCGGAAGAAATTACTAGTGGTCTTCAAGCAATACGACCTGTTCATGGTCGCATGAATGTATTACGTGGTGTAGAAAATACTATTTTGATAGATGACACCTATAATTCAAGTCCGCTTGCTGCTGCACTTGCCCTTCAGACACTCTATAGCCTGCAAGTACCGCAACGTATTGCGGTACTTGGAAGTATGAACGAGCTCGGCGCTACATCGGCTCCAGAGCATGAAAAATTAGGTAATATGTGTGATCCTAATATGCTTGCATGGGTAATTACGGTTGGTGAAGAAGCTGAGCGCTGTTTAGCTCCAGCCGCTCGTGCACAAGGTTGCCAGGTAAAAAGTTTCCATAACGCACTTGAGGCTGGTGCTTTTGTGCATAAAATACTTGAAAGTGGTGCTGCTATCCTATTTAAAGGCTCACAGGGTGATATTTACTGTGAAGAAGCTCTGAAGGTCGTATTGCATTCAACAGAAGAAGAAGCGCAACTTGTGCGCCAGTCGCAACAATGGCTACGGACAAAATCAAACTTTTTTTCTAAATTTGTCTAAGGCTTATGCTTTTATGGTAAGCTTTTGGTAGATATAAATACCGAAGGAGCGGACATGCCCGATGATAATCCAAAAACGCAAGAAGATCTGAATGCGTTAAATACGATCGAACAAGAACAACCAACTCAAGGTAATGCAGAGCTCGGTCGGTCGCTCGAAGATGTGCAACCAATGACTATGACGCCAAAAAAACGAAAAATAACGAAAAAAACACTTATTATTATCGTGGCTGCAGTTATTTTATTATTAAGCGCGGGTGCGGTGCTAGTTTATAAGTTTTGGTACCAAAATCCTGACAAGGTTGTCGCTGATGCACTGAGCAATGCGCTTCAGGCAGATTCGTATAGCTACAGCGGCACCATGAGCGGGACGAGCAGTGGCGCCGAAATGAAGATAACTTTCGACGGAGAGGCGACCAGGCAATCTGGAGCAGTAAACGTGAAGCTTACAAGCGATATGAATGGGCAGGACATTACACTCAGCGGCAAGGCGTTGATTGCCGAAGAGGGTGATGTATACGTACAACTTGGTAACGTCGGTGAGCTAGCCTCTAGCCTTTTTGGTGGTATGGGTATGGCGATGCTACCACCGTCGTTTAGCAGCGTTATTGACATTGTTGATGGCCAGTGGATTCGCATTGATGCCGATGATCTTACTCAGTATGCAGATGCAGATAATCAAAAAATGACAAGCTGTATCGATAGCATAAAACTCTTACAAGCTAACGGTGATGCTCAAGATGAATTGGCCAAGCTTTATAGGGAGCATTCCTTCATTGATATTGACGAGAGTCTTGATGATGCAACGATTAATGGAGTCGATAGTTTAGGATATCGTTTAACCATCAATCAACAAGTGTTGAAGGACTTTTCAGATAAAGCACGCGACATACCGAAGGTAGAAATACTTAAAGCATGTGAAAGTGATGACGAGACAGAGCTTAATGGCGAGCCAGCCAGCTTACCATCATTTGCTGTGTATATAAGCCGCTGGGGACATGAGCTTACACAAGTAAAAGTCAGTGATATTGATAGCGCCGATAGTCAGGGTGAGCTGGTCCTTAATACGGATTTCAATACTGATGTAAGCGTACAGGTGCCGCAAGACGCTATGACATTCGAAGAGCTACAAGCGCAGATTGAAGCGGCAATGATGGCTTATCAAGAGCAGCTCATAGAGGAGATGCAAGCCAGTGAAAACCAGGCGCTTGAGCGACTACAAGATGCGTCAGAGCAAGCTGAACTAGCTGCGTAGATGTTCGTAAAAGACAATCATTCAAACTCGCCTCTGTCCTCGAGAGGCGAGTTTTGGTATACTAAGCTCAGTTATGAAGCGTTATAATCCCTCCGACATCGAACCTAAGTGGCAGGCTATTTGGGATGAGCAGCAAACGTATCATGTTGAAGCTGATGATGCTAAGCAGAAAATGTACGTTTCTGGTATGTTTCCATATCCAAGTGGTGCTGGTATGCATACCGGCCATGCATTTAGTTATTCAATTGTTGATGCAATTGCTCGATTTCATCGTCAGCATGGGAAGAATGTCCTTAACCCAATGGGGTGGGATACATTCGGCCTACCAGCAGAGAACTATGCAATAAAAACAGGTACGGCCCCCAGCGAAGTTACCAAAGTAAATATTGAGAATTTTAAAACCCAATTCAAACGAATGGGTGTCAGTATTGATTGGCAACGCGAATTTAATACGTCAGATCCTGAATACTATCGCTGGACGCAGTGGATATTTACAAAGTTTTTTGAACGTGGTTTGGCATACCAGAAAGATAGTTTGCAGTGGTGGTGTCCAGTTGATAAAACGGTACTCGCTAATGAGCAAGTCGAGACCGGTAAATGTTGGCGATGTGGCACAGAAGTTATCAAAAAACCAATGAACCAGTGGTTTTTTAAGATTACACAGTACGCAGATGCGTTGCTTGAGGAAATTGAAGACCTTGACTGGCCGGCAAAAATTAAAACGGCGCAAACGAACTGGATTGGTAGATCACAGGGTGCTGAAATACGTTTCAAAATTGAAAGCCGCGACGAGCATATAACTGTGTTTACGACTCGACCTGACACTATTTGTGGTGCGACATTTGTCGTGCTCGCGCCTGAACATCCGCTTGCAAAAAAAATGGCTATTGGCGACCATAAAGAATTTGTCGAGGCATATATTGGTGAGGCAATAAAAAAATCTGAGATCGAGCGTATGAATGACACTCGCGAAAAATCAGGAGTATTTACTGGTCGTTATGTAATAAACCCGGCAACTGGTGAAAAAATGCCAATTTGGATTGCCGACTATGTACTGAGTGGCTATGGCACGGGCGCTGTTATGGCAGTGCCGGCACATGATGAACGCGATTTTGCATTTGCTGAGAAGTTTTCACTTCCTATTATTGAAGTCATTGAAAAACCTGAAGAGAGTAGCGAAACAGGCGTGTATCACGGCGAAGGAACCGTCATTAATAGCGGTCATTTTGATGGTATGAATACGAGCGAGGCTCGTGAAGAAGTAATGGCGTGGCTCGAACAGCAGGAGATTGGTGCATCGAAAACAACGTATAAAATGCGCGATTGGTTGATCAGTCGGCAACGTTATTGGGGAGCACCTATTCCTATTATTCACTGCTCCGAGCATGGCGCAGTTGCCGTACCAGATGATCAACTACCGGTTATGTTACCCGAAGTAAAAGAATATGCTCCAAAAGGTGACGGTAAATCGGTACTTGCTGGGGTGGATGAATGGGTCAGTGTGACGTGCCCTACCTGTGGAGGTCCAGCGAAACGCGAAACTGACACGATGGACGGCTATGCTTGTAGTAGCTGGTATTTGCTTCGTTATGCTGATCCGCAAAATGATACACAAGCATGGGATCCTGTAAAAGCGAACTATTGGGCGCCAGTTGATTACTACGTGGGCGGTGATCATGCCGTCGCGCACCTGCTTTACGTACGCTTCTGGACTCACGTATTTAGCGACATGGGACTTACCGATTTTAAAGAGCCGGTGAAAAAATTGGTCTATCACGGCTATATCAATGCTGAAGATGGCACGAAAATGAGTAAAAGTAAGGGTAATGTGATTGATCCACTGGAAGTTATCAATCAAGGCTATGGAGCTGATGCACTACGCACTTACGTGCTCTTTATGGGGCCGATTGAATTGGACGCCCCATGGGATTCGCGTGGCATCGCTGGTATTTATCGTTTCTTGAATCGTGTCTGGGTGCTCGCTCAAGAGTTTGACGCGGATAAGAAAGATAATACTCAGCATGATGAAATGGTCAGACGTTTACAGCATAAAACAGTACGCAAGGTGACAGATGACTATCATCGACTTAGTTTCAATACGGCAATTTCTGCGTTAATGGAGTATACCAACGAGCTTTACAAGCTGAAAGTAGTTGGCTTTTCTGATGAAATTTGGCGTGAGGCGCTTAGCGTTCTCGTACAGCTACTTGCCCCTCTTGCTCCGCATATGAGTGCTGAGCTTTGGCAGCAGTTAGGCAATGAATCAATGCTGGAACAAGCTGGATGGCCTAATTGGGACAGCAATTTGATAACTAGCGATACCGTCACTATTATCGTACAGGTAAACGGCAAATTACGCGCCAAGCTCGATGTTGCAGCTGATGCCACTGGGGAAGCAGTGCAGGCTCTCGCTGTTGTTGAGCCAAATGTCGTAAAGTTTCTTGAAAACAAACAGCCGACCAAGGTCATTTACGTACCTGGTCGACTAATGAATATCGTTATTTAACTAGCGACTACTAACCGATTCGGGAATAACGATAGACTCACCTACCTGCAGTATGTTGTCGGCGAATACTTCGGTATTAGCTGGGTCGTTTTTGACGTGCTCTTTGACTGGGTAGACTTCTACACCCTCAATACCATTGATATGATAAATCGCGTGGTCAAGACCTTCACCTTGCTCTAGTGTGTAGGTGGTCTCATTTTCTGAAAACTCAACGGGATTTTGTAATTTATCAATTGAATTACTAACATGTTCTGCAACAACAGGCACGCTTGCGCCTGCGCTTACCGATGCGACAAGTGCAACGGCTGCAACGGCGCGTCGTCCGCGTTTATTCAAATGAAAAGGATGCTCGTTATCTTCTGAGTGTTCAATAGCGTGTAGTCGATCAATATTTGGATTAGTCATAAAATAATATCCTTATTTATGCTAACATAATACCACTTATGTTAATAAATGTCAATAGTTTAATGATTTGACCTTGAGAAATCGACGGTAATTCGCTATAATAGCTCTAAGTTTTAGAATAAATACCTATAAAAGGAGAACTTTACTATGGGACAACCAAAGAAACAGAGCAGCCCACGAAAGACTGGCTTGCGTCGTAGTCATCTGCGACTTGAGCTTGCACGTCGCGTGAATGCTAAATCACCCGTCAAGGTGAAGACAACTCGTCGCGAAACCGGCAAAGCCCTCGCAAAATAATATCTTTTTGCTATTTTTAAGTGAAAAGCGCATCTTAAACAAAACATAAGTGAAGAAAGAACCAAACATATGGCCTCTAATCGTCACCTAGGACGTATCGTCGCACTGCAAACACTATATGAATTTGAGTTTCGGACACAGTCAGAAGATTCGACTGTATCAATTGAAGAAATTCTTGGTCGTAATCTAGAGCGATATGAATCTGCAATTGATGATAAGAGTTTTGTAAAGGAGTTGGTTGACGGTGTTATCGATCATCAGCCTGAGCTTGATAGTACGATAGCTCCTATCGCTCCTGAGTGGCCAATTGATCAGATCGCACGCATTGACCGTACGATCTTACGAATAGGTATATACGAACTGATTCACCGTGGTGAAATTGTTCCGCCAAAAGTAGCTATCAATGAAGCAGTCGAGCTCGCAAAAGCATTTGGTTCTGATAATTCGAGTAAGTTCGTCAACGGCGTGCTTGGCACGGCCTATCGTACACTCGTAGAAGGTACCAATCATGGCAACAGCACCGAAGTTTGATCGATTTAAGAAATATTTTAATCGAGGTAAACCATCAATACAAGAGATTGTTCGTGAGCCAACGGCTGGCGGTATTGTTTTTCGTCGTGACGATAAGGGGCAGGTAGAAATACTACTTATTCAAGACGCTAAAGATCGTTGGACGATACCAAAAGGGCATATTGAAGAAGGCGAGACGGCTCAGCAAACCGCTCAGCGTGAAATTGGCGAAGAAGCTGGTTTGACAGAAACAGATGTATTAGGCTGGCTTGGTAAAATTCACTTTCGGTACCGTCGCATTGATAAACTCGTGTTGATGACCACACAGATATATTTAGTTCGCGCTAAAGGTGATACAAATGCAATTCAAAAAGAAGAGTGGATGAATGGCATTAAATGGTTTACATTTCATGACGCACTGGATGCGATCGAGTATGAGGATATCGGCAAGTTAATGTTGCTTGCAATGAAACGTATCCGACAGGAGAATCTATAATTATGACTGGCATGCAAACCGAACCATACCAAGAATTTGCTCGCACAAAGCTTGGATTTGAATTTAAAGACATTCATCTACTTATTACAGCTCTGACCCATCGTAGTTATGTCAATGAACATAAAAAGAGCGTCTCGGAGCACAATGAGCGCTGTGAATTTTTGGGCGATGCGGTGCTCGAACTTGTTGTAACTGATTATTTATTCCGTCATCATGATGAGCCAGAAGGAATTCTAACAAGTTGGCGCGCGGCACTGGTGCGTACAGAAAGTATTGGTGAAGCAGGTGACAAGCTTGGGTATGAGCCATTGGTGCGTATGAGTCGCGGTGAGAAAAATGGTAGCAACCGGGCGCGTCAGCAAATCTTAGCGAATGCATTTGAGGCGGTTATTGGTGCGATTTACCTCGAGCGAGGTTATGATGATGCTGCTACATTTATACATACTCATATCATCAGTAAGTTGCAAGATATCCTTGAGTCTGGCAGTTGGCGTGATCCCAAATCTCACCTTCAAGAAGTGTCGCAACGACTAGATAATCACACGCCGCTTTATAAGGTGATTGAAGAAGTGGGGCCTGATCATGATAAAATATTTACCCTTGGCGTGTTTGTTGGTGATAAGTTGATGGGTAAAGGAACCGGGCACAGTAAGCAAACGGCGCAACAGCAAGCTGCCCAGGCTGCGCTTAAAGAATATGCCCGCCTCACAAAACAGATTGACGAGAGCGCCAAAAAAGGGTAAACTTGTTCAAGAGTAAAAATCATTTAAGAGTTTAACTAAAGGAAGTTTATTTTTATGCTCGCAATTCGTTTGCAACGAGTTGGTCGCAAGGGTTACCCTGTGTACCGTCTCGCCGTCCAAGAAGCTCAGCGTCACCCATCAAGTGGTCGTGTCGTTGCTTATGTTGGCACCTATAACCCTCATACAAAAGATTCTAATGTGCAGACTGAACTAGCACAGAAGTACCTTGACAATGGCGCACAACCATCACCGCGTGTCGTTAAGTTACTAGCTGATGCTGGCGTAAAGCTCCCAAATTGGGTGAAAAAAGCTGAACAAAAAACGAAGTCTATCCGTAATACGGAAAAACTACGTAAAAATCAGCCAAAAGAAGAAGCTGCCACTGAAGAAGCAGCTGAATAAGTAAGGTCAGCATAAAGAACACCCGCTCTAGTTAGCGGGTGTTCTTTATGCAAAAAATCGGATGTATATTGGTGGGGTGAAATCTAAGAATGAAAAGATGGTACAATAGGATTACGATATTAGATGTAGAGACCGAACTTGACGACGGAGGGCATATGTCAACAATAGACCAGCAATTTGTAGAATATATCGTTAAATCACTCGTGGGATACCCTGATGATGTGGTAGTAGAGCGAGTGATTGATGAGAAAGGTGTCCTACTGACACTGACGGTGAATCCTGAGGATCTCGGTCGCGTTATTGGTAAGCGCGGCGTGACAGCGCAGAGTTTACGTACGTTACTACGTGCATTGGGGACGAAAAATGATGCTCGTTATAATCTAAAGATTGTAAACAATGACAATGACGGTGAGGGCTATACTGTATCATCAGATGACCTACCTAGCCAGTCTGTGAAAAACTCTCCAGATGAAGTTGTGGATAACGAGTCGTCATATGCAAAAAACTCTCGAAAAGAGCTTGCGGAACTTGATGATCTCGATATATAATCATAAACAGTTCGAAAGCAAAAAATCTTAGAACTGCGAGAACATGCTCATGCGAGCAACAATATATTGTTGAGAGCTTTATTTGTGACAAAAACTGCCTTTTTGAGGGCAGTTTTTGTTTTGAGTGTATTTATTAAAAAGTAAGTTAACGCGCTACAAGCCAAAGAGAGACTATGACGCATGCGCTAATAAGACCGATACCAAGAGCGGAAGCAGTTGCTGGCTGTATTTTAATTTGTCGTGTTTTGGAGTCGGTTGGTTTGTCGAGGATACTCTTCGAAGGCTGTACTAGATGATTCTGGACCGTGTCTTCGCTATCATTACTTACATTAGGAGTGTGACGAGTGGCTATTTCAGCAGCAACTGCGTCGCTGCCTGTCGTTGACTCTGGCGTGATGTCTGCATGAAGCGGTTCAATTGTTATTTTCTTTGCCTCAGCTAGGCGTCGATCTTCATCGCTAATTGTTTTTTTATTTTCAAATTCCATAAGTAAAAGTCCTCTCGCTATTTGTAAATTAGTATAACAGGTGGGGTTTGACCGTTCCACAAGGACGGCTTGATAGACAAAGCTAGAAACATTCCGTACACTATAACAGATGAGAAAAATACAAGTAGTAACATTATTTCCTGAAATGTTTACGGGTGTCCTAGGAAATTCAATGATGTGGAAGGCCCAGGACAAGGCGCATGTTGAATTTCGGATGGTTAATTTACGTGAATATGGTTTAGGGCCACGAAGACAGGTGGACGATACGCCCTACGGCGGAGGTGATGGTATGCTCCTTAAGCCTGAGCCTCTTTTTGCTGCGGTGGAAGCAGCAAAAAAGTACGATACTGATGCGAAGGTGGTACTTATGACGCCACGGGGCCAGCGGTGGAAGCAAGCACTTGCTCAGCGGTGGGCTGATGATGGTCGTGGCATTATCTTCATCTGTGGACGTTATGAGGGGTATGACGAGCGTATACTGGCTTTAGTTGATGAACAGGTGAGCGTAGGTGATTACGTGCTAACAGGCGGTGAATTACCAGCTATGACAATGATAGATAGTATTGTGCGATTGATTCCAGGTGTACTGGGTGGTGAGACGAGCACGGCAATTGAAAGTTTTAGTGATGGTAAAACGCTAGAGTTTCCCCAGTATACGCGCCCTGAAGAGTTTCGCGGGATGAAAGTGCCTGAGGTGCTCTTGAGTGGTAACCATGCCAATATCCAAAAATGGCGCAACGATAATTCCTTAAAAGCAGACTAAATGAAATACCTCACTAGAGGTGAGGCATTTCGTGTTGTGGTGGATGTCGTAGAGCGATCAGTCACAACATATAGTTTTGGAGTTATGTTTGTTTTTGCAACTTTCGCTACCAGTAACAATAAGGCAGTGGAGCAAAAAGCGCAAGCATAATGATGAAAAAAACAACGTTTTGTAAATTTCTTTGACTACACCTATACTAAAGATATGAAATTATATGCTCGTTCTACTTCAGTATCGAAGCCTTATCGCCACGACGTTCGCACGGTGGCTTTGTCGCTCGCCATACTTTTAATAGTACTAGTTGTGGCGCAGTTATTCAGTTTTGAAAAATTTATTCCTCTACTTGAAAGTTATCAATTACCAGGTGGTGTGATCGTTGCTACGTTCTTAGCTGCGTTAATTGTGACACTTGAGGTGTTCGCTTTGCCGTTTCTCATTATGATGAGGGTGAGTTCATTAATGCGAATAGTAAGCATGATCAGCGGTTGGCTGGCGTTCGTTATTCTACTGCTTCTACAAATATGGCAAAATACCCAGTTGGATAGTTTCGGTAGTAATAACGGGCTACTCGGTGCGCCGATTGCGCTACCGGTCGGTTGGTGGTCAGTCTTTTTTGTGGCGGCGCTTGGTGTATTGCATGCTTGGGCTAGCTGGGGCATTTGGCCGATTCATCGAAATAACGTAGTAGCAAGGGTAGCAGCAGAAAAAGGAGTAGAGAAATGATAAAAAGACTCGAAGCACGATTTGCAAAACTGTTTAGTAAAGCGCCGCATTTGCCATCAAGCGGTCGTACGTGGCTAGCCTATAATCTATGGTGGCTTATTTTGACCCTGTTAATTATTTTTGGCATAGGCCTATTTTTTACACTGTTATTTGGCATACTTTTTACGACCCTTGTCGCAGGAATTGGAGTAATTTTCGGTGGTCCTATCGGTGCGTTAATCGGGGGCATAGCTGGCATAGCGATTTTACTGCTGGGGACTTTCTTGTTAATTGCACTAGTGTTGGCTGGTGCAGCGGTATCTGATTTAAAGCAATTGCGTCAGCGGGGATGGTATTTGCTTTTTCTTTTAGCTAATATCGGTATTGTATTTACTTGCCTTGGTTTCTTATTTACGTTCGAGCCGATTAGTTTTATTTGGAATCTGCTTATGATCGGCGTAGGGTTGTATCTATTGTTTGAAGTGCGTTCATATTTCGGTGTTGCACGCCATGATCGACGCAAGTCTGGTGTAATTGACGTATAGCGTTGCCTTACGATTACCTCTTGAGTCATACCCTCGGAAATGCTACAATTTGTACTGTTAGTGGGATGTCGCCAAGTGGTAAGGCTCTGGTTTCTGGTACCAGCATTCGGGGGTTCGAATCCCTCCATCCCAGCCAAGATGATTATGCTTAAAGACTCCTTTCGTAGGGGTCTTTTTGTTATAGTGAGCATATGGGAAAATACCTAATTACTGGACGACCTGGTAGCGGCAAAACGACAGTCATAGAATCATTGAAGCAACGCGGCTTCCAAGCATTCAACACGGATGATATGCCCGAGATAACAAAACTAGAGGAACAAGAGACAGGGAAACCAGTACCGTGGCCAGAGGGTGTTGTGAACTGGAAAAAATATATCTGGAACTGGCAAGAGGCTGGCTTACGGAATTTACTACAGAGTGAGAGTGATATTTTCATTGGCGCTATCGTTGGTAATCAGCAAAAATTCTACCCGCTTTTTGATAAAATCTTTGCCCTTACCATTAGTGCCGAAACATTACAAAAGCGGCTCGATAGCCACGCACATTTACGCACAGCACAGGAAAAGGAACAAGCGATTGCCGTTCATTACAATAAACAAGCGAGATTTGAAAAGCAAGGATTAGTACTTATCCCGGCAGATAGATCAGTTGACGAAATTATAGATGACATCCTTGCACGGATGATGAAGTAGAGTTATTTCCTGAAACACATCCACTAACCCCAGCCAAGATGATTATGCTTAAAATAGGTCTCACACGAGATCTATTTTTATTTCGATTAGTGGTTTATGTTATATAACTCAATGGTACACTTAGTTATATGCAAAATCACTTCGGCGTCTCGAGAATACTCAATACTTACGGTAAGCCTGGCTATACCGACGCAGTAATTAAAATTTTAGATGAATATACTCTCATACTGAAAAAAGAAGATGATTGTTTGTCGTTTTATTACGGCACGGTGATTATGTCGTCCGCTAACAATGAGGATGAAGATCCTTTCAGCGTTTGGGTCAATGAGGTATGGACTACTAAAAATGCGCGTAAGACGGTATTACGCAATGAGGAAATAACAAAGTTGAACGAGAAGATTTCCCAGTACTTGGAGTTTGAGCCCGAATCAGGAGTTCGGATAGTCATTCAAGGTGGTAAAATCAGCACATAATTAGCCGACGAAAACTTGATAAATCATTGACGTCCAAGCTATAAGATTGCATTTTGTCCTGAAACACATCCACTAGCCCCAGCCATAGAGTTTATGTATAAAACAGACCTCATCGTAGGTCTATTTTATTTGATAAAATAACAAGCATGAACGCTTCAAAATTTACAAAAAACCTAGTAAAGGGTCGAGTTGCAGAGACGATATTCTCTCAAATGTTACGTAACGCGGAATGCTTTACAGTGCTAGAATTTGGCTACGAGAAAGTCATTCCCGATTTACTTCAATATAATCATGGGCACGAAGATCCAATTATAGAAACGCTGAGAACCGCTCCAGATTTTGCGGTTATAAATCAGGAAACAAAAGAAGTAAGGCTTGTTGAAGTTAAATACCGTCGTAGTATTAATGTCGCTAATATAAAGCTGATAGCGGAAAAGATGCATGCTTCATGGAATCCGTCGTATTTGTTTGTCGCAACACTAGATGGCTTTTATTTTGATGAGATAAATAAAATCATAAAGAACGACGGTCGAATTACACCGTTGGTTCACCCGCGTATTCCATCTGAGGTGCAGCAGCAATATTTACAAATATTAAAGGATTTCGAAGAGAATAACTAGTTGAGTCTTCCTGAGCAAATCCACTATACACAGCTTACTATGAGCGTTATGATATAATCCGATTATGATTTCGATTTTTGACCCAAATTTTATATGGATATTAATTAGTCAAATTGCTATTGGAATAATAATTGTAATTCTATTTGGTTTTATATTAAATAAAGTATTTATGAAATATTACCCTAAATTACATAGTGGAATTAAGTTTGTCCTAATCGCATTAATCTTACTCCTCATGATTATCATAATAGGATTCATTTCAGAATACTTTTTTTAACTTACGGTAATTGACTCTTGACCATATCATGTTGCTCGAAATGTTGTATTGACTAAGCTAAAAATACATGACTCTATCATATCCAGCCGCAAGCACAGTACATAGATTTTATCAGAAGACGAACTTCATTTGATATACTAAATACTAACTATGTGGGCAAAACATAAACAGTCAGGTTTCACGATCGTCGAACTTCTTATTGTCATTGTGGTAATTGGTATTTTGGCCGCGATTACAATCGTTGCCTACAACGGCATACAGCAGAGAGCGAACAATGCGGCAATTGTTAACGCTGCGAGTCAAACGATGAAATCGCTTCAGGCGTATCATGCATTAAAAGGCGAGTACCCTTACACGGGAGCTTCAAACGTTTGTGTAACTACAATATCGGGTTGTGTTCGTGACACTGGTGGAGTGGATAATAGTAATAGTACTTTCAATACAAACATAGCGACCGTCGGCGCTCCGCCCTCGAGCGTACCTAATGCCGGCTCAGTAGCAAATGGGATTATATACAACCACACATCTTCCCGTACATATAACGGACAGGTGAAGCCTGCAATGATATTTTATTGGTTAAATGGTACAAGTCAAAAGTGCGGTGTTGATGGCGTTATGAGTACATGGGAAGGGGGCGTAACGCCAACAACCGGATATACTGCTGCTAACTCAGCAGGCAAAACACTTTGCTTTATTAGCATTGGTTAATGCTTTTACCGGTTCGCAGCTCGGAATATATCGAGCATTTTTGGTGCACCGCAAACAAACTCTTAGTCTACTAAGCTGTCTGATTGCTAAATAATATATAAACCATTTTGTGAATTATTTTATATACTAACAGGATTGTAAATCATATAGTAAACTCCATAAACCAACTGGAGGGTATGCACATGGCAGAAACTAAAGAAGTGAATACGACTAGCACTCATTTAACCAATCAAGGTGAGCTCAATCAAAAAGAAAAGTACGGAGGCTTTAACTTTGGAGCTGCTTTTTTTGGGTGGTTGGTCGCTAACTCAGTAACAGTCTTACTTATTTCATTACTAACAGCACTTGGCGGTGCCGTGGCTTTGACTGTCGCCAATACTACCGACTCACAAGAGATAGTAAATAATGCTAGTACTATCGGCATAGGCAGTGCAATAGCATTGTTGATTGCATTATGTGTAGCATATTTCGCCGGAGGATATGTAGCGGGACGGATGTCGCGATTCGATGGTGTAAAGCAGGGGTTTGGCGTATGGTTAATGGCTCTCATAATAACAATCTTTTTGGCTTTAGCTGGGACGGCACTAGGCTCAAGCTTTAATCTATTGCAGCAGCTGAATGTGCCAAGTATTCCGGTAGATGGTCAGAGCTTTACGACGGCAGGGATTGTTACTGCACTTCTGGCACTTATTTTAACCGCTCTTGCTGCTATTGCTGGTGGTAAAAAAGGTCAGCAATATCATCATAAAGTTGATAAGGCGGCATATGTCAGCTATGATAAAAGTGATGATCGTGCAGCAATGTAACGACCATCTCTTAGCTAGTAACCCCACAGTGTGTATGAAGCTGTGCTAAGTGCTAGCAAGAAATCAATACCGTGGCTAAGTCGCCGCGTACACGAACAACGAACGTGGACATGAGTGAATGTTTCAGGTTGAGTGCAGTACACTCTTAATGTCGCCGTTATTGCCACTACTATATGTGAGCACGTTGTCTACTCAACCTAGGTAGGGGGTCGAGCAATCGGCTCCCTACCTAAATAATCACTTTCCTTTATGTAGAGAAATTAATTTGTTGGCAACAAGATGCACCAAGGGGTAATGGCATCAATAATGTGTTATGATAAGTAAGATATATAACGATTGGAAAAAGTATGGCGAAACACAAGAATTGGCACGGCGCATCGCGCAAGCGTCTTTTGAAGAAAAAGCTTAAAGCACTTAAAGCAAAAAAGAAGTAATCTTATTATTTCTTCATTAATACACCGAGTGATTACTCGGTGTATTTTTATACTTCTTGACTGCGATCATCGTCACCCATTTCGAGGTCATCGTCGTTATCAAGTTCAACACCTGCTTCCTTGCTAAGTTCGGCGATTTTTAAATCAGCTTCATCTTTTGTGAGATTGTCACCAGGAGTGGGTTCGCCTGTTTGTTGGGCTAGAGTGTCGAGGTATACTCGTTGGTCCTGGGTCATTGGCTCGCGTACGGAACTCCATTCATCAGAATCACTTGTAAGTTGGTCATCTATCATTTTCTACCTCCTTTATCACTGAGTGTACGTTCTTATATTACGTGGTGGTAAAACAACGAGTCAGTGAACTTTTATACAGAAAACTCTCAGATTAATGTTCTATACTTAGCTTACATTAAGCACATGCGATATAAAAAAAGGGGGTCTTGCAATGCGCATATCAACTAAAAACTTAGCTTCATTGGTGCTACTCACGTCAGTCGCGGTATCGGTACCTGGCGCCAGCCGCTTGATGACGTGTACATCGCGCCATAAAGAGTCTAAGTTTGATCGTATTATGCATAAGCATGACCGTAAAGGTGAGTTACGAGCAGAAGTATTGGGAATTGATGCTTTAACCTTCCGGGATTTACAGCATCAGCAGGATAACGCTACCATTGTCCGTCGTTACGGCTTTCCAAATGAACATGCCTTTCGACTCGCTCTACTTGGTAAGCTAAAAAATGAGTTGCGCCAAAGAGGTTGGAGTAAGCAGCGAATTGACAGCTATTTACTAGCTCGCTCAAGTCGCATGTCGTAACTGTTGCTCTGCTGAATGGCGTAGTATACTAAACAGATATGATTGACGAAACGGTTGTAAAATTACTGGCCGACGGCTTAATAGTAGGAATCATACTACTAGGGGGCTGGGCACTTGTTTTTAAAGTACCGAAAGGGCATCGCTACGAGGCATACACTCGCATATTAATGGCAGGACTCACTGCATTTTTAGTTGCTAAATTACTCGGCCAAGTGTATCAACCGGCTGAGCTGCGGCCATTTGAGCTACTCGGAGTAGAGGCGGGAGCATCTTTTTTGGCTAATCCTGGTTTTCCTTCTGACCACGTATTGCTGGCAAGTGCAATTACCTTTGCTGTATTATTCGAAACACGCTTAAAAATAGTTACAGGTATTCTTGTCGTACTCACTGTTCTAATGGCACTTGGTCGCGTCATGGCGCTAGTACATACCCCGCTCGACGTCATAGGCGGGGCGATTGTTGCTGCAGTAGGGGCGTTATGGTACTTTCAGGCGTTACGCACAAAAAAGGCTGATAGTACTAGTCCTTTGCGTTTTCGGCAATAATGTGTAAAATGTAGTAAACAACCGGGAGACACCATGGCAGATACTCATGTAATTGAATCAAAACCAAAGATTATTGATGTAGCACCTAAGACTTACTTGCAGGTTGCTGTAGCAGGCTTGGTTCTCGGGCTATTTGCTTGGGTAGTTACTTTGGTGGTGAGTCGCTTTATTATTGATCCACTTTTTTGTACGACCGATGGGCCAAACTTTAGCGTCTGTACGCAGGGTGGTGTTTTGGCGAGTAACTTAGCGACAATTGCCTCAGGACTACTTGGACTACTTGCACTAGTGAAGCTTGGTGTATATCGCCCACTCCTTATAGTGATAGCTTCGGCTATCGTACTGTGGGGACTTGGCACATGGATAGGGGCAATGGATTGGTATTGGGCCCTTATTTGGAGTGGGCTACTGTATGCTATTAGTTACGTTGCCTTTGCGTGGCTCACACGTATTCGTGTATTTTGGATTGCTCTAGCAGCGGTTGTTGTTCTAGTTATCCTTACCCGCATTATCTCAGCACTCTAGTGCTATACTTAGCTGTATGGAACAGCTTATTCTTTATCTTGTATTAATTATCGTTATTGTTGGCTTTGGATTAGTGATCATATTGCTTAATCAGCGCCTTAAAGATATGAAAAAATCAAGCGCTGTCGAGTTTTTAAAAAGTGATGTAACGGAACTGTCACGTACTATTGCCTTGATGCAGCAAACGATGGGCGATAAACTCGATCGCAGTAGTAACGCCATGCAGACATCCGTGCAAAAACAGCTTTCAGAAAGCGCAAAGTTAGTTTCAGATGTGTCGCAGCGCCTTACAAAATTGGACGAAACAAACCGTCGAGTAGTGGATGTTGCCGACGAGTTAAAGACACTACAAAATGTCCTTCAAAATCCTAAGCAGCGTGGCGTATTTGGTGAATATTATCTAGAATCGGTACTTGATAATATCCTTCCGCCAAAAAACTTCCAAATGCAATACAAATTTTCTGACGGGGAAATCGTAGATGCTGCGGTATTTCTTGAAAAAGGCCAAGTGCTACCGATTGATAGTAAATTTAGCTTAGAAAACTACAATCGCATGGTAGGTGAGTCGAGTAAGCCTGAGCGTGAAAAATTACTTGCGAAAGTACGTACCGATTTAAAGCAAAGAATAGATGAAACAAGTAAGTATATTCGTCCTAATGAAAACACGATGGACTTTGCTTTTATGTTTATTCCTAGCGAGTCACTGTATTACGACTTGCTTATCGGCGATGTCGGAACCGGATCGAGCGCTCGTGATCTGATTGAGTATGCCTTTCGGGATAAGAAAGTAATCATCGTAAGCCCAACAAGCTTTATGGCGTACCTACAAACGGTTATGCAAGGGCTGCGTAGTCTTCAGATTGAAGAACAAGCTAAAGAGATTCAAATACGCGTTGGCCAGCTGGGGCGCCATTTGGCGGCTTATGATACTTTTATGCAGAAACTAGGTGGTAGCCTAGGTACGACAGTAGGGCACTTTAATACTGCACACAAAGAGTTGAAGAAGATCGACAAAGACGTCGTAAGGATATCGGGTAGCGCTCCCAGCATAGAGCCACTTTTAATTGATCGCCCGCAAAAAGATACTGAATAAAGTGACGAACTTCAATAGTGTTTATATAAAATACCTCGCTAAATCAGCGAGGTATTTTATATAAATCAGAATGCTACTATGCGTCGTTACGACTTGTAGTGCCATGGATGAGGTCGCTCAGCGCGAATCCAATAATACCACCAAGAACTGGAGCAAGTGCATAAACGGCAAATACCCAGAAATTAAAGTCGCTAAATGCCTGTAGTGAAATCGCTACTGCTGGGTTGAGAATAGCGGTTCCGCCAACCATTACTGCCGCTGAACCGGCAATAAGCAAGGCAGTGAAAAATCCAAAGCCATATGTAAATGCAGCAGTCAATTTTTCTTTCGCTCGAAGTGCGCTCGCTACGGCAAGTCCTAGGATTGTCGCACCAAGAAGTTCGGCAAATAGAACTGCCCATTGCTTGTCTTCAGGAAGCGGTACGGCGCTGTATAGTGTGGCTGCTGTTTGGCCGAATGCTGCCATTTCAGGTGTGACGGTAGGTGCTTGGTTTACGAAGCCTGTTAGTACAACAAGAGCAAGCATCGCTCCAAGTACTTGTGCAACAAGGTACGTAGCAGCACGAGCCACATTAATACGGCGTGTTACCCATGCACCGATGGTGACAATTGGGTTGATATGTGCGCCGGAAACAGCACCGATTGTCAGTACGATACCAGCGAGCGCAAACAAAATCAAAATCGGTTGACCCTGCCCAGCGATAAAGACTGCAGCAAGTAAGAACGTACCGATAAACTCAGCAACAGCAGCACCAATTAATGGTGAGCGATTTAAGTTGAGCGCACGGATTGAACGCTTTGGTGTTGCCGTAGCGGTAACGGTCCGTACTTTAGTAGTATTGGCCGTTGGCGCTTTTGTAGCAACAGGTTTTTTGGTTACTGCTTTTTTTGTCGTTTGGCTTGTTTTTTTGGTTGCCATAGATTCATTTCCCTCCTTAAGTGAAATATGGCTAAAGTATAACATACAATCGAGGAGGGAAACATGAGTGCTATAATAAAGGCATGGCATTATTTATTAATCAGAACGGTGATCGCAGTAAGCTGCAAGAGCGTCTTGCTGCCGAGTTGAACGAAAAGGCTAAAAAACAGGCTGAACTTGATAAGAACGATCGTCCTGATGGTGTAGTAGATTCTAATTATTTAAAAGATACCAAGACGACAACAAGTCTTGCGTGGGTATGGGTGCTTATTGCAATAGCGGCAGTTGGAGCGGTGATCTTTTTACTGCTTCAACTGTAACACTTACTATTTCTAGTGACTACCACTAAAGTCGTGTATAATTACCCCTAGTTATGAACGATGCAATTCAGGCAGTACAAACTCAACTCACTGAGCGCGTGCGTAGTAGCACTCAGCCGCGCGAGGTTTTAAAGGCCGTTGAAATAAAAGAGCTATATGCCGCTATTCCGTCACTTGATCCGCGCGAGCGTGGTCAGTATGGAAAAGCTGTTAATCAACTAAAACTTGCAGTCGAAGCGGCAGTCGAAGAACGTGAAGCTGAGTTAGAAGATGGCAGTGTTGAATCGTTGGATGTGACGGCGCCGTGGAGTGCTAACACTGGCCCAGTTCATCTATTGCCCACCGCTCAGGGTACACAACATCCACTGACACGAGAGCTTGAAGTGGTTATCGACATTTTTACGCGTATGGGGTTTGCCGCAATCGAATCACGCCAAATCGATGATGACCATCATATGTTTGGTGCGCTTAATTTCCCTGAAAATCATCCAGCTCGTGACGGCTACGATACGTTTCGCACTGAAGAAGGTTTCATCCCACCGGCTCATACAAGTACGATGCAGCACCGCATCTTAAAGGCTGGTAAGGCAAAGCTTGAAGCTGGCGGACAAATTGCAGCGGTAAGTTATGGCCGAGTATTTCGCAATGAAGATGTTGACGCTACGCACGAGCATACCTTCTATCAGTGCGAGGGTGTATTTGTTTCAAGTGACGCCACGCTTGGCGATATGCTTGGTACGCTCAGGACATTTTTCGAGACATACTATGGCCAGAGTTTAAAGATAAAAACGCAGCCTGCTTATTTTCCTTTTACTGAGCCTGGCCTAGAGTTTGCTATTGAAAAACCAGCGGCGCTTGGCGGTAAGCCGGGTGATTGGCTGGAGATGCTTGGTTGCGGTATGATTCATCCCAACGTCCTGAGTGAAGCGGGTATTGATCCGAATAAATATCAAGGTTTTGCGTGGGGTGGCGGTATAGAACGTCTCGT
This sequence comes from uncultured Candidatus Saccharibacteria bacterium, assembly GCA_946886125.1. The sequence goes on along the minus strand of CAMPHY010000002.1, from coordinate 29,084 downwards.
GATGCTGAAATATGGTATTGAAGATCTCCGTCACTTCGAATCTGGTAAATTACAATTCTTAAGGAAGTTTGCATGATTATCTCGACTAACTGGCTAAAAAAATATACGGACATTGATTTGCCGATTGATGAGCTAGCGACGCTCATTGGCTCTCGACTAGTCGAGATTGAAGAGGTGATTGATCTTGGAGCTAAGTATCGCGATGTTGTGGTGGCGAGTGTGGTTGAAGCACGACCGCTTGAAGATTCTGATCACCTAAACGTGACGAAACTTGACGATGGCGGTGTGGTAAAAGATGTTGAACGTGATGAGAGTGGCTATGTCCAAGTGGTATGTGGTGCGCCAAATGTCCGTGAAGGAATTTTTGTTGCATGGTTGCCACCAAAATCTACTGTGCCTGAAACGTACGAGGATAAAGAACCATTTGTACTCGGGGCGCGTAAATTACGCGGAGTCATGAGTAATGGAATGATTGCAAGCGCGAAAGAATTGGCTCTGTACGATGAGCATGACGGCATTTTAGAACTTGATGGGGGCGACCTAACGCCAGGAATATCATTTGCTAAATACTATGAACTTGACGATTACCTACTAGATATTGAAAACAAATCTCTTACTCATCGACCTGATACTTTTGGGATTATTGGTTTTGCGCGTGAAGTAGCAGCAATTGCTGGCAAGGCTTTTCATACCCCTGATTGGCTGCAGCAATCTAATGTTGATATCGATGTGCAGCAAAGTGCTATCACTCCGCCAATTGTAACAATTGATGATTTAAAATTAAGCGAGCGTTATCAAGCCATCATTCTAAGTAACGCAGACGGCAATGCAAAGTCGCCTCTCTGGCTGCAGACATATTTATCTCGTGTTGGTGTTCGTCCAATCAGTGCAGTAGTAGACGTAACAAATTATCTCATGATGCTGACTGGCCAGCCGCTTCATGCGTTTGATTACGATAAAGTACTGGCGGTGAGTGGCGGAAAAGCACATATTCATGTACGAGCCGGGCGCGCGAACGAGCAACTTGAGCTACTCGATGGTCGAACGATTCAATTAGCTCCTGAGGATATTGTCATTAGCGCGGGTGAAACAGCAATCGGTTTGGCTGGTGCAATGGGCGGAGCTAATACCGTCATTGACAGTACTACCAAAAATATCATTTTAGAGAGTGCGACATTTAATCTATATAATTTGCGTGCGACGCAAATGCGTCATGGTATTTTTTCTGAAGCTATTACGCGTTTTACAAAAGGTCAACCGGCAGAACTGACTGCATCAGTCCTCGGAGAGGCTGTGTCGTTATTGCAGCAGTACGCAGGTGCTAACGTTTCTTCACCGATTTGTGAAGCGTATCCTAGCCAGCGTAAGCCAGTAACTCTCTCTGTGTCGCTTGAAAAAATAAATGGTGTACTTGGCAGCAACATTAGTAAAAATGAAGCCTCAAAAATCTTACGCCATGTTGAATTTGTTGCGGAGAGTAATGACTCGACGACGCTAAAGGTACAAGTGCCGTATTGGCGTGCAGACATTCACATACCTGAAGATATTATCGAAGAGATTGGCCGGCTGCGTGGTTTTGACACCATTACACCTACGCTACCTATACGAAACTTTACAGCAGTTCAACCAAGTTCGTTTGATATGCTTCGGGCGAATCTGCGAAAAATTTTAGTACGGGCTGGAGCCAATGAAGTATTGAGCTATAGTTTCGTACATGGTGATATACTAAAGAAAGCTGGCCAAAAAACGGAAAATTCCTACCGGATTACAAATAGTATCAGTCCTGATCTTCAGTTTTACCGCCAATCTTTAACGCCAAGTTTATTGAAGTTAATTCATCCGAATATTAAAGCTGGATACGAAAAGTTTGCGCTATTCGAAATGAATAAAGCCCATAATAAAGCGCACGGCCTGAATGAGGAAAATGTTCCAGGTGAGCTACATTTCTTAACACTTACGCTTGCACATAAAAAAGCTCAGGCTGGCTCGGCATATTATGAAGCAAGGGCGTACCTGGATTACATCGCTACATCACTCGGGCTTGAATTTCGTTATGAAACTATCAAAAAAGAACTCGATGTACCAGTTGCAGCACCGTTTGAATATCGGCGTAGCGCCCTAGTGACAGATGTCGCATCGGGAGAATTCATTGGGATTATTGGTGAATATAAGCAGTCGGTTACGCGACAATTTAAGTTGCCGTCATATGTCGCCGGTTTTGAAATTGGCCCTGAAGCTTTGCGTCGTGCGACAGAGAAGCTAGGTTATCGCTACAGTCCATTGAGTCGTTATCCAGGTACGGAGCGTGATATCTGCTTCCAAGTACCAAGTACAGTTGAGTATCAAGAAGTATATGATGCAGTGCAGAGTGCGCTGAGCGAGGTGCTGCTGGAGACAAGTATCACACCAATTGATATTTATCAGCCCGATTCTAAGGAGACAAAAAATATTACACTGCGTATTTCCTTGACTGCGCATGACCGCACATTGAATGGTGATGAAGTCACTGAAATAATTGATATCGTTACTGCAGCGGTGACGAGCCAGACTGGAGCGCGAGTCGTTTAGCGGTATAGGCGTATTATCATAAAGTACGATAGTAGCCTGTTTACTGTCTCCAGTCGTCGATACGAGCGTGGCTCGTAACACGATCATTTCGTAGTACAATAGTACCATGACCATATCTGATGCTGGCTTTTCCGATAACCTTCCTGTATATTCTCGTCAGCAAGAGATATTATCAGCTGTCGATAGCAATCAGGTAACAATAATTACCGCCGAAACTGGTGCGGGTAAAAGTACGCAAGTGCCACAATATCTGGCTGAACATGGCTATAAAAAAGTGATTGTGACCCAGCCGCGAATTCTTGCAGCACGTAATTTGTCGCGACGCGTACGCGAAGAGTGGGCGCTAAGAACTGGTAAGGACTCAGACGAAATAATTGGATATCGTACGGCGCACGAGCGTGACGATGGGCCAGACACAGCTATTTTATATTGCACCGATGGGCTCCAGCTGGTACGTGAGATAACAGGTAGTGGTACTGGCGAACGGCAAATTTTAGTCCTTGATGAAATTCATGAATGGAATGAAAACATGGAGGTGCTTGTTGCATGGGCTAAGAAACGTACGCAGGAAGACTCGCGCTTTAAAGTTGTGTTGATGAGTGCAACTATTGAAGCTGATTTATTGGCTCAATATTTTGAGGGCGCGGCCACAATAGCTGTCGCTGGGCGTAGTTACGAAGTAACAAAACGTCAGGGTGAAGATATTATTTCGGAAATCTACCAGCAACTCGAAGGTGACACAAGTAACATGTTGGTTTTCTTGCCAGGTAAGGCGGAGATTGAAAATGTCGCCATAATGATAAAGGCAAAGGCTGCTCAGTATGGCGTGCCAGTGATCCCGTTGCATGGACAATTAGAGGCGAGCGCTCAGCAGCTTGCATTTGCGTCATACCCACATGGTAAAGTTATTTTAACTACCAACATTGCGCAGACTAGTGTGACAATCGATGACATCGATGTAGTGATTGATTCCGGATTAGAGCGTCGGAGTGAAGTGCAAAATGGCGTAGAAGGTTTATTTATCGCACAGGTCTCTCAAGCTGACTGTATGCAGCGTGCTGGCCGTGCCGGACGCACTAAAGAGGGGCTTTATATCCTAGCGCCACTTGATGATATGCCGTGTCTTCCTTTTGAGGATCGACCAGCATACGCCATTCCGGAAATTTTGCGCAAGCATATAGATCGACTTACGCTACGGCTCGCCAATGTAGGAATTGATGTTGAGCGTCTTGATTTTTATCATGACCCGAGTATCCGTGCGATAAAACGTGCCAAGCGAACGCTCGTAAGTTTAGGAGCATTAACGTCAGCTGGTGAAGTGACGTCGATAGGACGACGCATGGAGCGCTTTCCGGTAGAGTCTAGTTATGGTCGAATGCTTGTGGAAGCTGACGAATATGACAAATCTATACAAGTAAAGTTAGCTGCTATCATTGCGATGCAAGAAGTAGGAGGTATTGTAAAAGGAAGTACGCGCTTTAGCGGTTGGCGGCGCTACACAAAACAAACACAATCGGATCTAATTGCGCAGTACGATGTCTACTTAGCGCTTCCAGCTATTGATCCAGAAGAATATGAGGAGCTTGGGATTATTGGTAAAAATATTGCCAAGGCGCAAGAAGTGATGTCTCGGCTTGATCGTGATTTAGGAATAGACACCACAGCACTCACGCCAGTAACCGATGATGAGCTTGAGCCGCTGTTGCGGTGTATTGTAGCCGGGCAAATAGATCAGTTATGGTCGGTGCAATCAGACGGTAAAGTAACGCATATTAGCAGCAAAAAACAGCGCGAATTATCAAGTGGGAGTGTTGTGGCGCACCCGAAACTAATTGCAGGGACACCGTTTGACCTTGAAATTCCCACACAAAAAGGCGGTCTTGAGACACTCCATCTCGTGCAAGGGGCAACTGCCGTAAAAACCGAATGGCTCGAAAAACTTGCTCCTGAGCAATTTACCATCAAGGCGGGAAAGACGTATTTTGACAGCCAGCGTGGCATGTTGGCGACACGTCAACTCATAACATTTAACGGGCATGTTGTTGAAGGTGCGGGCGTACCAGTAACCCATTCAACAATGCGTAATCGTCGCTTGTTTAGTGACCTCTACGGTGCATGGGTGCATGCTCGACTGGAAAAAGAGCGACAAGATCTCAAAGTGAGACATCGTCGACGCATCCCGGGCGTTCCACTTCGTGTTGTACAGCAGCGGGTACGCGCAGTGCTAGATGGTAAACTCGCGCTTGATGCGTTGAGTAAGCAGCAGCGTGCAGAATTGCAGAAGCTTTCGCAACTTGAGACGTATATGGATAATAATTTCATGGCGCAGCTGGGAACCTCGCATCGAGATGCTGATAAGCGGCATTTCATGCGTCGTCCATGGCGCCCCCAGCACAAGCGCAAGTTTAATCGACGTCGTGATTAGCAAAAAGGCCGAACACAGAGATAACTCAATCTGTGTTCGGCCTTTATCCTTTCGTGCGTCTCTACATAGGTTATAATCCTTCTGACCTCACGGAATCTTTCAGAAAATTTATTTCTGCAACAAGCTCAGGTGTATTGAAAAAAGGTCCAAGCCAGTTATGTGCCTTATCTTTATCTGAAAAAGTGTCGACAATCAGACCTTCATAGCGAACCATTCCAGCAAGATTACTACGCCAAGTGTCCGCATCTTTTTCGGCGTCTTTAACGGTTGCGCCGTAAACGATTCGAATGCGCGAAAAGTCAATTGGATAAACGCCGCCACCTTTGAAATAGGGAGGTTGATCGATAACGACAAGTTGAGCATTGACGACGTTGCCATCTTCATCGCACTGCTTTAAGGCAATTAGTCGGTAGTAATAAACGCGCCCCCATTTTTTATACAGCTTAGTTAATGCCCAACATAAAGCAATAAAACCAATGAGCGGTGGCAGCAATGCGCCAAACTCGAGGTGGGCGGAGAGGGGAGCGATTAGCCAGAAACTCAACACCGTCGCCAATAGGCTTATTAGTACGTAAAAGAGCTCTTCGTATAGTGTACTCTTTTTGCTTAACTCACCTTTCTGTTGACGAAATACACCGCGCTTACGGACATTTTTACTAGTACGCTCGCGTTTTTCAATTTGAAGAAATAATTCGAGCAATGGTTTACGTTGCTCAAACGTTGCCTCCCAATCTTGAATACCAATTATTTTCTCGTTGATTCTTTTTGCAGAAAAAGCACTTAGCTCAATAGCACTACCAAGTTTCCGTTTCGAAATTGTTGGCAAAGTTCGCGGCTTAGGTGGGATCTCAACGGACGGCAGGTGTGTCACCAGACAGTAATGACTGATAACAAATACAGCAAGCTCAACTACAATGAAGATGATGAGCTCGATCATGACGTTCACAGGTACGCTTTCAAATACAACAAGCAGCAACAACGCTGTTATTCCTGCGGCTATAATGTGAATCGCAATACGTGCAGTATTGTGGGGTTCACTGAAATGCTTCATGGTTACTCCTATGGAAACTGAAAGGTACACTAGTCGTCGAATGACGCTAATCTGTATGTTGTTATAGGTGAATTGTGTAAAGAAGTCAAAGATAAGCGTTATCACTCCCTGAATTGCCTATGGAACGGTTACGAGAAATGGTATAATTGCAATAACTATATTGGATCATAGAGAGGGAGTCTTATTTAAGATGGCAACAAAAACAACGCAACGTATTGGCATTTGGATAATTGCTGGTGCGCTCGTATTCGGAACAATTGGTAGCTTTGCTGTCATGATTTTGGCTCCGAAAAATCAACAAGCGGATCAAGCGAGAGCTCAAGAGCAGTACGCACAGTATCAAGAGTCACTTGATGCATACCAGGAGCAGGTTACGGCTCAGGCGACTGAATTATCTGAAAGATACTATGACGAATTCTCGCAATACGAATCTGTACCAGCGGAATTCGATAAGGCCGATGTGACAAAACTTGAAACGAAAGATCTCAAGATCGGCAGTGGCGAAGTGATCACTAAGGATAGTGAATACAGTGCATACTATATTGGTTGGAATCCTCAAGGAGAGGTATTTGACAGCTCGTTTGATGGCGAAAGTTTAAAGGCACCGATTGCGGGCGGGAATCTAATTGAGGGCTGGAATGAGGGCGTAGTTGGTATGAAGACTGGTGGCGTACGCCTGCTTACGATTCCAGCTGAACAGGCATATGGAGAACAAGGGCAGGGTGATAATATTCCTCCCAACACTCCGTTAAAGTTTATCGTTATGATCATTCCTAAAGTAGAAGAAATACCCGTACCAGACTTAAGCGGATTGGGGCAGTAGCGATGGAACAAAAAATACGCGATGTGATTATGATTGGTGCTGGTCCGAGTGCGCTTGCCGCTGCTGTATATACGACTCGCGAAGATATTGATACGGTTGTCTATGAAAAAGGAGTAATCGGCGGTATGGCGGCGATTACCGACAAAGTCGATAATTACCCAGGCTTTCCGGATGGTATTGAAGGAATGACGTTGGCGGGTCAGTTGCAGGCTCAGGCTGAACGATTTGGAACCGATATTGAGTTTGGTGATGTGTCAGCACTACGTGATGAAGGTGACGTAAAAGTGGTAGTTGTTGACGGACAAGAAGTGCGTGCTAAAACGGTGCTGATTGCGACAGGCAGTGACTATAGTAAGATTGGCGTCCCAGGTGAGGCCGAATATTATGGTCGCGGTGTACATTACTGTGCGACGTGTGACGGTGCATTTTATCGTGATAAGCGATTAGTAGTGATTGGCGGTGGCAACTCGGCAGTACAAGAGGCATTATTTCTTACGCGTTTTACGACGCACATTGACTTACTGGTTCGAAGCTCTATTAAAGCCAGCGAAGTATTGCAGCACGAGCTTCAAAAAAGCGTAGATGAAGGTAAAATTACTATTCATTTGAAAACAACAACAAAAGAGATTGTGGCGACAGATGGAAAAATTACGTCTGTGAGTGCGCAAAAAGACGAGCAAGAGGTATCTTTTGAAACCGATGGTGTCTTTGTGTTTGTTGGCCTTAAGCCAAATACTGGTTTTCTTGCCGGTAGCGGTGTTGAGTTAGATGAGCAGGGGCTTGTTAAGACTAATGAGCAGCTAGAAACATCTATACCAGGAGTCTATGCGAGTGGTGACGTACGTAGTGGTGCGACAATGCAGATTGCCAGTGCAGTCGGAGAAGGCGCGAGCGCCGCACTCAGTATACGAGAATATCTCGATCAAAAAGAGCGCAGCTAGGCGCTCTTTTTTTGTACTTCGGCAAGAATCCGATTTGGGTGATCAGTGACAACACCATCAATACCCTCTTCTGCCAGAAGTAGCGCTGCACGTGGGCGATTGACCGTATAGACGTACGTAAACAAACCAGCGCGCCGAGCAATTTCAAGAGCGAACATATTAGTATATAGCCGGTGAAAGCCTACGGCAGTAAGGCGGAGTTGACGGTGGTATGCAATGAATATGAAAGGATTTCTATTGTGCAAAAGGGCGAGGTTGGCGTGTTGGCTCATTTTGCGGATTACTGCAAGCTCACTACCTTTAAATGACGAGAAAATAATGTTATCCCAGTCATCATCTTTTTTCACATATTGCTCGGCGATCAGCTTAGCGGCCACTTCTCCTGCACCACGGCTTTTGCACTCAATATTAAGCATAATCACACCAAAAAATTCGTCAAGCACTTCATCGAGTGTAGAAATTGGCTGGTGTTCTGTTTGACTGCGAAGCTCCTTAAGTGTTAATTGGCTGATGGCGGCTGAATTATGGTGGGTGCGGAGTAGTCGCCAGTCATGAATGAGTACTGGCACCAGGTCTTTGGTCAGGCGAATATCAAATTCAAGCATGTCAGCTCCAGCTTCCATGCCGGCCCTTAGAGCCTCTATGCTATTTTCAGGCGCTAAACCAGCAGCGCCCCTGTGACCAATTACTAACATCGTTGCTCTCATCATATCAGATTTGTTATGATGTAGGGAGCAAACTTTAGGAGATACTTATATGGCTGATTTTAATAAAATATTGACACCAGGTGATGTTGAAGCGGGAATCGTTAATGTTGTTAATGAGATCCCGATGGGGTCATCGTTAAAAGTTGAATGGAATCGCGATCTTGCTGTCATGCAGCTTGATCGTGTTGAGCCAGCACTATTTGTAAAGCCAATGAACTACGGATTCGTTCCTCAGACACTTGATGAAGATGGTGACGAACTAGATGTTTTGACGATTTGCCACGAGCCAATTGCAACTGGCGTATTCTTTGAAGGTAAAATCATTGGCGTCATGCGCTTTGAAGATGATGGCGAGATTGACGATAAGCTCGTAGTGGTTCCAGCCGATGATCGTCATAACGGCAATACTATTAACTCACTCGATGATATTCCTGGTAGCTGGATGAAGCAAGTAGAGTATCACTTCTCACACTACAAAGACCTAAAAAAGCCCGGTACTACTATTGTTAAGGGTTGGGGTGACGTAACCGAAGCTAAGCAAATTCTGGCTGATTGTATCGAGCGCTGGAATAATCGCTAGTATGGAGCGTGAGTCGGTCGCAAAAGTATTGATATTAAATCAAGAACGAGAAGCACTGATACTTACTACGGGTGAATATAAAGAACACCCCGAAAAAGCACATAAGCCAGATTTCCCTGGGGGACTAGTAGACTTGGGTGAATCTGAGCATACAGCAGCTATTCGTGAGGTGTACGAGGAGACCGGGATTGTGCTTGATCCCAAACATGTGAGTCTTGCTTATGCTGAAACAAAATTCTATGGCGACGAAAATAAATCTGTCAGTAAGTTATTGTATCTCGTAAGCTTAGTCGTAATCCCAGAAGTGAGACTAAGCTGGGAGCATGAAGCGTATGAATGGGTTGATTTCGACACGCTACTAGAGACTCATGAACTTCGGCCGTTTTACAAAAGTGCGGTTGAATATATAAAAAGTAACCAGCTAATCTAGCTGGTTACTTTTTCTTCCGACTAGCTTTGTCGCGAATAATCGCGGCTGCACCGCTAATTGTTTCAATTATACCAAGCTGACGCAGGTGCGCTCGGAGTTTAGCGCGCGCATGTGTAGTAGTGACGAGCTCCTGCCAAGCTTGTTTGGGCTGTGACAGTTTTCGGGTCACTACTTCGACAACATCGCCGTTTGAAAGAGGTTTATCAAAAGCATGGATATTGCCATTTACACGAAAACTGTAGGCATGTTTGCCAATATCACTATGAACTAAATAGGCAAAGTCAAGCGGCAGGGCACCTTCGGGGAGATTGTATAAATCTCCTTTGGGGGAGTAGACAAATATCCGATTTCCGAACAAATCAATATTTAGCTGGTCGTGCGAAATATCCTCACCAGAACGTAGACGTTGTGCAATTTCTTGCAACTGAGTAATCCATTGGAGTTGGGCTGGTAAATTGGTCGTTTCTGAGCGTTTCTTGATGTAGGTTTTTGAACTTTTTTGCTCATGATAGTGAAAACTTGCCGCAAGGCCACGCTCGGCATAATTATGCATATCGTATGTACGAATTTGAAATTCAACAATTTGCTTATTTGGGGTAATAACTGTCGTATGTAAACTTTGATATCCATTTGGTTTTGGAATAGCAATATAGTCCTTAATACGGCTAATCATTGGCTGATACATGCCATGGAGTACTCCAAGCACCCGGTAACAATCTTCTTTTGTTTCGACAACAATACGCAGAGCCATGAGGTCGTAAATATCATCAATGTTGCCATCAACTTTCATTAGCTTCTTATGTAAGCTGTAGATGCTTTTGACGCGTCCGTTGACCTCGACTTTAATACCTTGCTTGGAAAGTTCAACCTCGACTTCATGGCGGACGATACCTAATTTTCTGGTACTTTTGCCAAGTCGCTTTTGCATAAGGCTTTTTAGTCTTTTAAATTCAGCTGGATCAAGGTAGCTAAAGGCTAGTTCTTCGATTTGCATACGCACTCGACCCATACCGAGACGATCAGCCATTGGCGCAAATACTTCAAGACTTTCACGCGCAATTTTCGTTTGCTTCTCTGGTTTCATGTGCTGGAGCGTCGAGAGATTATGTAAGCGATCGGCCAGTTTAATAATAATCACCCGCACATCTTGCCCTACGGCAATTAAAAGCTTTGATAAATTATCTTTTGTTTGCGGTAAATAGCTCGCAAGATCGCGCATTCCTGCACGGGCTTGCGACACTTTAGTGACGCCGTCCACTAAAAAAGCGACATCACGTCCAAATAAGTTTTCAATCTCATCTAGTGTTGCAGTAGTATCTTCAACGGTATCGTGCAGTACTCCTGCAAGAATGGTGTCGATGTCCATACCCCATTCGATGAGCGTATCCGCAACATGAAGAGGGTGGATGATATATGGTTCACCACTTTTTCGTTTCTGGCCTTTATGTGCTTTAGTAGCAAAATCAATGGCGTGTTCGAGTTCGAGAAGTGTATCTTCGTCGTAATGAGGCTGGGCGCGGGATAGTAACTCACTCTTTTTCATCGTCTTTTATAGTATAAAGTAAAACGAATCAGCGTGATACAGTGGTTTATTTTTATGATTTTGCGCTGAGACAGAGAACAGTATATACTAACAGATAAATGCTAAAGCTTAGTAAAAAAGGAGTGGGAATTTAATGAGCGTGACAACTATTGCCATTAATGGGTTTGGTCGAATTGGCCGAAACGCATTTAAAATTGCGTTTGAACGTAGCGATGTAAAGATCGTAGCTATTAATGATTTGACTGATACAAAAACACTAGCGTACTTATTGAAGCATGACAGTAACTACGGGACCTATCATCACGAAGTAAGTTATGATGAAGCTGGTATTATCGTTGACGGTAAGCACGTCAAGGTATTAGCCGAGCGCGATCCTGCGGCATTGCCATGGGCGAGCGAAGGTGTTGATTTGGTAATTGAGTCAACCGGCCGCTTCACAAAAAAAGAAGATGCTGAAATGCACATTACGGCTGGCGCAAAGCGTGTCGTTATTTCTGGTCCAAGTAAGAGCGATGGCGTCGACACGATCGTACTAGGAGTGAATGAAGATAAGATTGAGGGTGCTAGTAGTGTGATTAGTAATGCTAGTTGTACGACTAATTCACTTGGTGCGGTAATGGCGATTTTAGATGCCTCATTTGGTGTCGAAAAATCATTACTTACAACCGTACATAGCTATACGGCAAGTCAGGCACTCCAGGATGCACCAGCAAAAGATGTGCGTGAAGGCCGTAATGCCGCTGAAAATATGGTTCCAACGAGTACCGGTGCGGCTATTGCAGTGACGAAGACGTTGCCGCAGTTAACGGGTAAATTTGACGGTTTGAGCATCCGGGTTCCTACCCCCGTTGTGTCAATCAGCGATATCACGGTGCTGTTAGGCCGAGACACGACGCCCGAAGAAATTAATGAAGCATTTACAAAAGCGTCGAAAGAGCCATTTTACCAAGGTATTCTTGGTGTAAGCGACGAGCCACTTGTTAGTCGGGATTATATCGGCAACAGTCACTCTGGTGTGGTCGACTTAGCGCTGACAAAAGTAGTAGGCGGAAACTTAGCCAAAATTATGGTGTGGTATGACAATGAATGGGGTTATTCAAACCGTCTCGTTGAACTGGTCGCGGATGTTGGCCGTTCAATTCAACGCTAAAATATGCGCATGGGTTCTCAGTGTCTGAGAACCCTTTTGTTTTCAGACAAAAATGCTTATACTTATGACATGAAGATTTATCTGGGCTCTGATCATAATGGCTTTCATATGAAAGAAAAAGTATTTGCCTATCTAGCAAAGCATGGCTATGACGTAGAAGATGTCGGAGACACGGCGCTTGATCCTGATGACGACTTCCCAGAGTTTGCACAGGCGGCAGCTCTAAAAGTGATTGGTGATCCAGAGGGCGATGCGCGCGCTATTTTGCTTTGTGGTGGCGGACAAGGCATGGCTATGGCCGCAAATCGGTTTCGGGGTATCCGAGCAAGTGTAATTTGGGATGCATACGAAGCTAAAATGACACGTAATGACAATGACAGTAACGTGCTGTGTTTGCCTGCCCGAACACTTGAAGAAGACGCCGCGGCATGGAAGGGTATTATTGAAACCTGGCTTAATACGCCATTTGCTAGTGCCCCACGTTTTAAGCGTCGCAATATGCAGATTGATGAGCTGTAATTTATGAGTATAATTGTTCCGACGATTCTCGCTGAAACGACCGATGACTATAAGACGCAGGTTGAACGCATTCATCCATTTGCCGAGCGGGTGCATATTGATATTTCTGATGGTGAGTTTGCACCTAGTTTCACGGTTGGCGCGGCTCAGATTTGGTGGCCAGAGAATTGGATCATTGATATCCATGCAATGGTGGCTCGTCCAGCTGATTATGTAGAGACACTCGTGAGTCTTAAGCCGCATATGATTGTCTTTCATGCTGAAGCTGAGGGAGATTTATTGACAGTCCTGAAGCATGTAAAAAAATTTGATATAAAGGTTGGTGTTGCACTACAGCGGAGTACTGTGCCTGCTACGGTTGCCACTCTTATCGAAGAGGCTGATCATGTCATGGTTTTTAGTGGTGAATTGGGGCATTTTGGCGGTAAAGCAAGTATGATGCAATTAGAGAAAGTGCGACTTATCAAAGCCATTAATGCTGGAGTAGAAATTGGCTGGGATGGTGGTGTTGCTACGGATAATGCCTATAGTCTTACCCAGGGTGGTGTTGATGCATTGAATGTCGGCTCGGCGATTCAAAAGGCTGCCGACCCTGCTACTGCTTATGCTACACTGGTACAAGAAATCAATAAGCGGGGGATTATTTAGACGTGAGTGGGCAACTAACGGTCGTACAGCTTGAGCAAAAGGCTAATGATATTCGTAAGGATATTATTCGCAGCCTTGAACATGCAGGGAGCGGACATAGTGCTGGTCCGTTGGGTCTAGCGGACATTTTTGCTGCACTTTATTTTAATATTCTTAACATCGATCCATCACAGCCTGAATGGCCAGAGAGAGATGTTTTCTTCCTAAGCAATGGCCATACGGTGCCAGTTCAGTATGCCGCGATGGCTGAGCGAGGTTTTTTTGATCTTGAAGAATTGCAAACTTTGCGTCAACTTGGAAGTCGCTTGCAAGGGCACCCTGAGCGAGAAAAATTGCCAGGGCTTGAAAACACGAGTGGCCCCTTAGGAAGTGGACTCAGTCAGGCAGCTGGGTATGCCTATAGCTTGCAATATATCGATCAAGTTAAACAGCGGTTTGTGTATACGGTCATGGGCGACGGCGAGCTTAACGAAGGAAATATTTGGGAAGCGGCTATGTTTGCCGGTAAGTATAAGTTAAGTCAACTGATTGGTTTTATTGACCGTAATAATATCCAGATTGATGGTACGACCGAAGATGTCATGCCACTCGAAGATCTTCGTGCGAAGTGGGAAAGTTTTGGCTGGCATGTTCAAGAGATTGACGGTCATAATATTGAAAGTATTATTGACGCCGCAAGTATGGCCCGAGCGATTACTAATAAACCAAGCGTTATTATTGCCCATACTATTCCTGGTAAAGGAGTTGATTTTATGGAGTATGACTACAAGTGGCACGGAGCACCGCCAAATTCAGAACAGGCTAAACAGGCGCTTGAAAAACTGCGCACATTAGACGGAAAAATTATTCATGAAGGAGCAGGTGCGTGAGCCACTTTCCATTACACCCAGATTTATTTACCGATAATGCTGAGTATGAACCAATTAGAGCGGGGTTTGGCCGTGGCTTGAAAGCGGCCGGTGAAGCTAATGAACAGATTGTAGCGCTGTGCGCAGATTTAACCGAAAGTACGCAAATGCATCTTTTTCGTGATGCGTTTCCTGAACGTTTCGTGGAAATAGGTGTCGCAGAACAAAACTTGGTTACCGTAGCAAGCGGTATGGCTCGTGCTGGCAAAATCCCTTTTACGAGTAGTTACGCAGCGTTTAGTCCTGGTAGGAATTGGGAGCAGATTCGTACAACAATAGCACTTAATAATCAGCCGGTTAAAATTATTGGCTCACATGCTGGTGTGAGTGTAGGACCTGACGGCGCTACTCACCAGATGCTTGAAGATATTGCTCTGATGCGTGTCTTGCCAAATATGATTGTTATCGCTCCTGGCGATAGTCTTGAGGCCGAAAAAGCAACGCGATTGCTCGCAGAAAATAATAAACCAACGTATTTACGTCTTGCTCGTGAAAAAACACCAGTGTTTAGTACTGAGGATTCACCATTTGAGATTGGCAAGGCGTATATACTACGTGAAGGTCATGATATTTCACTCCTAGGAACGGGTATGATGACGTATCAATTACTCGCTGCGGCGAAGCAACTCGAGCAGTATGGTATTCAGGCTGAGGTTGTTCATGTGCCGACGATTAAGCCTCTTGATGAAGGGACAATTCTTGCAAGTGTGAGAAAGACAGGACGGGTCGTGACGGCTGAAGAGGCACAAGTAGCAGGTGGATTTGGTGGTGCGATTGCTGAACTTTTGAGTGAAAAATTACCTACGCCATTAAAGAGAATCGGTATGCAGGATCGATTTGGCGAGAGTGGTCAGCCAGCTGAGCTAATTAATTATTTCAAACTTGATGGCAGCTCAATTGCCGAGACGGCTAAACAATTTATCGATAGTACCTCACGTTATCATCAAGAATATTAAGGAGAATATATGAGTTTATCAATTAAGCAAATCCGCGACAATACGACGAGAGCACGACATCTTTATCAGCGGACACGCGCCCAGCACTTTGCGGTTGGAGCTTTTAATATAGATAATCAAGAGACACTTATAGCTATTGCGCGTGCGGCGCAAAAGTTAAACGCTCCCGTCTTAGTGGAAGTGAGTAGTGGCGAAGTAAGTGCTATTGGTCTCGAAAATATTCGTGATATGGTTGATAACTACCGAGTCGAGTATGGTATTGAAATGTACATCAACCTCGATCATAGCCCTACTGTCGAGGATTGTAAGCGAGCGATTGATGTTGGCTTTGAGTTTATTCATATTGATATTTCACAAGCAGATCACAATGCCTCAACGGAAGAAATTATCGCCAAAACAAAAGAAGTCGTCGATTATGCAAAATTCACCGGTGCTTTAGTTGAGTCAGAGCCGCACTATTTCGGCGGGTCATCAAATGTCCATGAAGAGGCCATTGATTATGAAGCAATTAAAAAAACATTTAGTACTCCTGAAGGTGCGCGCGATTTTATTACTGCAACCGGTATTGATACGTTCGCAGCGGCGGTTGGTAATTTGCACGGTAAATATCCTGTGCCAAAAGAGCTAGATCTCGAACTTTTGCAAACGATTCGCGATAGTATTGATTGTCAAATTAGCCTTCATGGCGGTAGTGGTACACCGCTCCATTACTTCGAAGAGGCTGCGCGTATCGGTGTAAGCAAAATAAATATCAATAGCGATATGCGTTTTGCGTTTCGTAAAAATCTTGAACGTGTTCTTGTCGAAAACCCTAATGAATACGCTGTCGTGAAACTGATGCCCGAAGTGTACGGTGCAGTACAGGCTGTTGTTGAAGAAAAAATAAAAGCATTCGGCAGTACCGATAAGGCGGTGGTGTAGCCTGATATGTCGCATAAAATTTTAGCCATAGGCGCAGCTGTTCAGGATGTTTTTTTGAGCCATAGTGATGAGTTTAAGCCTGTCACCGATGACCCTCATGACGTTTTCATGAAGCTTGAATTGGGCGCAAAAGCAGATGTTAATAACATCAATTTTAGTACAGGTGGTGGCGCGACGAATGCGGCAGTTACCTTTGCAAGAGCGGGACTTCATGCGCAGTTTATGGGCACGATTGGACATGATCCAGCTGGCCAGGCGGTGCTTGATGATCTCGATAATGAAGGCGTTGACACCTCGCATGTAAGTTATTCTGAAAAATATAACACGGGCTATTCGGTACTCCTGCTTGCTCCGAATGGCGAACGGACCATTTTGACATACCGTGGAGCGTCGACACATTACGATGCAAAGCATTTTGATTTATCGCAAACAAACGCCCAATGGCTCTATGTATCAAGCATGGCAGGGAGTATGGAGGCTATCAACAGTATATTTACCCAGGCAAAACGGTTCGGCATTAAGATTATGTTCAATCCAGGCAAGGGTGAATTATCGCAGCCAGAAAAGCTAAAAAGCTTGCTTGAAGATGTTGATGTTCTCTGTGTGAATCGTGAAGAAATTCAGGTGATTGTTGAGGGGAGCGAGCTGGAAGAGTTGACGCGTCATGCGCTTCACTACGTACCGGTAGCGATTATAAGTGATGGTCCAAATGGTGTCGTTGCATCGGATGGCCAGACGATTGTGCGTGCTGGTATGTATGAAGACGTACCGGTGACAGACCGTACTGGAGCTGGTGACGCTTTTGGCTCGGGATTTCTAAGTCAATGGGCGCAAGGCAAATCGTTAAAAGAAGCGCTTGTTTTCGCAAGTGCCAACTCTACTTCAGTTGTGACAAAAATTGGCGCTAAAGCCGGTATTCTACATAAAGGTACGGTGTTGCACGACATGCCAATGAGCGAAAAACCATTCTAAGGAGCATATAATAACCATGGCTAAATTTTTACAAACATTACTTGATGCTAAAGAGCCTCTTTTTAGTGTTGGGTTACGCCAGCTAGAAAAAGCAACTGGTCACAGCGGCGTTGATACGCGAATCATTGCCGACATTACACACACTGCGCATGATGTCATGCGCCAGCTTGGCTTAGAACCAGCTAACACAACAGGAAAAGAGTTGTATCAGAGCTTGCGCGCTTGCGCTAAGCAGGGGGCGGCTGAAGACGTGCTATCTAAAACCGACTATGTCTTGATGACCTTCGATGATCGCCAGGTGATATCGTTTAATTTAATTGATGTAATTGAAAATGCACACCATGATCTTGCATACGAGCATCGGATTATTAGTCATGGGCAGCGTGCGCTTCGTGGTGAAATTATGGGTCGTTATCTCGATCATTCGCAAGTTGACGTTGCTGCTGCGCAACAACTTGCGAAAGATGCAGGCCTTGTTGTTGAGGACGATGAGCATTACGAGACGATTAGTCGTCCAAAGAGGGCGGATACAACTACGCCGTACATACTTGCTATTGGAGATATAGTGACAGATGCCTTTATCAAATTGCGTGACGATCAGGCGGAGGTGACGGTAGACGAAGAGGGTAACAAGCGTTTGAGTATGGAATTTGGCAGTAAGCCACCGTATGAAAGTGTAGAGATTGTCCAAGCGGTAGGTAATTCGGCTAATGCTGCCGTAGCGTTTACTCGTTTAGGATTACGCGCGGGACTTATGGCATTTCTGGGAGATGATCAGCCGGGTAAAGACTCGATGAAATATCTTGCATCCGAGCATGTTGATACGCGTGCTGTTTCAGTGCAGGATGGCTTTAAATCAAACTATCATTACGCACTTAGGTATGGGGCTGATCGAACTATCCTTATTAAGTACGAAGATTACGCTTACAATTGGCAGGAGCCAGCAGAAGTACCTGACTGGCTGTATCTATCAATGATTAGCGAATCCGCCTGGCAGCTGCATGAAGATATGCTGGCGTATCTAGAGAAGCATCCGGAAACGAAGCTGGTCTTCCAGCCGGGAACCTTCCACTTTTCATGGGGTGTCGAAAAATTAGCGGCAGTCTACGCTCGTTCGCATATTGTCTTCATGAACCGTGAAGAAGCAGCGCTTGTAACAGGCAAAGGCCTGAAGTCAATCGCCGAACTCGCCCAGGGATTGCATGCGCTTGGACCGAATATTGTCGTCATTACCGATGGGCCAGATGGTGCGTATGCTTCAGATGGCGTAAAGATTTTGAAAATGCCAAATTATCCCGATCCTGCTGCGCCTTATGATCGCACAGGCGCAGGTGACGCATTTGCCTCTACAGTGACGGCGGCCCTTGCCATGGGCGAATCGCTGGAAACGGCACTAAGGTGGGCGCCTATTAACTCGATGAGCGTCGTGCAGAAGCTCGGGGCACAGGCAGGTTTGCTGCGTCAGCCTGAACTAGAGACATACCTTGAGCAAGCACCAGATTATTACCATACGGAGGAACTATAGGAATGAAATATCAAATATGTGTTTCCGGTGCGGCCAGTGGAGACACGGTGCAGGCATCACACCAACTTGCTTATGACCTTGGTAAGGCGATTGCCGAGCAGGGAAAAACACTGACCACCGGCGCGACCGTAGGACTGCCGCATTATGCTGCAATGGGGGCTTTTAGCGTCAAGAGTCGCAAGGGTGTCTCGGTTGGCTTCTCGCCGGCAAGTTCATTCCGCGAGCACGTTGCTACGTACAAATTGCCAACAAAAGAGTTTGATTATATTAACTTTACGGGTATGGAATATGTAGGACGTGATGTTCACCTGGTGCGCAGTAGCGATGCAATCATAACAGTAGGTGGTCGTATGGGTAGTCTCCATGAGCTTTCGACAGCGCTTGAAAGTCGAAAAGTATGTGGTGTACTACTGGGGAGCGGTGGTCTTGCTGACTATACGCCGACATTACTTCAAAATATCGAAGCACCTGGCGCGAAAGATATTATTTATGACACAAATCCAAGTCGTTTAGTGAAAAAAGTGATTGAAGCGTTAGATGAAAAGTATGTTGGGTTCTCTGACGATGGTACTGACAGCCACTTGAGTGCCAAGCGCGTCGGCCGTGGCTAATTACCAGGCAACTGAGAATATACGGCTCGTAGTATAATAGATATGATGAGCCAAAAATTTAAGCTAGCAACCACCTATCTACCGACTGGAGACCAGCCGAGTGCAATTGCGCAATTGATCGAAGGGCTTGATCAGGGTGAGCGCGAGCAAACTCTTTTAGGTGTAACCGGGTCTGGTAAGACTTTTACCATGGCTAATGTCATTCAGGATCGGCAGGCGCCGACGCTTGTGCTTGCGCACAATAAAACCTTAGCTGCTCAGCTGTATAGTGAATTCAAAAACTATTTTCCTGAGAATGAAGTACATTATTTTGTAAGTTATTTTGATTATTACCAACCCGAAGCGTATATGGCGAGTAGCGATACGTACATCGAAAAAGACTCAAAAATAAATGATGAGATTGATCGTTTGCGTCATGCGGCGACGATGGCATTATTAACAAGGCGAGATACGATTATTGTTGCCAGTGTGAGCTGTATTTATGGTATCGGATCGCCAGATGATTATTCGGCAATGTCTATCACAATTAAAAAAGGTGAACGGCGTCAACAAGATAAGCTCATTCGTCTTTTAACCGACATTCAGTATCAGCGTAATGATATTGATTTTCAGCGTGGTACATTTAGGGTGAAGGGGGATGTGGTTGATGTCTTTCCTGCGGGTAGTGACGTTGCATACCGTATAGAATTTTTTGGCGATGAAGTTGACCGCATAACTCGTATCGACCCGCTGACGGGCGAAATCAGTGGCGAACCTGATGAACTACAAGTATTTCCAAGTTCTCACTACGTCACGCCGAAGCAAAAGCTTGAACGTGCAATTGCAAACATCAAAAAAGAATTTGAAGAACGAATTGAATGGTTTGAGAAGCACGATAAATTACTTGAGGCTCAGCGTCTTTCACAGCGAACTAAATATGATATTGAAATGCTGGAAGAAACAGGGTTCGTTAAGGGAATTGAAAATTATAGTCGTTATTTAACCAACCGAGAACCAGGAGAGCAACCGGCAACATTAATGGATTATTTCCCAGATGATTTCTTGCTCCTTGTTGATGAAAGCCACATGACACTACCGCAGGTTCGTGGCATGTACAACGGTGACCGTGCGCGAAAAGAGGTGCTTGTTGAGCATGGCTTCCGTCTTCCGAGCGCCCTTGATAACCGTCCTCTCACCTTTCAGGAATTTGACCGTCATATCAATAAGGCTATTTATGTATCGGCAACTCCAAGTGAATATGAATTATCGCATAGCCCTGCACCTGCGCAACAGGTTATTCGTCCAACTGGCCTACTCGATCCGGAAATTATTATTCGTCCTACAAAGGGGCAGATTGACGATTTAGTTTCTGAAATTAACGACCGGGTAACTGCTGGACAGCGTGTGCTTGTTACGACCCTCACTAAGCGTATGGCGGAAGACTTAACGACTTACTTACAAGAAATAAATATTAAGACGGCTTACATTCACAGTGAAGTTGATACGCTAGAGCGTGGTGACATTTTAAAGGATCTTCGACTAGGGGTGTACGACGTGCTTGTTGGAATTAACTTGCTGCGTGAAGGGCTTGATCTCCCGGAAGTGAGCATGGTGGCGATAATGGATGCCGACAAAGAAGGCTTCCTGCGCAGTGAAAGTGCTTTGATCCAGACGATAGGCCGTGCAGCTCGTCATGAGCACGGAAAGGTTTATATGTATGCCGACAGAATTACACGTTCTATGCAGGCTGCCATTGATGAAACAAATCGACGGCGCGGTATTCAGGAAGCATACAACACTGAGCATGGTATAACACCAACTGGTGTCTCAAAAGAAATTGGAGAGGGTCTACGAGCGATTATTCCAGATAAGGAAAAGGACAAGCCAAAGAAGCTTGATTTGAAGAAAATTCCAAAAGACGAGTATAAGTCGCTCATTAAGGAATTGAGTGGGCAAATGGAGCTGGCGAGTGCGAATTTGGAGTTTGAAAAGGCGGCTGAGCTACGAGATATGATTGCCGATATTCGCGCCAAATTATAGTCAAAAGTTGGTCGAAATAGGATGCATGGCTTATACTAAACCTATCTAAGGGAGTTATAGTCATGAACCATCAACCACAAAAGGCAACAGGAATAACTGGCGTATCACCACAACAAGCACTCGGTCGTATAGTCCGAGCTCGCAGTAGCTTTCTAACTTTTGAGTATATTGTTGCCATAGGGGCAAGTGTGGCGACTGTCACATTGTTAAGTGCGGCGTTAATGATGGTATTTGCCATTATGGACGACAAGCTTGCAACTGTTGGCGCACCACTTAGCTGGTTTGCGAGCGTCGGTTCAGGGTATGTAGGAACGTTATGGCTATCGTTAGCAGGTCTGATTACGGCAGTGCTTGCATTCATTTGTTTTGCACGAGTTAGTCGGGCACTTCATAGCCGTAGTGCATACACAGCGCGTTTGAGTTACAAGGTAATCACATACGTAGGGTTTGCGGCTATAGTAAGTCAGTTATTACTTAGTGTTATTACACTTGTGACGGTTCTGATATCATCACTTCTTCTGATAGGTTCGGAGTCATCTGTCGCTGACCTATATATGCAGGTGTTTGTCCCAGCATTACTTGCTGCTTTTGTTGCAGGGCTAGCATCGTATTTTATGTATCGAATTGTTAAAGGGCGTAATGTCAGTCGGCTTTTTTCTCTTGTATTAGTGGGTTTGGCGAGTCTTGTCGTTTTACTTACAATCATTACCGTCGCAGTTCAAGCACACGATGGCTATACGACAAATGATTTTAGTCGCAAAGAAACAGCCCGCGAGCGTTCGATTGACAACCAATACTATTGGTAACAGTGATAAATGCGAATTGCGTCGTGGAATGTAGAAGGGCGGTTGAGTTCAACAAAAGCAACAGGTCGTGGTGTGCCGCTAAAAATCGTTGATAGTATTCTGTTGCTTGATGCTGATGTAGTGTTTCTGGCAGAAGCTTATAAGGGCATGATGGATGCGACAGCACAAAAGCGGTTAACACAGTTCGGATATAAGATATACGAAGTTTCGTATGATGAACAGCAGCGTGATCTACATAGTGCAGTAGCAACACACAGTGTTTATATTAGTCGCGTGTCATACGTGGCGCAAAAAACGATTCGTCTTGGTGATCGCTCTATGCCAGTGGTGAGCGTCAAGGAGTCTACGAATGGTCAGATACTACAGCTAGTCGGCGTACATCTCGATGATCGTTCGGAATGGCAACGACTTGAGCAGGTTGAGGCACTAATACGATGGATTGACGTATCGGTGCCAGTAGTGCTTATGGGTGATTTCAATGCTATGCACGCGGCAGGCATCAGTCGAGTGCTTGCAAAGCCGGTAGTTGGTATGATGATGCAACGATTGCCTGGTGTGATGGGTGGTATAGGTAGGCGCGTACACGAAATGGCGTTTGGAGAAACGATGGAAGTGTTAGTGAAAGGACTATTATTGCACGATGCAGATCCGCGACATCGTGCAACGGCAACGCCTAAAATGATTGGTTTTGAATGGCTGCCTAGTATACGGCTACTTGCGATTGATCATATTCTTGCAACAGCAGTATTGCAGATGTCAGATTATCGCATAGCAGCCGACGGCGGTTCAGATCATCGGGCAATCTCCGTGAATATTAAGCTTGACTAATGAATTGCTATTTTAAAGTTGTTGTGCTATAGTAGATAACATTGCATTCGATGAATGTCGAGCCTCTTTCAAAGACTAGCGTGACTACAAGCGCAGCCACCGAAATATCCTCTCGCTGTTCTCTAGCTTTTAAAGCTACCAGACTGCAACAGCTATCAAACCGAATAACGAAAGGGTTATTTTCTATGGCATTTCAACAACGAAGGGGCGGACGCCCTAATCAAGGACGCCCACAAGGCGGATTTAATCGCGGCGGTGGACGTCGTGGTGGCGGCAACCGCGGACCAGCAAAGAAGTATATTCATCCATCAAAGTTTATTAATAAAGCTGTTTTGAAAAAAGACGAAGTGGTATACGAAGCAAAGCACAAGTTTGCCGACTTCCCATTTGGCTCACAGCTACATCATAACATTGCCAATAAAGGCTATGTGACACCAAGCGCAATCCAAGATCAAGCGATTCCTCATATTATTGAAGGCAAAGACGTGATTGGGCTTGCCAACACTGGTACAGGTAAAACGGCGGCATTCTTGTTGCCAATTATTGAACGTCAAAGCGGTATCACGCTCCGACCAAGTGTGCTTATTGTTGCCCCAACTCGTGAGTTGGCTCAGCAAATCGACGAACAGTTCCGTGACTTTAGCAAGGGGCTTGGTTTGTACTCAACATTGATTGTTGGTGGTGCAAATATTGAACGTCAAATTCGTGACCTCAAACGTCGCCCGCACTTTATCATTGGAACACCCGGTCGTCTTAAAGATCTTATGAGGCGCCGCGTATTGCAGCTTAAGAACATGACAACGCTTGTACTTGATGAAGCTGACCGTATGCTCGACATGGGCTTCTTGCCAGACATTCGTGAAATCGTGAATGAAATGCCGGCCGAACGTCAGACGCTATTCTTTAGTGCTACTATTACGCCAGATATTCAGGCACTGGTAAATACATTTTTGAACGACCCTGAGACTGTTTCTGTACGTACCGCCGAGACCAGTGAGCACGTTGAGCAAGATGTTATTGAAGCACGTGATAAGACACACAAAATTGAGCTACTCACCGATATGCTTCGTACTGAAGCTTATGGAAAAGTACTTGTTTTCGGTGAGACGAAATTTGGTGTACAGCGTCTGTCTGATCACCTTGACAATAGTGGTATTCCATCTGCTGCAATTCACGGTAATAAAAACCAGTCACAACGACAACGTGCTTTGAAGCAGTTCAAAGATGAACGTGTTCGTGTATTGGTGGCGACCGATGTAGCGGCGCGTGGACTTGATATTCCAAATGTGTCTCATGTTATTAATTTTGACACCCCGCAAACGTACGAAGACTACGTACACCGTATTGGCCGAACTGGTCGTGCTGGTGCTAGTGGGCACGCGCATACGTTTATCGAAGTACGCTAAGCCTATGCGTCTTCATGGGAAAACGACCTCTTCTGGGGGTCGTTTTTTTAATGCGGTTTGTTCGGCTACATGTCTAGTGTTATGATTAAGCATATGCTTAATCAGCAAACACGAAAAGGCGCCGGTTTTACGATTGTAGAATTACTAATTGTTATTGTGGTGATTGGTATATTGGCTGCGATTACTATTGTTGCGTACAACGGAATACAGGTGCGGTCAAACAATACAGCCAGGATTGCAAACGCAAACGCGGCTATAAAATCCATCAGTGCCTATATAGCCGCAAACGGTTCATATCCATGGACAGGTGTTAATTGTATCGGAACAGGATTTGTTGATAATAAGTGTTGGGGTATTGATAGTGTCACGCCTTCGTCGGTAAATAATACGTTTAATAATCGTTTACTCGAAATCAGTTCTTTGCCCAATAACACAACTCCTCCAGTGCAAACTGCGTCATACAAAGCGCTCGGGCCGGTCTATCTATACAATGCTGCCTTTACGGTGGATGGCGTTTCAAATCCAGTTTTTGTTATTTATTTTCTTGAAGGGAATGCTCAGCATTGTGCTGTAGGGAAATCCGTGCGACCGACGGCAAGTAATACGTACGTGAGTACTACTTCAACTCCGGGATACGGGTTTACGGATGCGACAAGCACTACTTGCTATGCCGCAATTCCAGCAATATAGGCCGCCTGTACTATTTGAAGTGCAAAGTAGGGTTGTCTAATAGATCTTTGACCGCTTGTAATCCTAAGTGTGTACTTACAGTACGACTGCCGCCAGTATCGACAGTTTTAATGGGGATATGACGGCGTTCACACTCATACTTTACGGCTTCAAATGACAGAAGAAAGGTATCGAGTCGATCGCTTGCTTGAGCTGGAGTGATCGTACGGTTAACGTCTCGTTCACCGCGCAATATCATTCGCGCCAGAGCTGTTTCTGTGTCGGTTTCGGTGATAATCATACCGTGAAGCGTGCGCCAATCAATGATAGCGAGTAGTTGGCTTGCTTCAACTTGATGTTGATAGCGGGGGTATCCATCGAGCAATATAAGTTGCGTCTCGTCATATCTTTCAAGCGCTTCAACGACAATGCCGTATACAATTTCATCATGGAGAGGTGTGTGAATCTTATCTCCATTGAGATGATCAAGAACCGCCTGTTGGTAAGGTGAGTGGAGAGCGCCACGTCCAATTTGACGAATTCGATTGCCTACTGAAATATGCTCAGTCGTAATATCTGGAGATAGTTCTTCGACAAGCGCGCGTCCGAGCCGGCTTGTACCACTTCCAGGCATACCGTTCATGAAAATGATGTCTCTCTCACCCACAGTTTGGCACCTCCTCCACACAGGGATTAGATAGTTTTACTGTAGCATAGTATTGATGTACGTTATAATAAATGACATGACACAAATTTCCCGAGACGATGTGCAGCATCTTGCACATTTAAGTAGCTTGCAACTTGATGATGCTGAAGTTGATAATTTGCAAACAGATATTGCTAATATTTTGTCGTATGTCGAACAATTAGGCGAGTTGGATACGAGTAACGTAGAGCCGACGTATCAGGTGACAGACCTTGCAAACGTATGGCGTAATGACGATCTTATTCGTAGTAGTGTGACCCGCGAGCAACTACTGGCATTGGCGCCGGCAGCATCTAATAATCAAGTAAAAGTTCCGAAAGTATTATAAATAATGAGTCATATTTCTGATTTTTTAAACCAACCTTCCACCTACGATAGTATTGTTGCTGTGCTTGAAAAAGCGAATAACTATACAGAGTATAATGCGTTGTTGAGTTTGACGAGTGAGCGCGCACTAGAACGAGCTAAAAAAGTTGATAGTGGCGACATTAAAGGTAGACTAGCTGGTGTACCGTTTGTCGTCAAAGATAATTTCTTAGCATTTGGTGCGCCGACGACAGCAGCGAGTAAGATGCTTGCGGAGTTTCAGGCACCGCTACAGGCAACTGCGGTTGAAAAACTTGAGGCTGAAGGTGCGATCTGTATCGGGAAGGCAAATCTTGACGCATTTGCTCACGGTGGAAGCACTGAAAATTCTGCGTTCGGTCCAACCAAAAACGCCGTTGATACTACAAAAGTAGCTGGTGGGAGTAGCGGGGGATCGGCGGTTGTTACAGCGCTGGATATTGTTCCTTTTGCGCTCGGTACCGATACGGGCGGATCGATTCGCCAGCCGGCTAGTTTTAATGGAGTCGTCGGTGTTAAGCCGACATATGGCGCGGTCAGTCGCTATGGTGTCGTAGCTATGGCGAATAGCACCGATACGATTGGGTGCTTTGCAACTAATAGCTTGGATGCCATGTTGGTGATGGATGTTATGTCTGGCAAAGATGAGCGCGACATGACGACACTCGAGGATTTTTTCCATCCGAACGATACAGCCAATTCATCACAAAAAATTGGCTTGATAAAAGAGTTTATGGGTGAGAATGTTAACGATGAAGTGCGAGAGCGAGTTACGGTATACGCTGATAAGCTACGTTCCGCGGGGCACGTTGTCGAGGAAGTAAGTATGCCAATCGTGAAGCATACACTGGCGATGTATTATATTATCGTCCCAGCGGAAATTAGTAGTAATCTAGCTCGTTATGATGGTATCCGCTATGGCTATCGAGCCGAAGGTGTAAAAACGCTCGCTGAGTTGTATGGCAAAACGCGCGATGAAGGTTTTATGACAGAGAATAAGCGACGAATCATGATAGGCAGTTATGTCCTTTCAAGCGGCTACTTCGATGCTTACTATCAGCAAGCACAAAAAGCCCGTACGCTTTTAATCAATGCATACAATGAGCTGTTTGATGCTTACGATGTACTACTTGGGCCGGTTGCACCAACTGCGGCGTTTGCTCTTGGTGAAAACAGCAATGACCCAATTAGTATGTATCTTGCGGATATTATGACAGTGCCGCCAAGTTTAGCGGGTCTTCCAGCGCTCAGCGTGCCAGCTGGAGTAACGAGCCATGGTCTACCTGTCGGTGTTCAGCTAATCGGACCGCGTAAATCAGATGTAGCCCTGTTGACCTTGGCGCAATCAATGGAGGATAAATAGATGGATCAAACAATTATATTCTTTTTTGCTGCCGTACTGATCGTGGCAGGATTGTTGCTTGCAATTATTACGCTGACAAAAAAAGATGACCCGAAGCTTGATACGGATAAGTATCGAAGTAAGTGGCTGGCAATCGAACAGCAGTTAAAGCGTGATGAAATAAGTAGTTACCATTTATGTGTACTTAATGCTGATAAACTGCTCGATACGGCACTTCGAGAACGTGGTGTCAAGGGCGAGACAATGGGCGAACGTATGAAGAATGTAAAAGATAGCTGGACGAGTCCAAATCATGTTTGGATGGCACATAAATTACGCAATCAAGTGGCGCACGAGTCAGACGTACAGGTTAATTATGACGATGCGCGCAGAGCATTGATGAGCTTTAAGCAGGCCCTGAAAGATATGGGGGCAATCTAATGATTACTGATGAACAGTTGCGTCGATATGAAATGACGATTGGAATTGAATGCCATGTGCAATTAGCAACGCAGACAAAACTTTTTAGCGGTGCCAATAATGATGCGCGCGATCAATCTCCTAATAGTGTGGTGAGTCCAATTGATTTTGGTCTGCCTGGTATGTTGCCGGTTTTGAATCGAAAGGCAGTCGATCTTGCTATTAGAGCTGGCAAGGCGTTGAATGCCGATATTGCAGAAGTAAGTCGGTTTGATCGTAAGCACTATTTTTATCCTGATCTTCCAAAAGGCTATCAAACCACACAGATGTATCATCCTATTATTTTAGAGGGATATATTGATGCACCACTGGAAGATGGCACAGTAACTCGTGTGCGTATTCATCACGCACACATGGAAGAAGATGCCGGTAAACTATCACATTATGCCGACCATAGCCTCGTTGATCTTAATCGCGCAGGTACCCCATTAATTGAAATAGTGTCTGAGCCTGATATTCATTCAGCACTTGAGGCAAAAGCGTACGCGACTGAACTTTATCTTCTTATGACGTATGCAGGGGTGACGCACGGTGATCTCTATCATGGCAATATGCGATTTGATGTCAATGTGTCAATCGCCCTAAAAGGTGCTAGTCAATTAGGCACGAGGGCTGAAGTAAAAAATCTTAATTCGTTTAAAAGCGTTGAAAAAGCGGCCGAATACGAATTCCGTCGCCAAGTTGAAATACTGGAAAAAGGTGAAGAAGTGGTACAGGAAACGCGTGGCTGGGATGACGCAAAGCAATTGACGACAAGCCAGCGCTCCAAAGCAGATGCACAAGACTATCGCTATATGCCTGATGCTGATATTCCTCCTATTATCTTGACACAGGAAGAGATTACTAGCATCCAGGCGCAAGTGCCGTTGCTACCTCCGGCATATCGTAAGCAATGGGTAAATCTAGAGCTTGACCGTTCTGTTGTCGATTCGTTACTTGCAAATCAAACCTACGCTGCGCTGGTTACGAGTATCCAGAAACAAGCGACAGATGCAATTGCCAAACGTGTCGCGCATTGGTTTGCAAGTGCGCTTGGGCATGGTGATGACGAGCAAGCAACTACTGCGGTTGACATAACCGATCCCGCTGGATTGATCGAACTTGCCAGAATGGTTGAAGCTAACGAATTAAGTAGTACTGCTGCAAAAGAAATATTTATAGAATTGCTGACGAATAATGAATCACCACGAGTGATTGCCGAGCGT
>CAMPHY010000001.1 GCA_946886125.1 uncultured Candidatus Saccharibacteria bacterium | reverse complement strand
AGCTAAGTGATGAAGGTGCGATAGCAACAATTGTTGATGAAGTGCTGGCTGATCCGGCTAGTGCCAAAGCAATTGAGGATATTAAAAATGGCAACGATAAGGTGATCGGATTTTTGGTTGGCCAAATTATGAAAAAATCTCAAGGTAAGGCCAACCCCGCTCTGGCTCAGAAGCTTATTCGCAAAAAGCTACTGTAGGTCGAGGGGTCTCCCTGAATTTTGACAGAATACTCGAGTAATCGTTTATACTGAAGTAATAACTAAACGCCCAAGGAGATACGCATGGATGGAGCAGCTGGAATACTCGTTATAGTGCTTTCAGTAGTGTTGGCAATTTTTCTATTGCTGGCTATCGTACTGACGATCCTACTTATTAAAATTACTAAGCAAATTAAAGATGTGACAAGCTCAGCACAACGGACAACGCATATGCTGGAATCAGCGGCTGCCAATGTGTCGCGCTTTACGACGCCACTGATGATAGTGAAAGCATTCAAGGGTCAGTTCAAAAAAAGTAAAACGAAGAAATAAGGGAGAATAGATATGACTAAAGGAAAATTTGCAATCGGTGCAGTCATTGGAATTGTGGCAGGTGCTATCGCTGGAGTGTTGACGGCACCAAAGAGCGGTAAAGAAACACGTTCAGATATTAAGTCAAAAGCCACTGAACTAAAAGACCAAGCTCAAGAGAAGGCCGAAGTTGCTGCGACGAAGGTAAAAGAAAGCGCGAACGAAGTAAAAGCCAAAGCTCAAGGAGTTCGTGATCACGCTGAAGAAGCGAAAAAAAGTGGCACTAAAAAGAAATAACTTGCTTGATGGAGCGGAAAATGACACACTAACATAAATAGTGTGTCATTTTATATAGGAGAGACGATGACTAAAGATTCTAAATCAAACGGTATCGTAGAGAAAATAAAAGATAATAATGAGCAAGGAGCTCGTAAAACATTACTTGAAGAACTGTTCTATGACTTTCATCGTTCGCGCACTCAAGTGTATGTAATGAATTTTGTGCGTGGGTTATTTTTTGGATTTGGTAGCGTACTTGGCGGCACAATTCTCGTCGCAATTGCGGTATGGATACTCAGTCTTTTTGTTGGTCTTCCAGGAGGCGATATAATTGAAGGACTACTCCAGTCGGTTGAGCAGCCATCTAGCTAATTTCACTACAGACAAATACCCGTACGTTTCGGTATACTAGAGACAGTTATGGGGAATATGACACAGACGACGACAGCCGAGCCGGTTACTCAGCTCACGCCAGCTGATTACGTGCATTTGCACAATCACACACATCATAGTCTTCTTGATGGTCTGACGAAAATCCCCGATCTTGTTGAGCATATTAAAAAACTTGGTATGGAAGCCGTGGCTATGACTGATCACGGCACTATGTCGGGCACGGTAGAGTTTTATAAAGCAGCTAAAGCAGCGGGCGTGAAGCCAATTATCGGCATGGAAGCATACGTAGCATCGCGTTCACGTCATGACCGCGATCCACAAAAAGACAAGGCCAGGTACCATCTTATTCTATTGGCGATGAATGACACTGGGTACCGAAATCTGATGATGCTTTCTTCAAAAGCAAATCTTGAAGGAATGTATTATAAGCCGCGTATCGATCATGATCTTCTCGAAGAATATAACGAGGGGCTGATAGCGCTGTCAGCCTGTGCCAGTGGTGAGCTAGGAGAGCAATTACGCACCGATAACTACGAAGAAGCCAAGAAGATTGCTAGTTGGTATAAGTCTATTTTTGGTGATCGTTATTATTTAGAACTTCAAGACCATGGACATCCTGATTGTCCAAGTAAATGGGATGTGCAAGTTGGTATCAACGCGCACTTGGATCGCCTTGCAGCTGAGCTTGATATTCCATGTGTGGTGACAAGTGACGGGCATTATTTAGAGCATGATGATCAGGACGCTCATGAAATTTTATTGTGTGTCGGAACAGGTGCTTTTTTGTCAGATGAAAAACGTATGAGTCTCAAGGACTTTGAGCTCCACGTGACTGACCCGGTCGATATTATTGAGCGCTGGAACCAGACAAATCCTGCTGCTGTCGCCAATACCCGTGCTATCGCCGATCGTTGCAATGTCGAGCTTGAGCTGGGAGGTATACTTATTCCAACCTTCCCCGTACCTGAAGGTGAAACGGAAAAAACGTATCTTGATAAGCTTGTATACCAAGGGGTGGCCGTACGCTATAATCAAGCTTCGCCATCTGAAGTTACCAGTCTGACGCCGGAAGAAATTCGTCCAACACTGACTGACCAGGTTCGTGATCGGCTCGATATGGAACTCGGGGTGTTGCAAAACATGGGCTACAACGGCTACTTCTTAATTGTGCAAGATTTTATCAACTGGGGAAAATCACAAGGGATTATCTTTGGTCCTGGTCGTGGGTCAGCGGCGGGTTCAATCATTGCTTATGCGCTGAATATTACTGATCTTGATCCATTGAAATATGATTTGCTATTCGAACGTTTCCTCAATCCAGATCGTATTTCGATGCCGGATATTGACATTGATATTCAGGATACGCGCCGTAACGAGGTAATTGAGTATTGTGCAAAAAAATATGGTGATTCACGTGTTGCTAATATCGTAACGTATGGCAAGATGGCTGCTCGGGCGGCGGTGCGAGATGTGGCTCGTGTCCTACAGGTGCCGTATGCAGAGGCTGATCGCCTCTCGAAGATGATCCCACCACCAGTACAGGGGCGACACATTCCGCTAAAAAAGAGTATTGTTGAAGATGCTGATTTAAAAAAAGAATATGAAACAAATCCTACGGCTAAGCAAGTTTTTGACTATGCAGTGCGACTAGAGGGTACGATGCGTTCGCATGGCGTGCATGCTGCAGGTGTTGTGATTGCGCCAGATGATATTGTAAAGTATGCACCATTGGAAATGGCTCAAAAAGGAGTAGTGTCGACGCAATATGCCATGGGCCCAGTAGAGGAACTTGGGCTCCTCAAGATGGATTTCTTAGGCCTTTCGAACCTTACTACAATTAATAATGCTCTTCGTATTATTAAAAAGGTATATAAAGATGAAATCGATCTAGCGCAGATTCCATTAGATGATTCAAAAACCTATGATTTATTTCAACGAGGTGATACAACTGGAGTATTCCAGCTAGAATCCGCTGGGATGAAACGCTACCTTCGGGAGTTAAAGCCGACAGTATTTGAAGATATCATTGCCATGGTAGCACTCTATCGACCAGGTCCGATGCAGTTTATCGATAGCTTTATTAAGCGAAAGCATGGTTTGGAAGAAATTAGTTTCTTGCATGAAAAAATGAAAAATGCGCTCGAACCAACGTATGGTATTTTGGTGTATCAAGAACAATTTATGCAAATTTCTAAAGATATGTCTGGTTTTACGGGTGGACAGGCCGATACGCTTCGAAAAGCGGTCGGTAAGAAAAATATTGACCTAATGAAAAAGGTGAAACCGGAATTTATTGAAGGCGCAGTAAAACATAGCGGTGCTGATCCAGCGATGGCTGAAAAATTTTGGGTTCAGCTAGAAGAATTTGCTAATTACTGTTTCAATAAATCACATGCTGCATGCTACGGCCTTATCTCTTATTGGACGGCGTACCTTAAGGCGCACTATCCTGACGCCTTTATGGCGGCGCTTATGACGAGCGACCAGGATGATATTGACCGACTTGCGATTGAAATTACCGAGTGTAACCACATGGGTATTAAAGTATTAGCGCCTGATGTGAATGAGTCATTCGTAGAATTTGCTGTCGTCCCTCATGAAAGCCAAATTCGTTTTGGCATGGCAGCTGTAAAAGGTGTAGGTGTCGGTGCGGTAGAAGAGATTTTACGCGCACGGGCTGATGGTAAATTTACCAGCGTCGAAGATTTTGCAAAACGTGTGTCGACCAGTAAGTTCAATAAGAAAGCTTGGGATTCACTTATTAAGTCTGGTGGGTTCGACAGCTTTGGTGATCGTTCTGATCTTTTATATAATTTGGAAACGGTACAGGCATTTGCAAGTAAAATTCAAAAAGAAGCGTTGAGTGGACAGACGGACTTATTCGGCGGCTTAGTGAATAACACTAGTATACAACCGTCAGTGACGATGCAGGCAGCCCCGGCCAAGCACACAGATAAAGAACGTCTCACTTGGGAGCGTGAATTACTTGGGCTATACATTAGTGCTCACCCTCTCGATAACTATGATGCCTATTTTGAAGAGCAAACAATTCCTTTGGCGCGCATTAGTCCTGATGTCGATGGTAAAAAAGCGACGATTGGTGGACTGGTAAGTACTGTACGGACGATTGTTACGAAGTCAGGTACGAAGATGGCATTTGTCGGGCTTGAAGATAAAACCGCCGAAGGTGAAGTTATCGTCTTTCCAAACTTATATGAACGTATCGGAGCGAAACTCGTACAGGACGCCGTTGTGCGCGTAACAGGAAAAATAAGTGCACGTGATCGTGACGGTAATCTTGGGGATGATGCTAAAATGATTGCGGATGATATTGTTGAAGTGACCGATCAAGAATTGCGTGAATATGAATCAACAGGGCGAAAAATGCAGGCGCCAAAAATGAGTGCAAAAGTAAAGGCGATGCGCGTGGCTGAATATAAGGCCAAGAAAACCGGCGGCAGTGTCAGCGCGCCAGCCAGTACAATGCCCAAAGAAAAGGCAGAGACAGAAAAACCTGCTGTAGAAAAACCTCGGCCTATTATGGATATGCCAGCTATTAAGCGATTGTTTGTTCATATTAAAAATCCAGATGATCATGCTGCGCTCCTGGCGCTCAAGCAGACGTGCAGTAATTACACTGGGCATACCGACATAGTGTTAGTACTAGGTGCTGATAAAAAGTCGGCTATCAAATTGCCGTTTTATGTTGATGCGAGTGACGCACTGCTAGGAGAGCTCGTCAAGCAACTCGGTGAAGATTGTGTTGTCCTTAAATAGGGCGGGTCAAGGCGTAGAGCGCAATACCGGTAGCTACACTGACGTTAAATGATTCTTTGCGCCCTACCATAGGTATTTCAACCAAATCATCACACTGCTCTCGATATTCGTTATCAATACCCGCAACCTCTTCACCAAGCAGTAGTACAGTTTTTTCTGAAGGCGTGTACGCATCAAGCATGACGCTACGCTCGTCTTGCTCAAGCCCAACGATACGATAACCAGCTTGGCGTAACGACTGGAAATCCGGTTCAAGTTGTTGCTTAAATGGCACAATAGCTTCGGCGCCAAGGGCTGTTTTGTGAATCTGATCGGTTAGTTTGCGAGAAATATGCGGCAACCGTGTGTCGTTTGCAAGTGTAGGGTAAGGTGTGTAGCCACTTAAAATGATGCTTTGCACACCCAGGCCTTCAGATGTTCGAAAAATCGCACCAACGTTGTGGGCGGAGCGAATGTTGTGAGCAATAACGATAATTTCAGACATTACACTCAATTGTAGCATTCGCCCCACGTCATGTTCTATTTATACCATTCTCGTAACTTATACAAATACAGCACGACGCTCTATAATTTACATAAGCTTTTTGCTATAGTTTAGTCAATGGATGAAGATAAAATTCAAGCTCGTCGTCGTGAGCAAGATGAAAAAGCGACTCGTGAACGCGCGGCTATTTTAGGACTTCAGTACCTTGATGCCCGTGAAATTGAGGCAACCCTTCCGCTTACCGACGGCATCTTAGGGGTGGCGGAGATGTATAAAGGCCGCTTGGTTCCCCTGATTGCTGGCAACGAGGCCGAGCCATTTCGCTTTGGGGTTACCAGTCAGACACCACAGTCGTTAATCGGGCAACTGGAAAAGAAATATAGCGAAACGGCTTATAACACACAGTTCCTGCTTATTAGTAACAGTGCTTTTAGGGCATTTATGCAGCGATATGATCCCCCGAAAGAGGTAGTATATGATGATATTCAGATTGCCAAGGAAGGTGACAGCGACACGTTAGCGGCGGTGAGCCAGACTCTTAATTCGGTGAGTAGCGATCGAGCGTTTGACTATTTAATTGATCAAGCTGATCGATTAGGGGCAAGTGATATTCATATTGAGAATCAACGAACGGCGATTCGTGTTCGTATGCGCGTTGACGGTGCGCTGCACGCTGTCGCTCAGCTTGATAAAGACCGATACCGTGTCATTATGGGCGCACTCGCATCGCGGGCTAATATATCAAGCGCTGCCACAGAAGCACAGTCGGGTCATATGCAACAAGAAATCACCCGTGACGGTGCGACACATTTGCTTAACTTGCGTGTTGAAACAGTACCGACCATGTTTGGCCAAGATGCAGTACTGCGTTTATTCAACTTTGATGAAAGTCTGCTGCAGCTTGATCTACTCGGTATTGCTCAATCAGAGCGAGCAGAGATCGATGAAGTTATTAGCCATCCGCGTGGTATGGTGTTGATGGTTGGTCCAACTGGGAGTGGTAAGTCGACCACGCTATACAGTATGCTGAATGCACTCAATACCACTGATCGTAAAATCATCACACTAGAAGACCCGGTAGAGTACGGTATTAGCGGTATTACGCAGATACCAATTAATACAACCGGTGGCGCGAGTTTTGCTGACGGACTTCGGGCGGTATTACGTCTTGATCCTGACGTTGTAATGGTTGGTGAGATTCGTGACACCGATACGGCTAAAACCGCCATTCAAGCCTCTATCACGGGCCATTTAGTGTTATCTACTTTTCATGCAAACTCCACAGCTGCCGCATTTAGTCGCATGATCGACCTTACTGGCGTGAATCCTATTTTTAGTTCGGCGATTCGTCTTGTGGTAGCCCAACGTTTAGTACGCAGACTGTATGATGAAACCAAAGAGGCGTATGATCCGGACGAGGCGACAAAGCAATGGGTGCGAGAGGTACTTAAAAACCTCCCAGATCATATAGAAAAACCGAATCTTGATCATTTCCAACTATGGCGCCCTGTACCTACTGACGACGTCCCATTTGGCTATAAGGGACGTGTTGTGATTATGGAGCAGATGGTTGTGCGCGAAAATATACAAAAGTTTCTTCGCGGTGAAGTAAAAGACGTTCATACGGAAGTAATCGAAAAACAGGCACGTGAGGATGGTATGGTGACGCTGCTTGAGGCGGGTGTGCTTGCCGCACTGCGCGGAGAAACTACACTCGATGAGATCAACCGAGTTATTTAGTTAAAATAAATGCTCGTACCTCTTTTAAATATCCCACCACTGTGGTATAGTAAATAATTGATTGTATCTATAAACGAATAAAGCGAGACAAGAGATGAGTTTTGAACTAATTAAGCAAGTCAACGAAGCCCAGAAAAAAGCTGGTGTAGTTGATGTTCGTAGCGGTGACACCGTACGTGTTCACCAAAAAATTAAAGAAGGCGCTAAAGAGCGTGTTCAGATTTTCGAAGGTGTGGTTATTCGCACCGACAACAAGAAGTCGCATACTTCACGTATTACTGTTCGTAAGATTACGAGTGGTATTGGTGTTGAAAAGAGCTTCTTGCTCCACAGCCCTCTGGTTGAAAAAATTGAAGTGGTTCGTCGTTCAAAAGTACGCCGTAACTACCTTTCATTCCTCCGTGAACGAAGTGGTAAGAGCGCTCGCTTGACTGCTAAGAACTTTGATCGTGAAGCGATTAATACGGTTGCTGAGCCAGCGGCCGAAACGCCAAAGGCTGAAGAAAAAGTTGAAGCGTAACAATTATTGCAAATAAAACTGACGCCAAACGGCGTCTTTTTTATTTTTGCACAAAGAAGATGCCCGTCTCCACAAGGGAAACGGGCGGCTGTTCTATCTTCTTCGCTGTGCTTCGTGATAGCTGGTTACCTGGGCGGAGCCCCAGCTTTTTGCCACGTGCTCTGCGTCTTCATGCCGTAAGTCGTACCTGATCAGTACGCCAAAACTGTCACCGGGTAAAGAGAAGGTGATTGCGTCATATTGCGCAATCCACCCGGCGAGTAGACCCTCGGGTCCAAAGCCAGCCATGCTCATCAAGTGAGCTGCGAGTTGATTGTCTGGTCCGATGACACCGCTCCGTGCGCAAAGGATTTTGAGCTCTTGTGCGGTTTCGTTGATCAAGCGTAGGCCGTGATCGCGGGTGATTTCGGCTTTGACGGCACGGCCGAATGTCTGGTAACTGGTAAGGAACGCTTGTTCTGCTTTTTTCACTGCAGATTTCATGATGAACACCTTTGGTCGAGGAAAATAGAACTATTATTTTATAACACCATATCAAATATATTGCAACCTGCTATGCTTGATATATGATTGTTGGTATTGACGAAGTGGGTCGTGGGCCTTGGGCAGGGCCGCTTGTGGTTGGTGCGGTTGTACTGAGCGAAGCTTCAATCGTGGGGTTGACTGATAGTAAGAAGATATCAAAAAAGAAACGTGAAGAACTTTCTGCAGAAATTTATGAGAAAGCTGCTGGATGTGGTTTGGGCTGGGTAGCAGCTTCGGAGATCGATGCGCTTGGCCTTTCGGCAAGCCTTACTCTGGCAACTAAACGAGCACTTCGGCAAATCACAGTGCCGTATCATGAAATTATTATTGATGGCACAATTAACTTTATTAAAGAGATGCCACAGGGTGATTGCGTGACGATGCTCAAAAAAGCAGACCTTTTGATACCATGCGTAAGTGCTGCATCAATTATTGCTAAAGTTGCACGGGATACGTATATGACACAGCAGGATGCGATATATCCCGGTTATGCCTTTGCTCGTCATGTCGGATACGGGACTGCCGTACACCGCGATGCAATTGAACGGCTTGGTGTCACGCCTCTGCACCGTTTATCTTTTGCGCCACTGGCTAAATACAAAAAAGACCCGCCGACTCCTCTGAAACCTCAATCGAATCTCTTGGTTTGACGCCGAAGAAAATCGGCGATACGGTCGATGAGAGAACAGCTGGTGATTTATGTACACAACAAAGCTGGTATCCAGTCAGCTTCTGGCTGCTAACTTTATAAGTGTGCCATTTTCTGAAATCGAAAAATATATTGAAGTTAACTAAAGACTTTGTTTAAAGTTGTTCAAGCGCTGCTCGTACAGCAGGGCCATCCTTTTCAATAAGATCAACCCGTCCTTCAATTTCTAATTGAGCCATAGCGATAACACGCTTAAGGGCTGGTATGTCTTTGAGTCGGCTAAAAAAGTCACGGTATTCTTGAAGTTGCT
Source organism: uncultured Candidatus Saccharibacteria bacterium (assembly GCA_946886125.1). Next base: position 60,665 of record CAMPHY010000001.1, on the reverse strand, counting down.
GGCGCGTACTCAGAATACTACCAGCATAACGAGGAAAATCATCATAGCTCTTATCGCCAGCATAAGTTTTCTCTATCCAGCTCCAGTTATCTTGAAGCCATTGCCAACTTACATCACGACCGTCACGGTTGCGAAGGAGCCATACAAACCAGCGTGTGGCATCTTGTGAACGGATAACCGAAGAGTCTTTGATGGTGGCGAGTAATCGGACGACTGTATCTGTCTGCCTCGTCGAAGTAATACCATTGGCAATATCTTGCTGTAAATCTGCCGATGCGGTGGCTTTATAGCGTGCTAGTAAAGTATCTACTAATTCCTGCGTCTCGTGATGGCGAACGACGGTACCAATGATCAAGCCACGTAATTCTGGATCGAGGGCTTCAAGGTTTGTGTCGTTATATAGCGTAGTGGCGGTTGCAATCGCTTCTGGGTCTTCTCCATAGAGCATCATCCCGATAATAGTAGCCCGTAACTTCGTATCCTGCTCTGTCTCGTCGGTTTGCTGTGACCAGCCTAATCGTTGGTATTGAGCTTTGGCTAAGTGAGTAGTAAACTGGCGTAGCTTTGTTTCGGCAAGCGTACCGGGTTCAACAAACTTTTTCAATTCGCCAATTGCCAGGCTGATAATATCCCAGACAGCTTCGGTAGTCTCACCTGTGTAGGCGTCAAGGAGTGAAAGTAATTGAGCGGTTTCAATTTTTCCACCGCGAGCAAGTAATGTTTGCTCGTGCAGTAGTTGAAGTCTATCAAGTGTTGAAGCTTGTCCCTCGGCAACGGCTTGCATGAGCTGGGCGAGAAGGTGACTATCATAATGGGTAATGAAGTGGGCTGTATCTCTGCTGTTAAACCGTAGTGGCGTGGTGTGGTGACGAGTCACCTGATGTACTTTTGTTTCAAGTAATTCAGGCATTTCACTACAGGGTGAATTGAGTGGAATTGGCCATAGACGATCTGATGATGTATGTGGGCCAGTAAAAAATTGTTGTTGCGTAAGATTAATGCAATCACCGTCTTTATGTACCTCAAGTACAGGGTAGCCTGGTTGAGAAATCCAGGTCTGCATGAAGCCACCAATATCTTTGCCGCTGGCCCGACTTAGCGCTTGCCAGAGATCGCTGCCTTCTGTATTTGAATAGGCATGTTGGGCGAAATAGGCTTTTAGGCCAGACTGAAAAGCTTCATGCCCGATATAGTGTTGGACCATACGCAGCAATCGGGCTCCTTTAGCATAGACGATTGCTCCATCAAATAACGTACTAATCTCATCAGGGTGATTCACTTCAACCTGGACTGCCTGTACACCATCGATGCTGTCGCGTCGTAATGCCGAGATGCTCTCCATAGTGGCAAAGTCTAGCCAAACGTTCCAGTCGGGCTGTAGCGCATCGATAGCGATATATTCCATTAAGGTAGCAAAGCTTTCATTAAGCCAAAGGTTGTTCCACCACTTCATGGTAACAAGGTTGCCAAACCATTGGTGTGACAATTCATGAGCGATGACAGTGGCGATATAGTGCTTACTGCTGACGCTGGTAGTAGCTGGATCGGCCAGTAGTGCAACTTCACGATAGGTGATGAGCCCCCAGTTCTCCATAGCGCCGGAAGAGAAATCGGGCAACGCAACGTGATCACTTTTTGGAAGCGGATAAGGTATACCGAAATACTCATCAAAGAAATCAATCGTGCGCGTGGCGATATCAAGCGCAAAATCAAGGCTCGTTGGTGCTTGGGCAGGGGTTGCCCATATATTTACTTCAACACCACTTTTTGTAGTAGCGCTTTTTTTATGTAACTCGCCTGTGACCCATGCTAGTAAATACGTGCTCATGCGAGGCGTTGTTTCAAAGCGTGTAATTAATTTTCCATCATCACGCGTTTGTGCGGCCACTGGCATATTGCTAAGTACTTGTATATTATCTTCGGTCGTTAGGGTGACATCGAAAGTCGCTTTGGCTTCGGGCTCGTCGATACACGGGAACACTTCACGGGCGTGATGGCTTTCAAATTGTGTTGCCAACAGCTCCTTTTTGACACCGTTGTGTTCGTAGTAGCAAGGGTAGAGGCCGTGCATAGCATCGGTAATGGTACCTGAAAACGCCATGACGATCACATGTGCACCTTCTGAAATGGCACTCTGTGAAATGATAAGCTCGTCATTACTACCGGCTTGCCAACTTGCTTCGCTGCCGTCGAGAGTAATTGATTCGATAGTCAAATCTTTCGCATGAACGCTGATTGTGTCTGCGCCAGCTGTTGAAGCACCCTTCATCGTTATGATGCCGCTAAAGTGTCGTTCTTGTCGATCCATTTTAAGAGAGAGTTGATAATGTTCGGGAATAAATTGTGTAATAAGTCGAGATACGGTTTGCATATATCTATTGTAGCAAAGGTATAATAGATTGCATGAAGCGTCGACAAAGAACAGGCAGGCTAATCACAGCGATAATCGTACTTATCATTTCTGTCGTCGCACTTATTGTTCAGCCGGAAGTGCATCGCTCTGCTGCACCCTCTGATACGAGTGAAGGTATAGTGAATAGTCCTGCCCTTATAGCACTTGAGAAACTAGCAGTTAAGGGAAGAGCACCTAAAACGGGCTATGAAAGAGCACTGTTTGGTGACGGATGGGCCTCGACACTGGGGTGCGATACACGAGATATAATTTTAAATCGTGATATGACTAATGTAAAAATTGATGGCGAGTGTGAAGTGCTAAGCGGCACGTTAATAGATCCGTATACGGGAAAAGTTATTCAATTTCAACGAGGTGAGACTACTAGTGACGACGTACAAATTGATCATGTTGTGGCACTAAGTGACGCTTGGCAAACTGGTGCTCAGCAACTTACACCAGCACGGCGAGAAGCGCTGTCGAATGATCCACTCGAATTATTGGCGGTAGATGGTGATGCCAACCAAGAAAAATCTGATGCCAATGCTGCTAGCTGGTTACCACCGAATATATCGTTCCGCTGTCAGTATATTGCGCGTCAAATAGCCGTAAAGCTAAAATACGAGCTATGGGTGATCCCTGCCGAAAAAGAAGCTATGCAACAAATACTCTCTAGCTGCCCTGATCAGCCGGTGCCTACCGCGCGAACAGCGTTGCAGTTATTGCCTTAAGTACATAAATATATTATAGTATTTATGTAAGTAACAATCGCTACGTTTGGAGATACTCGATGAGTACCAATGGTTTTGATGATGTCATCAGTGACCAAGAAGCGCGGCCTGCCGGAAAGTTCCCAGTAGGAGCAAAAGAGTTTTGGTCGGACGAGGTAAAGCCACGTCAAGTGCTTGATTCTGATATCGAGGAAGCGCTGCGACGAGACCGGGAGTTTAGGGCGCGTACTACGCCCCAGTTGCGCCAGAACATGGATGCTACTTCCACTAAACTCCAGCCTCCGCGCTGACTTACACCATCCCCGCGCCCGCATCAGTAAGAGCCTCGCTCCTGTTGCAGGAATGCGGGGCTCTTTTATTTTCTTATGCTTGCAAACCGTCTAGTAGTAAGGGAAAATTTTGCAATGACAGAGTTTTCGCCTTTTTCTGAAGAACAGTCGCCAAACCCCTCCGACGGTGAGTACGAAAATGTATTAAGCGCGTCCACATGGAATGATTTTTGTGCTGCAATAGAAGAGGTTGAAGCTGGTCTACGGATATATGACAGTAGCGAGGTCCCTGATGACTATATTCAAGACAGGGTGATGGAGCTTGAAAATATGCTAGGGGAAGAATACTTTCGCCAGCCAGCTAAAGTGTTGGGCCTTGGTCATCAGCTCATGGGTCATAATACGCTGAGTGCTGTAGAAACAATTTTAGATTCTAGTGACGTAACGTATATAGGTGTTGATCTTCACTATACAGAGGATCAGTGGCGCGTATATCTTGAGTTTTACGTCAGTGAACATACCGATAAAGTACCACATGGATATTATTGTGTATTACCAGACAAACGGCATCTCGTGGAATTTAAGATTAAACAAAGTGACATTGATGAAGTAGAGGATGAGCCAGAGATACTTGATGTCGTTCATGAAGTAGTGCGAGCGGTTTGTGCTTCTACTCAAGCAGAAGATTTCCAAGCGTTGCCTCTCACTGAGAAACGTACAGCCATAGATCACCTTATTGAAGCAGCCAATAGCGATATACCAAAAGAACTATGGTCGAACAACTTACCTATTGATTGTTTGAGGTATTATACGGCATATGACGATATGCAAGGGATCGATCTACGTGACTCCTTGACCGACTTTACTACCGTAGAGGCGCAAGAGCGCAAGGCGATCGTAGGGCGCTTCGACGGTTTTGTGTATCCAGAATTAAGTGGTCCGCTCGATGAACCAGTCCGACTTGATCTTAATGACGGTATGCCATGTATGAAATTTCGCAATGAACAGGAAGAGCGAACGTATTATGTTATCCCTCAGGAAATTATCGATGTTACATAAGGGGTGTTGGCGTTTACGCTAAAAATAGTATATAGTTACAATCAACTTTTGGGGCACTCTTCTTGCAAGATTGAGCTCCAAAAGGGAGTTTACAAGGAGAGTGTAGAACGGAATATTGTTATGACGAAGCCGTCTCACCTTGAGATAGTGCGCCAGCGCATTCGTGCAAAGAAACATATTCGTAAGCACCAACGAATTCGTATTGTCTGGAAAGCCGATGAAGTACATCAAGCAATGAGTGTGCTGCAAGCAGAAGCGGACCAAACCCGATGGGCCTTACTTAGTAAGGGCGTATGGGGTAACGAAAAGCAAGTGATGAAAATACCATTTGATGAGAGTGATGAAAAAACTTTTCGGGTGATATGCCCGTTGAGCGATAAGTCAGATCTCTCAAGCGCCTGGCGTAAAGCCCGCTTCTACCTTGATTCCGATGCCACGATTCTTGAAAAAACGCGGTTCGGCATCACCGTCTACGAGCCTGACGGCAGGCTTGACCAGATAGATGAAATCGAGTGGATGATCCATCTACTGCGCGTAATGCGCAAAGAATAAGACGCCCCTCCTTGTAAAAGCCCCGCGCTACACGTAGTTGCGGGGCTTTACATACGTCACTTTAAGGGGTGTTTTGACTATCGTGTCATCTACGTTATACTTATGCTAACCGTACAACAAAAAGGGAATGGGCCACCAATGAACCAACTCAAACTCACAAAACAAACAGGCTTTACGATTGTGGAACTCCTTATCGTCATCGTCGTAATAGGTATTTTAGCTGCTATTACTATTGTGGCTTATAATGGCATTCAAAATCGTGCCTATAACACAACCGTGCAAAGTGACTTGAGTAATTTTGCAAAAAAGATGGGGATATACCAAGCTGAAACTGGTGCATATCCTGTTGGGTTATCGTCATCAATGGGCATAACCTTCAGTCGAAGTGCTTATAATACATCGATGAACAATATATATTATTGTGCGGATGCAACGGGTACCAACTACTCATTAACTGCTATGAGTAAGTCGCAAAAAGCGTTCACTATTGGTTCGCAAAATGGATTACGAGAGTATTCTGGCGGATGGAGCGGAGTGAACGCCTGTACTGGTACTGGTTTTACAACTTCAGATAGTCGAAGTCATGGATATAACACGGCTACGACGCCAAATTGGCAGCCATGGGTGACGGGTCCGTAGTTCATGAAGCAGCGAAATGTATCTGGCTTTACGATTGTTGAGCTTTTGATAGTTATCGTAGTCATCGGTATTTTAGCCGCTATTACTATCGTGGCCTATAACGGCATGCAAGAGCGAACGCGTAACCAGCAGACTGTTGCAGCGGTAAGTTCGTATGCCAAGGCTATGATGCTGTATGCGGCTGAAAATGGTGCCTATCCGCCTAATAGTGGACCTTGGCCATGCCTTGGTACGGGGTATGTGTGTGATGGCACCAGTACACTTGACTCGACGGCGCATACCCAAGCGCTCTTGAATGATTTATCGCCTTATATGCAATCAGTTCCGCAGCCAGCTGTGGGCGCACAGGTTGCGCAACGAACGGGCGCCTTGTATGCATATAATTATTTTCTATTCATTCAAGAGGGGCAGTCTACCTGCCCGGCCATCGGAAGCTTGACGCAGCGCCAGGCACCAGAAGTAAGCGGGAGCGATATTGCTTGCCGGTACAACTTGCCCGATATAAAGTAAAAGCCCCGCGGTGTATTGCGGGGCTCCTACTTTTTCGTAAGTGCCACCAGCAACTCGCGGGGAGCTAGTCATTGGGTGGAAGAGGGATCTTGCGCTTTTCTTCTAGACCCTTTTGGGTCGAAGCTAGTTCGTTCGGACCTGGCTTGAAGACAATCGTCTCGTTGACGTTGCGCACTCGTCTGACGCCCGGGAGATGTTTAATCAACTCGGGCTCATCTTTTAAGTGCGATTTCAGCAGACTCTCGACGACGTTGATGAGGTCATCACGCTTAAGATGCTTAAGTGCCGCAATCACACTGTCTTCATCTTCGACGACAAGTTCAGTGCTCTCGCTGCGCTTGACCAGTGCATGAGTCAACTCGAACGATTTCTTGTCTCCAAAGAGCTCAACTTGATGCTCGTCGATATAACGCTGTGCCATTGGTAGGAGCTTATCTCGGATGGAGTCTTCTTGTTTCCAGCGTTCCTGCGGTGCTGCCTTGATTTTGGCGATGCGTTCTTCTAAGCGCGACTCGTCAACACGCCTGCGACGGCGCAAGACGCCTAGTTGAAAGAGTACAAGATCAAGCGTATCTTTGTTGTTGATGCATGAAATTTCTGCGGCTTTTTTGCTGGTCATACTAACCACTTCTTCCAAATTGTAGGGTACACTCTCCTAGCTAATAATATTATACAACTTCACACCATATTAATCAAACTCAGTATCATTAGTCGTTATGGATTGACTAAGACGTCACTGTGTACGTGCTGTCATTTTCATTCTGATATCTTGCCAACTATTAAAACTAAGCGTATACTAACAAATAGTACATTATTCCGGCCGGCAGGTCGGATTTTTTCATAACAAGACAAAGGAGAAATACTATGGAAGATATTAATATCAAACAACTCACCTTGGCAGTGCGTACTATTGCCGAGGAAAAGAACTTACCCGAAGAGATCGTACTTTCAGTTATTGAGCAGGCGATTGCTGCAGCATGGCGCCGCGACAATGGTGAGCGTGATCAAGATGTGCGTGCAGAACTAAATACCGTTGACGGTACCGCTAATGTGTACGTAGCCCGCGAAATTGTCGAAGAAGTTGGTAGCGACGCGGTAGAAATTAGCTTGGAAGATGCTAAAAAGGTAAAAGAAGATGCTGAGCTAGGCGGAGTCGTAGAAGAAAAGCATGAAGTGACTAGCTTTGGTCGTGTAGCTGCTCAAACAGCTAAGCAAGTGGTATTACAACGCCTACGTGAAGCCGAGCGTGAAGTAGTACTTGAAGAGTACGAAGATAAGATCGGTACAATTGTAAACGGTGTCGTACAGCGTGTCGAACCGCGTGTCGTGCGGGTTGAGCTTGGTAAGGCTAGCGGTATTATTCCTCAAGGTGAGCAAATTCAAGGTGAATTCTATAATGTTGGTTCACGTATTAAGGTGTTCATCAAAGATATCGAACGCGGTAATCGTGGTCCACAGCTTATTCTGAGTCGTGGCAACGAAGCGTTTGTAGAATACTTGTTCCGCCAAGAAGTGCCTGAAATGGAAACAGGTGCTGTGCAGATCAAGGCAATTGCTCGAGAAGCGGGCCGTCGTACTAAATTGGCTGTCGCGTCAAGTGTGCCTGGTGTTGATCCTGTTGGTACCTTCGTTGGTGGTCACGGTACTCGTGTCCAAGCTGTCATGAATGAAATTGGCGACCAAGAAAAAGTTGATATCATTACGTTTGATGAAAACGCAGAGCAGTTTATCCGTAATGCACTTAGCCCGGCTGAAGTTGTTCGTGTGGAACTTAATGAAGAAGCAAAACGCGCCAGGGTCTTTGTCAGCGAAGATCAACAGTCAATTGCTATTGGGCGTGCTGGACAAAATGTTCGTCTTGCGAGTCGCCTGACTGGTTATGAGCTTGATATTGAAACAGCGACGCCGCAGCAATCATCTTCAAGTGATACGCCAAGCGCTCCAAAAGCACCGCGTAAGAATATCGAAGACAGCCTTCTGAGCGCTGTTGAGGATTCGAGTAAAGACGAAGAATAAGTTACCCCTTTCTTTGTCTAAAAGCCTCGTAACAATGCGAGGCTTTTACTTTGTTTGCTATGATGAGTACATGACGCAAGTTGTAGCAGAATTACTTATCAATACACATTCACGGCGTGGTCGCGAGGCATTAGCAAGCATTCTTGAAACTTGCGAGCAGGAGAATATTCAACTGACACACATTACGAAGCTTGGTAAGCCGGACCAGCTTGGCTATACACTCGGTGTTATTAAGAGACGCAATCCGAGGCTATTGATTGTCGGCGGCGGTGACGGCACGGTCAGTGATGTAATCGACCATCTCGTCGATTCTTCTATTACGCTCGGCATTATTCCACTTGGTACTACCAATAATTTTGGCCGTAGCTTAAATATACCACTCGATCCCGTTGAGGCCGTGCGTACGATCAAGCGTCACTCAGCCAAGGCAATTGATCTTGGGAAGGTAAAGCACGATTACTTTGCTAATGTAACTGGGGTAGGATTATCAGCAATTATTGCAAAAAATGTCACCAACAAACAAAAGAAACTGTTCGGCCGGGCCGCATACGGATTTGTCGGTGTCAAAGAGTTATTTCGCCATAAGCCATTTTTAGTCACAATCGAAGATAAAGACCATGAGTTGCAAGTGAGCTTCGAGACTCATCAGGTAATCATCGCAAATGGTCGTTTTCACGCGGGGCGCGCTATCGCTAAAGACGCCGATATTAATAGTCGTGAGTTGGTAATCTTTACGCTCGGGAGTGGATCAAAACTAAGTTTTATATGGCATACCCTTGATTTTTATCTTGGTCGACGTAAGAGTATTCAACACACTTCGTACATCATTGCGCGCAACATTAGCCTCCGTACCTCAACGCCGCAATCAGTTGAGCTCGACGGAGAGGTTAAGTTTGTAACACCTATTCCGATTGAAGTAACGCCAGGAGCGATTAAAATTCGCCATGCGCCACTTGATATGTAGTGTTATGCGCCGACATCGAATCGGTATGTGATGATTATTGGCATATATCAGCCTGCGCTATACTATACGTATGAAGATTCAAGATATGAATAGCAAGAGCGAAGGTTGGCGACCGACTCGAACTGATCTAAGTGACTTTTTGCGTACGCAGCCATTATGCACCTTCTCATCTGTCGACAGTGAAGGTAAGCCACAGGGTGCGACGGTTGCTTTCTCGGAGACAGTGGATGGAGATTTTATTATCGGCACAAGCGAGTTATCGCGTAAATCTACTAACGTCGATGCAAATCCGAATGTCGCCATGACTATTACTGATATGGAGCGTCGCTATACCGTACAGCTCGAAGGCGTAGCGCGAAAGCTCGGTGCCGAAGCGTTTGCCGCTTACGCAGAATATCATTACGAGCAGCTACCGGCTTCACGCCCATTTAAGGACACTCCAGGGCAGGTAAATATTCTCGTATCACCAACCAGCATTCGCTTTAGCGATTGCAACCCACACCCATGGGTATTAACAGAGTTTACTTCTGAAGAGGTGTAAATAAGTAGCATGTAATCTCCTTAGGGGTAAGTGTGAGGCATGCTGCTAGTTGGAATCTAGGATAGTTGATTGCCAGATAAAAAGTAATTCATAATCTTTGTTTTTGATTATCCTAGATTTGGGTATCAATTATAATATCCAACGATTACAAACAGAGGTATAATATTTTTATGAGCAACAACAAAACTATGCCTACGAATATGAGTGTCGAATCATTCCTTAAAGAGGTTAGTAATGATGGGCGTAAAGATGCGTATGTGTTGATAGCTATGATGCAGGAGATTTCTGGCGAACAGCCTGTTATGTGGGGGTCTAGTATTATCGGCTTTGGCTCAACACACTATAAGTATGATTCTGGTCATGAGGGCGATATGCCCGTCCTTGCTTTCAGTCCGAGAAAAGTAAACCTGACTATCTATTTTGAAGGATTTGATAATTATAGCGAAAAGCTCGAAAAACTTGGCAAGCATAAGATCAGTAAAGCTTGTTTGTATATTAATAAACTTGCCGATGTTAATCTCAATATACTCCGAGAGATGCTTCGGCAATCGTTTATGCTTTCTACTGAAGCACAAGCAAAACTGACGTCTGTTGAAAAGTATGTTTCAAGTATACCTGTACATAGCCGTCCTAAATTCGATCAGCTGCGTCAATTAGTTCAAAGTACACTTCCACACGCAGAAGAGGTGTTAAGCTACGGGATCATTGGCTATAAGATTGATAATAAGCGAGCTCGCGTATACATATCAGGCTGGAATGACCATGTGGCCATCTACCCTGTTCCTAAAAATATAAATATACAGGATCAGCTTGCACCATTTATTAAAGGCAAGGGGACCATATGGCTTAAACTCGATGAACCGCTACCAAAAACACTCATCAAAGCCGTAGTGAAATCCCTCGTAGCGTAACGAAATTAGTTTGTAGCCTGTAAATGAATTCAAAAGTATCGGTACCCATACTTAACAAGGCAAAAAGTGAACGTTCATACCACCAAGCTTCCTGTACTAATGGTACGAACAGTCCTTGTATAGAAATGCCGACTTAGATTTGAAGAAGAATTTTAGCAACACGCGCAGACGGTCTATTGGGGCGATAAAGGTATCGGCCTATCAATACAAAGACAAGGTATACTAATAAGATGAATGAAATTATTTGTCCGCATTGTAAAAAAGCTTTTAAAGTTGATGAAGCTGGCTTTGCTGATATCTTAAAACAAGTGCGAGATCATGAATTTGAAAAAGAGCTACATGATCGGGTCGAGCTGTTCGAACGTGACAAGCAAAATGCCATCATGCTTGCAGAAGCCAATACTAAAAATGAGTTACAAGCAGGTATTACCAAAAAGGAAACTGAGCTTGCTGAGCTTAAGATGAAGCGCGACGCTGAAGTCGCTGCGTTGAAGGCTGAAAAAGAGGCTCAGATTGCCAAATTGACTGCCGAACGCGAATCGGTAACAGCAACGCTCCGCTCACAACTTGAAGCCACTGCGACGGAGAGAAGGCTCGCAGTCAATGAGGCGGTCTATAAAGTTGAAAAAGAGCGTGATGAGCTTGCGAGTGAGCTTAGAAGTAAGAATACCGAAAAGCAGTTATTGGAATCATCCCTTAAAGAACGGTTTGCGTCCGAGCTACGTACCAAAGACGAAATGATCGCTTACTACAAGGATATGAAGGCTAAGCTTTCAACCAAGATGGTAGGTGAAACGCTCGAGCAGCACTGTGAAATTGAATTTGAAAAACTACGTGCTACTGGGTTTAAGAATGCCGAGTTTGGAAAAGATAATGATGCAAGTTCTGGAAGTAAGGGCGACTATATTTATCGTGAATACGACGAGAATGGGAATGAGCTCATTTCAATAATGTTTGAAATGAAGAATGAAGGTGACGAAACGGCCACTAAGAAAAAGAATGAAGATTTCTTACGTGAGCTCGACAAAGACCGGAATGAAAAGCGCTGTGAATATGCGGTTCTTGTGACACTACTTGAAGCTGACAATGAGCTTTACAACACAGGTATTATTGACGTGTCACACAAGCATTCAAAAATGTACGTAATTCGCCCACAATTCTTTATTCCGATGATTACCCTGTTACGAAATGCTGCCATGAACTCGATGCAATATAAGTCGGAACTGGCATTAGTAAGGGCACAGAATATCGACGTAACGCATTTTGAAGATCAACTGAATGACTTCCGTGATTCATTTGGTCGCAATTACCGCTTGGCGTCGGAGAAGTTTAAAACGGCAGTCGATAGTATTGATAAATCAATAGCACAGTTACAAAAGACAAAAGAGAATCTACTTCGTTCGGAAGATAATCTTCGCATTGCTAACAATAAAGCAGATGAGTTGACCGTTAAGAAGCTTACGCGCGGAAACCCAACGATGACAACAAAGTTTGCTGAGCAAAACGACGAAATTCGCTAAGGCACCTTTGCTATACTGAAAATATGAATAAGTATTGGTTTAGAAAACGACGAGGATTGAAGTCAAAAGATCTGGGATGGGGCTGGGTGCCAATATCCTGGGAGGGTTGGCTCATACTGATTAGTATGGTGGCGTCGATCGTTATTTCGGCCTTCATTTTTCTTGGCGAGAATATCGCCTCAGATACAGACCCTACACCAGCAAACATACTACTGTTTCTCGGCGTGGTAGCTGTGCTCGTTGGTGGGGTAATTCTTATTTCGGTGAAGAAAGCACGTCCGTAAACATATGCGAACTTAAGCTACTGCCTAAATGTAGTGATGTGCTTGAATGCGGTTATGTGGGATCAGGGTGTTAAAATAGACATACTATAAGGAGGTGCTTATGGAGCAAAAGAATACGTCCAAAGTAACAAAGAGATTAGTAATTACGTTCGGGGCAATTGTGATCACTGCGTTCTTTGTAGTGGCTTTTTGGCAGCAAATTACTAACTATATATTTCGTCCGACCGAATCTTCGATTCCTGTGGCTACTAATGAAATAACCGAACGTAATATTCGTACTGTTGCATCAAACATTACCACGCCATGGGCAATAGCATTTTTGCCAAGCGGTGATTTACTTGTAACTGAGCGTAGTGGTCAGGTGCAGCGAATTGGCAGTGATGGCGCGACATATGCCATTACCGGAGTGCGCGAAACAAGCGAGGGTGGGCTACTGGGTATTGCACTTCACCCTGAATTTGAAAGCAACCGGTTTGTCTATTTATATTCAACAACCGATACTAGCGGTGAACTTACGAACCGGGTTGAGCGCTATGTGCTTGAAGGTACGGAACTGCAAGGTCGTACAGAAATTTTAAATAATATTCCAGCTTCATCGAATCACGATGGTGGCGCGCTTGCTTTTGGTCCTGATGATAAACTGTACGTTACGACAGGTGATGCAGGTAATGAGGCTAACGCGCAGGAGAGACAGTCATTGGCTGGCAAAATTTTGCGAATCAATGGTGATGGCTCAATTCCAAGCGATAATCCATTTGGTAATGAAGTTTGGAGTTATGGCCACCGCAACCCTCAAGGAATCACGTGGGACAAAGAGGGGCGTATGTGGGCTACGGAACACGGGCCATCTGGCGTGCAATCAGGTCGAGATGAACTAAACCGCATCGAGAAGGGTGCTAATTATGGTTGGCCGGTAATTACGGGTGATGAAACTCGAGACGGTATGCGAGTGCCGATTGTGCAATCGGGCGATAGCGATACGTGGGCACCTGGTGGGCTGGCGTACGCCGATGGCTCATTGTATTTTACGGGCCTGCGCGGTCAGTCACTTTACCAAGCGGTAATTGACAATGGCGGTAGCGTTTCACTGAGTCGTCACTTTACAGGCCAGTATGGGCGCTTGCGGGCGGTGGCAGTTAGTGGTGATGAATTGTATTTTTCTACATCAAACCGTGATGGTCGAGGCTCTCCTGCTGAGCAGGATGATCGTATTTTTGCTGTGACACTTTCGGTATTTGAGTAAATAAAGAAAGCCCCGAATACAATAGAGCTATAAGTACTATGACCTTTAATATTTTACGGGTAATCGGGCTCGGTACGGCTGGGGTGATCTATAGTTTGGCGTTATTGTGAATTTCACTTAATTTAACAGGAGCACTAATTATTAGATGTGTGGACGGTGATGCCGTAGATAACTCGTATATATTTATATTGATAGCCAGTTCTGATAATATCTACCGAGCAAGTGATTGAAGAATATGCGCTACACAACGCTCTTCAGGTTTAAGGTAAGTGTTGGTTTCCATGGTGCCGACGGTGCGCTGTACTTCGTGAAGAAGGTCGCTTGTGTCGTAGGCTTTAATAATACGAGGATCAATGTAGGAGCTACGAGTAACGCTTGGCGTGTTGCCGAGATGTCGAGCCACTGTTTTGACACACCTAGTAATAGCTTTCTTGCGATCGGTGGTACTTGATGAACGCTCTTTCAGGGTCAATTCAACACTGGCAAGAAGCGTACCTCCCCAAGTTCGAAAATCTTTTGCGGTATATTCATCTCCCATGTACTGTTTAATGTAAGTATTTACATCGTGACTATGAATTGGCTGAAGAGTATTGTCCTCATCGTAATATTTGAATATCTCGTAGCCAGGTAGTTCATCAAGCTGTCGAATAATACGCGCGAGTTGTTTGTCACTAATTGTTTTGTGTTGGTGTTGACCGCTTTTACCGGTAAAATCAAAGGTTATCTCTGGGCCCTTTACTGTGGTGTGCTTAGAGCGGAGAGTGGTAATGCCATAAGTCTGATTATCTTTAGCGTAGGTGCTATTGCCAATTCGAAAATAGGTTTGATCCATAAGCTTTACGATGCAAGCGAGTACCTTTTCTTTTGTTAGCTTCTTGCGTGCAAGGTCGTATTCGATTTGCTTACGCATGGCAGGTAGGGCATCGGCGAACAAAATGATGCGTTCGAACTTGGCTTTCTCTTGGCGAGTGCGATACTGCAGGCTATATATCATCTGCTTTCGTCCTGCCTTGTCGCGTCCTGATGCTTGCACTTTTGCGCGAGGAGAACGGGCTATATTCACATCTTTCCAGCCGGGTGGTATAGCAAGATTATTGATGCGCTCAATAATCTCTTTGTCGGTTATTTGCTGCTCACCATCGAAATACGCATAGGTTCGGCCTTGCTTTTGTCTGGTGAGATAACGTGATGTCATAGCAATAGTATACAACTTCATATAGATATGGGCGTTTTGTGAGGTATATCACCGCTTAGCTAGGTAGATGCCTCGTATACTACAAAAAGGAAACCTGGAAGGAGGTATATGAACGACAACGATCAATATACGCTACAAGATCCTCGGCAGCAGTATCCACAGCCGAATATCAATGAGAATCAATCACAGTCTGAGCCAGGCTTGAATGCTAAAATGCAACCACCGGCCGATCATGGTGAACAAACCTATCGTGGTTCAGGAAGGCTGAAAGGGAGGAAAGCACTTATTACCGGAGGTGATTCGGGTATAGGAAGAGCTGTGGCAATTGCCTATGCGCGAGAAGGGGCTGATGTGGCTATTTCTTACCTGCCAGAAGAAGAAAAAGATGCACAGGAAGTTGTAAAAGTACTTGAGGCTACCGGGCAGAAAGTAGTTTGTATTCCTGGCGATATTAGTAATGAATCATTTTGTAAAGAACTGGTCCGTACGGCGGTTCGTCAGCTAGACGGGCTAGATATTCTAGTGAATAACGCTGGCAAGCAAGTGTTTGTCGATGAACTGGAAGATTTATCATCGGAGCAATTCCAAAAAACGTTTGCCACAAATGTATTTGGGATGTTTTGGATTAGTAAGGCGGCAGCTCCGCATATGCCAGCCGGCGCCACTATTATAAATACAACTTCGATTCAATCCTATCAACCATCACCAGGCTTGCTCGACTATGCTTCTACTAAAGGAGCTATAACGGCTTTCACGAAGTCTCTTGCAAAAATGTTGATTGAAAAGGGAATACGGGTTAACGCGGTAGCGCCTGGTCCGATTTGGACACCGCTACAGCCGAGCCATGGTCAACCGAGCGAGAAGCTGGCAGAATTTGGTACAAATACACCACTTGGTCGTGCAGGTCAGCCGGCTGAGCTTGCTCCAGCGTACGTTTATTTAGCTTCGCAGGAATCAAGCTATGTAACCGCAGAGGTGATCGGCGTTACTGGCGGCCAGCACTTACCATAAAGAAGGGAGATATTACTATGCCGTATAGCAAAATTACTGAATTGCCTGAAAGTGTACAGCATGTACTGCCTAAGCATGCACAAGACATATATAAGGAAGCATTTAATAGTGCTTATGATGAGTATAAAGATCCAGATGAACGACGTGACGATGCAGGACGAGAAGAAGTGGCGCATCGAGTTGCTTGGAGTGCGGTAAAGAAAAGCTACACTAAAGGTGAAGATAATAGATGGCACTCTAAGAATGATAAGTAGAACGGTGTCATATATCGACCAGTTTCAGGAGCTGAAGGTCACGGCGCCAGAAGCGGCACAACGGTTGCTTGGATGTGAATTTATACGTGAGCTTGATGGCAAGATGGTTCGTGTACGGATTGTCGAAACGGAAGCATATGATCAGACTGATCCGGCGAGCCATGCATACAAAGGTATAACACCTCGGTCGCATAGCATGTTTGAAGCAGCGGGACATTTGTATGTATATTTTACGTACGGTATGCATTATTGTTGCAATGTGGTGGCTGGAGAGGAGGGTTACGGCGCGGGTGTATTAATTCGTGCTGTTGAACCGCTTGAAGGAGGGGATGTACTTGCTGCTAGGAGGCTTGGCAGGATCGATGCCAGTGTATCGAACGGACCAGGTAAGCTATGCCAGGCGCTTGGAATTGATAAGAGTCTCGATGGTCATTATTTGGTTCAGCCGCCGCTTCAACTGCTAATGCAGCCAGCCCTCAACAAAAACGAGATAGTCACAACAACCCGTATAGGGATTAGCCAAGCGACAGACACACCTTGGCGTTATTATGTCAAAGGAAATCAGTATGTTTCGCGTAGCCCTCGGATCGTAACGGAATGATTAGCACTCTCTTGACCCGAGTGCTAATTTTACGTTATAATTGAATTACAAACGAACAAAAGTATCAAAAAACGCTTGCGCTTCGTTCAAGGAGGAAAGATAATAGTATTATGGCAGATGATTTCGCCGAATTCGTGTCCCATTTAACTGACAATGCGCGCACCAGTTTGCATCACGCTGAAAGCATTGCTCGTGGATATGGCAGTCCTTATATTGGTACTGAACATGTATTATTAGGTGTGCTCGCGCAGGGCTCATCCGTAGGGGCAAAGGTGCTTGCTGATGCTGGCGTAACACTGGATCGTGCCGAGCTAGCTCTTAATCTTACTCCGCGAACACTCGTGGTAAGTACTGGTGCCAAGGGTTTATCTGAAACAGCAAAGCTGACCTTGAAAATGAGCTGGCAGATTGCCCAAGAGTTTCATCAAGAATATCTTGGTACGGAGCATATTCTCTATAGTATTTTGAGCCAAAAGAATGCACGCGCGACAGTGCTCCTGCGTGATATGAATGTTGATCTTGAAGAACTGACTGGTGAACTTGAGGAATACTTTGACCGGCAGAATAATTCACTTAATGAAGAAACCGGACAAGCGGGAGCAAAAACAAAACCGAAGCCTAAGCGTAACGGTGCTCTTGAAACTTTTGGTACTGATCTGACTGCTCGAGCAAAGGCCGGTAAACTCGATCCAGTGATTGGACGAAATACTGAAGAAGAGCGTATGATTACAATTTTAAGCCGACGCACGAAGAATAATCCTGTCCTAATTGGTGAGCCAGGCGTAGGTAAGACGGCGATTGTAGAAGGTATAGCCCAGCGTATTATTCGTGAAGATGTGCCAGACCACTTGCTGGATAAGCGCTTGATTCAACTTGATCTTGCGGCGATGATCGCTGGCACGAAGTATCGAGGTGAATTTGAAGAGCGTCTCAAAAAAGTTCTCAGTGAATTACAACAACAGCGAAATGTGATTATCTTTATCGACGAGTTGCACTTATTGGTAGGTGCTGGTGCTGCTGAAGGTGCGCTTGACGCCGCTAATATGCTCAAGCCAGCCCTAGCACGTGGTGAACTTCATTTGATTGGGGCGACGACGCTCGATGAATATCGTAAGCATATCGAAAAAGATAGCGCACTTGAACGCCGTTTCCAGACAATTGTTGTACCTGAGCCGAATCTTAAAGATACTATCGCAATACTAAAAGGTTTGCGTAGTTACTATGAAAAGCACCATGGTGTAAACATCAGCGATGACGTAATAGAGGACGCCGTATATATGGCTGATCGTTATGTAAGTGAGCGATATATGCCCGATAAGGCAATTGATGTAATTGATGAAGCGGCTGCATTAGTGCGTGTAAAAAACAGTAGCAAGCCAAGCCGAGTGCGTGATTATACGCGTCAGCTGAAAAACTTAAATGAAAAAATGGACGAAGCAGTTACGGCAGAAGATTATGAACGGGCGGCATTATATAAAACGCGTATCAGCCAAATTGTAGCTAAGCTTGAAGAAACACGTCAAGAAGCTGAAAAAAAGTCACCGATCACACTAAATGATAATGACATCGCCCACGCAATTTCGACCATGACGGGCATCCCTGTAAAAAGAGTTCAGAAATCTGAGGCAAAATTATTGCGTCACCTGGAGAAGCATTTAGGTAAGTACGTTATTGGACAAGAAAAAGCTGTCGAAAAAGTGGCCCGTGCGATTCGCCGTAGTCGTAGTGGGGTGGCGAGTAGTAAGCGCCCGATAGGCTCATTTGTGTTTATGGGACCCACTGGTGTTGGTAAGACAGAGCTTGCAAAGGTAGTAGCTCGAGAGGTATTTGGCGGAGAAGATGCCCTCATTAAGATTGATATGAGCGAATTTGGTGAGCGTCACAATACGAGTCGTCTAGTAGGCGCACCCGCAGGATATGTAGGCTATGAAGATGGTGGACAATTGACCGATAAGATCCGACGTCAGCCGTATAGTGTCGTGCTATTTGATGAGATTGAAAAAGCTCATCGAGATGTTTTCCAGTTGCTACTCCAGCTACTTGAGGATGGTACGATGACAGACGCCAAGGGTCGAAGTGTCGACTTCTCAAACACTATTGTAATTCTGACGAGCAACCTCGGTGCCGAGCGTATGATGAAAGAGTCGTCGCTTGGTTTCCATGCTAAAACAAAGTCTGACAGTAAACAATTAGATGAAGTACACGAAGAAAATTCAGAGGCGGCGCTTGATGCTTTGCGCGGTATGATGCGGCCGGAGCTTATTAACCGTTTTGATGCGATTGTCACCTTCCGTGCTCTGACTCGTCGAGAAGTCGGAAAGATTTTTGATAACCTTATCGATGAACTGCAGTCTCGCTTGATTCGAAAAGGTATTCATCTGGTGATCGACGCTAAGGCGAAGCGGCACTTGATCGATCGCGGCTATGACGAAAAATTCGGTGCTCGCCCGCTCCGCCGCGCCATACAGGATGAACTGGAGCATGTTTTGGCTGACGGAATTTTGTCTGGTGAGTATGAAGCAGGTAGCGTTCTCCACGTGAGTGCCAAGAGGGGAGCTATCACTGTCGATGTCACGCAAGAGAACTAGTGTATTCTCGCTTGTTTTAGCGGTTGCCTTTTCTATCGCCGCAGGCTGGTTATTTTTCAATCGCCAGTTTGTGGTTGATCAACTCGCCGTGTGGCAATATGAACCAACCGCTCAAGTAGCTGCGATTGTTGAGCAATCGGCAATGAGTAATGAAGGAGAATTTCTCTTCTACGCAAGCAAACCTGCCATCCAAGAAGCTGAAAAGTTTAATGAGTCATGTGGTGGTACTGAAAAAAATGTCGCCACTTTAGGCTGCTATACAAACTATCGGATTTTTGTGTACGATGTTGCTAATAAAGAGCTAGAAGGAATTAAAACCGTCACCTCGGCTCATGAGATGCTTCATGCTGTGTATCAACGACTTGATACAGATGAAAAAACAGAGCTTAATAAATTGCTCGAAACTGAGTATGAGGAGCTCAAAGACAACCCTCGATTTTCGGAGCGTATGGCGGTGTATGCTGAAATCGAACCAGGGGAGCGCGCCAATGAACTCCACTCTATTATTGGCACTGAAGTCAGTGAAATAAGTGGTGCGTTGGAAGATCACTATGACCAGTATTTTACAGATCGTCAGGTGGTCGTCAGCCTGCATAACTCTTACGCGTCTGTATTTGATGAATTGCAGCAACAAGCCGATGCGTTGGCGAAAGAGATTGAGCAACTTAATCAACAGTTGCGAGTTTCGCGATCAAGCTATGAAGCAGATCGAGATGCACTGAACGCTGATATCGCAGCCTTCAACGAAAACGCTAATAGTGGTGGGTTTAGTACTCGGACTGAATTTGAGCAGGAACGTAGTAGTCTTGTTGCTCGATCTGAGCAGCTTAACAATAGGCGTGAGGCGATTAATGCAACTACTTCACTCTATAATGAAAAAGTGAAAACATTCAACGAACTTTCAGTTCGTGTAAATTCTCTCTATCAAAGTATCGACAGTAAGCTCGAGCCAAGTCCGGCGCTATAAGCTATAATATAACGTAATGGTTAAATCTAAATCTCAATTTATCTGCCAGCACTGCGGCGCTAGCTATTCTAAGTGGACAGGTAAGTGCGACAATTGCGGTCAATGGAACAGCTTGGTTGAACAAGCGGTGAGTAGCGGCAAGTCAGTCGTATCCCGTGGCGCATCAAGCGGGACGGTGCTTACGCCGCAAACAATGCAATCTATATCTCTCGAAGACACAATTACTCGTCTTAGTACGGGCTTTGCGGATCTCGATGATGTGTTAGGCGGCGGTATTTTACCTGGTGGAGTGGTACTTATGGCAGGGCAGCCTGGTATTGGCAAAAGTACGTTGCTTCTACAGGTGACGGCGCACGTCGCTAAGGCAAATCCAGTACTCTATGCCAGTGGCGAGGAGTCTGCGAGTCAGGTGAAGCTACGAGCCGAACGACTCGGTGCAAATACTAGCGAGGCGCTGAGCTTTGTTGCTAGCACAAGTGCTGACGATATTGCGGCTACAATTCGCTCTGGTGCGTATAAACTGGTTATTATCGACTCCATTCAAACGTTAAGTCTTGACGAGATTACCTCTGCGCCTGGTACTGTAAGCCAGATTACGAATAGTAGTAACGTAATTATCCGCGCCGCAAAGGAATCTGGCGCAGCGGTTGTTTTAGTTGGTCATGTTACCAAAGAAGGTTCCATTGCCGGTCCGAAAGTACTGGAACATCTCGTGGATGTTGTCTTGCAGTTTGAGGGCGATCGATACGGTGGCTTTAAAGTTGTTCGTGCAGTTAAGAATCGTTTTGGTTCAACAGCTGAAGCAGCTATTTTTGAAATGGACGAACAAGGTCTTCGCGTAGTAGAGAATCCATCTGCAGCGCTACTCGCTGAACGTCAGAATGCTGATGGATCAGTTGTACTCGCAACGATTGAAGGTACACGACCACTGCTCGTAGAAATACAGGCGCTTGTCAATCCTACGAGTTTCGGGTATCCTAAACGTACTGCCTCGGGCTTTGACCTGAACCGACTTAATTTGTTAATCGCTGTTCTTGAACGGCGAACAAAACTAAATTTATCGGATAAAGATATTTATATCAATGTGGTCGGTGGGTTAAAGGTAAGCGATCCGGCAGCTGATTTAGCTATCTGTATGGCAATTGCTAGCGCAGCTGCGGGGCGGCGTCTTGATGATGAACTTGTCGTATTCGGCGAAGTCGGTCTTGGCGGCGAAGTGCGCAGTGCCCATAGCAGCGAACGTCGCGTGGCTGAGGCGAAAAAGCTTGGATTCACTCAGGCAATTGCGCCTAAGTCGGGTCGCAAAAATGAATTTATTAAAGGAGTTGGGGATCTTCGCCAAGCTCTTATTGACTACTTGCAGTAGTAAGGAAAAAAGAACATGAATATAACAGACATACTAATAGCACTCGGACTAACGGCGCTACTCATTGAAGTAACGTACTTGGTTGTAAAATTGCCGCGTCAAAATCGTCTTGGTAAAGAAACCCGCCCTATTTTTGTCGACACATCGGTATTAATAGATGGTCGTATTCTGGCTGTCGCCAGCTCGGGCTTTATTGGGGATCGGTTAATCATTCCGCGTAGCGTTATTGGAGAACTGCAATACTTAGCCGACAATGCTGATCACGACAAGCGTGCTCGTGCTCGACATGGACTTGACGTGGTGCGTCAGCTTCAGACGATGGACGCGGTGACGGTTGAGATTCTACAGGATGGCAGCAAGGCAGAAGAAGGTGTTGACGAACGACTGCTTAATCTTGCCAGACAGTATAACGGAGCTGTGTGCACAATCGATTTCAACCTGAATAAAGTTGCTCAGGTCGAAAATATCCGCATCTTAAATGTAAACGAACTAGCGCAAACATTGCGCATGGCGTATTTGCCTGGTGAAAAAATGCTTCTTGAATTAGTGCAAAAAGGACAAGATGCACACCAGGCCGTCGGTTATTTAACCGACGGTACTATGGTCGTAGTAGAGCATGCCTATAAGCATATTGGCCAAACCGCAGAAATAGAGTTTATTCGGTCGCTTCAAACAGCGGCAGGTAAAATGATGTTTGCAAAATTAGTAGAGCGACCATCGGTGAGTCAAAAAGTATCACCAAAGAAAGTTGTTGCGAATAAAGTGACTGGCAAGCAGCCAGCTGGGCGTGCTCCCATAAAACCAACGGCGGTATACCACAGTGATAATAATGATACGCGGCTTGCTAAGCGTGAAGCGAAAGCAGCACCCAAGCAGCAACAGCGCACGTCTCGTCAGCAGCCGCAGCGACAAGCAACGATAAAACCAGCGAGTAAGCGCCCTAAGACATCTGCACAGCGCGAAGCCGCGTTAATTAACTTGGTTGATAATCAGCCGTAGCGATACCTACAAAAACGTATAAAATAACCACTCTCGTTGAGTGGTTATTTTATACGTAGTATCAACTAGTCGTCTAATTCATCTGAGTTACCGGGATCGCTGCCACTATCAAACATAAAGCTGCGTGAGCTGCTGCTGCTGTAATAGCCGTCGTCGCGTACATTGACGGCTATTGTTTGCTGACCAGAGTCATTAGCGGTGTACGTCGTTTCATAATCACCACTCGCGCTCGCACTTAGTGTGCCAATAGACTGTCCACCGACCGACACGGTGATTTCTTCAAGTGCAAACGTGCCACGACGCGCGCTTATCTCAATTCGGTATTGATTACTATCGCCAACTTGGCTAACAGATATACCTGAAATACTTGGTTTGGCATCACCACAATCGTGCGCGTCGTCCTCTTCGGTCGCATTATATCCATCAGGGCTAATGAATATTTCGCGTTTGGTAACTGGATCAATGCTCTTGAGAACATCAACTTCAATCCGGGCGGCATCTGGAGTACATTCAGTTGCTTTCTTTTTTGAGACACGGTCAAAGGTTAACTTGGCGTTGGTCTGTCCTTGGCTCTTGTTATACCACGATGGGTAGAGTTCGCCGTTGATGGTTTGAATGCCAGCTGGAGCAGTGAACCAGTCACCTGATTGCCACTTGTTGGCTGGGGCGTATACTTCTTTGTGCGCAAACTCCATTACGTCAGCGATAATTGGTCCTGGAAGCGATGAATCACTTCGATTAAGGGTGCGGGTGTCAGAGTTACCAAGCCATACGCCCATTGAAAGAGCTGGGCTGTAACTCATCATCCAAAGATCTTTTGCCTGTCCACCGATATCTGACGTACCGGTTTTGGTAGCTGTCTGGACGCCAGGGATTGAGAATCCAGTAGTAGCATTACCAAATAAAGGTTGGCGGGCGGCAGCATCAGTTAGGATGTCATTTACAATATAGGCTGATTCAGCATTGATAACACGTTTGCTTTCATCTTTCCATTTTTTAATGACTTCATTCTGGTTATTGCGGACTTCTAGGACACTACTATGTGGCTTGTATACTCCCATGCGTGCTAGTGAAGCAAATGCATTGACATGATCGATCTGTCTAGTGCCACAAGAGCCAATTGCAGATGAAAGTCCTGCTTGTTTTTCTACACCCCGCGTACAGTAATTTATATCACCCATAGCACGAATAGTTTCAAGGGTTGGCGTTACTCCAGATATATACATCGCTTTAACAGCTGGAATGTTACGAGACTGAGCTAAGCTATCACGAATCATCATATTACCCTTAAACCTTCGGTCGGCATTTTGGAGCTCGGCACCGTATATGTCATCAATCGGTTCGTCTTTTAAGATAGTACCGCTACCGTAGTTACGTTGCCCGGCTGGTTTTTGTTCAAATAATTCGGCGAATACGAGTGGTTTAATAGAAGAGCCTGGTTGAATGTATGCGGTTGCCGCGTTATCTTGGCCAAAACCTGGATACTGGAAGTCGCGACTACCAACCATGGCGACTACTTGTCCTGTTTGTACGTCTTCGACAGTGGCAGCGCCGTTAGTAAATCCGGCGTATTCGGGAATACCAGATTGAAACATCTCAGTCATCGATTCTCGTAACTTTTCTTGAATACGAAGGTCGAGCGTGGTTTTGACAACTAAGCCGCCGCGTCCAACGGTAACCTTACCAAGTTCACGCTCTAGTTGTGCTCGGACCATTTGTACAAAGTGGGGCGCTTTAATACCCTCATATTGACTGGCTTCAGGTGTGATATTGTCGAGAATCGGCATTTTTTTAGCTTCATCGGATTCAGCTTGTGTAATGAAGCCAAGCTCAACCATACTATTAAGTGTCTTATGTTGGCGCGCGAT
Organism: uncultured Candidatus Saccharibacteria bacterium; assembly: GCA_946886125.1. The sequence continues at coordinate 36,185 of CAMPHY010000001.1, read as the reverse complement.
GAGCGCTTCGTGTCCAGCTTCATTGTATGGGTCATATAGACCGGGTTGATTTGGAATGGAAGCAAGCAGTGCGGATTCCGCAATACCAAGTTCTTTAGCTGACTTTGAGAAGTATGTTTGTGCGGCAGATTCAACTCCATTACGGCGTCCGCCATATGGCGATTCATTTAAGTAGAGCTCGATGATTTGAGGCTTGTCGTACATACGTTCAACTTCGATTGATAAAATCATCTCTTTAATCTTTCGAGGGATACCAGCGAGACCACGCTCGTCTGCTTCATCTTCAAAGAAGACTTGTTTAACAAGCTGCTGGGTAAGGGTTGAGCCACCTTGTGCATCGCCACCACTCACGTTGTTAATAGCTGCTCGAATGATGCCGGTCGGGCTGACGCCATTATGCTTATAGAAATCCTGGTCTTCGATAGCGATTGTCGCGTTTTTCATGTGATCACTAATCTCTTCGCCGTCGACCACCAGCTTGTAGTTACCGCTACCTTTATCGCGCCACAAAAGTTCACCATTACGATCGTAGTAGGTGGTGACGGTTGTCTGGACACGCTTTGCGAGTTCGCCTGGGCGAATGGCATCGAGATCTTTACGGTAGTAGGCAAACAGAGCACCGACGACAAGCACCATAAATAGGAGCGCAACACCGCTGATCTTCAATGCGGTAATAGCCCCACGCTTACTGAACCAGAATCCCCAGAAGCGTTTTGGATGAAGGCGGTAGAGAGTACGCTTTACCGGGTGTTTTGGCAAACTTGCTAAATAAGTAGCTTTTTTACGAGCTTCACTATCTTTTTTTGTCTTACGTTTGTGCGCAAGGTTAGAGTACACGCTCATGTTGCGAGATTTGTTCGGTTTTTTCACCACGTCTATTTACTTCCCATAAGCATTATTGTCCTTCAGTATATCATTTCTTACGTCTTAATAGAACCAATTTCTGCTATACTAACAGATAATTATAGATAATATTTATGGAGATAGAATGAAGCTTTCCGAAGAACTGACCTGGCGAGGATTCGTCAACCAAATGACCTTTGATGATATCACTGCACTTGATGGTGAGCCAATTGCATTTTATTTTGGCGTTGATCCAAGTGCCGATAGCATGCAGATAGGTAACTTAGCAGCAGCTATGATGGTACGGCACTTTATCGACTACGGCCATAGAGCACATCTTCTCGTAGGTGGTGCGACCGGTATGATTGGTGACCCAGACGGTAAGACTGACGAACGAAACTTAAAAACGCTTGATGAGATTGCCAAGAATAAGGCTGGCATTGCCGCGCAATATCAGACTATTTTCGCCGATCAACCATTTACGTTGGTTGACAATTATGACTGGTTTAAGGATATGAATTATCTTGAGTTTTTACGTATGGTGGGGAAGCACGTGCCAATGAGTGGCATGCTTGGTCGTGATTTTGTGCAGTCGCGACTCGGTGAGGATGGTGCGGGTATTAGTTACGCTGAGTTTAGTTACTCACTCATCCAAGGCTACGACTTTGTTCACTTGTATAAAAATCACGGTGTTACGCTGCAGCTTTGTGGTGCGGATCAATGGGGCAATTCTATTACAGGTGTCGATTTAATTCGTCGTATGGAGGGTGGGGAGGCGCATGTATACTCAACCCCACTTGTTATGAATAAGGCTACTGGTAAAAAATTTGGTAAATCTGAAGGCGGTGCGATATGGCTTGATCCAAACAAAACCAGTGTGTACCAGTTTTACCAATTCTGGCTGAATGTTGATGATGAAGGTGTGCTTGAGTATGCTAAAGTATACACACTTCTTTCACAGGCAGATATTGAAGCGCTAGAGTCGGTGCAAAAAGCAAACCCAGGCGCTCGCGATGCACAAAAAACACTTGCTCGCGAAGTTACCACACTTGTACATGGTAAAGAGCGCTGCGAGAGCGTGGTGCGCGTAACGGAAGTACTCTTTGGCGGTCGAAGTTTTAGTGATCTTAACGATAATGATCTTGATGCATTGGCACAGGAGATTCCTACAATTGAAGCTGGCAAGACGATTGTCGAAGGCCTGGTTGAGACCAAGATTGCATCAAGTAATGGTGAAGCCAAGCGTTTGATTGCTGGTGGCGCTGTATCTATCAATGGTGAGAAAGTATCTGAAGATCATCAAATTACGGCATTGTGTTTACTAAAAAAAGGCAAAAATAGTTTCATTCTAGTACGTTAACGCCGTATATAACATGCTACAGTAAAAAGCATGAGTAGTATTTCTTCTTCTTTGAAATCAAATGGCTTTACTATCGTTGAACTTCTTATCGTTATTGTAGTGATTGGCATTTTAGCGGCAATCACTATTGTCTCGTACAACGGCATACAGCAACGAGCAAATAATACCGCACGTATAGCTGCGGCTCAACAAGCAATAAAATTAATAAAAGCGTACCGTGCCACAAACGGTACTATTCCCGTTACAAACTCACCATGCCTTACGAATGTATGCACTGACTTTGCTGGCACTCCGGTTAGTACTGATAATTCTACATTGCGCAACCAATTAAGTACTATTGGCAATGCGCCGGCTGAAAGTAAGGCTGCAGGTAAGTATTATGGAATATGGTATAACACACGCGCTGCTGGTGCGACGTTTGACGATAGCGGCGCATCCGATCGAATCGTATTGATAATGTATTGGCTTGATGGTCTTCAGCAGAATTGTGGCGTTGCTGATGTTGCGACACAAGGAGCGGGTGAAGCATGGCGACGATCTACTAATTCGTATAGTTATAGCTATACGAATGAGAACGTTACGGCTTGCTGGGTGAGTGTGTAGCATTTCTACTCGACAAGTGTAGTATAGAGGTATGGATATTTCTCGGCCAAGTGAGGCAGGTGAACTCGACAATATCATTGCGCACGTAACGCAACCTCTCGAGAAGGCATTGATGCAAGAGGGTATTAGGGCGGGTCTTGGAGAGGATTTGCAGCTACGCTATTCGTATTGTGGAGTTGCGACCGCGGCGTTGCAGTGTTTTCTTTTGGAGCGACATCATATTGATACTGAGCGAATGGTCACGCAGCCAGAAATCGCTCCACGTTTGATTAATCAACGGCGCATGGCGCACGTAGTACTCCAGTATGAAGGGGTGACGATTGATCCTACGTATAGCCAATTTATGTCGTATGTCGGTTTGTCGCCCACAGTCGTTTTGCAAAATGAAACATTACGCGGATTGTATCCTCCAAGGAAAATTGCCACCTTTAATACTCAGAAATCAGATGAATTCGCCGACACCTTTGCAGACATTGCCCACACTGTCGATGAGGTAATGGGCGCTCAACTCGGCGCTCAGTTATATGGCTTAAATGAGAACTTAATCGGAACTACCTTGGATACGAAACGGGATGTGTATCGTGCGATTTGGGACTCTGGTGGATACTCGCCACTGCCTTTACGCGAACAATCATCACTACAAGGGTGGGTCGGACGAATAGCGGCAAGAATGAATGATGAAGCAGACGCAATAGAGTATGGTGTTTGATGTTCATTAAGGCCTAGACTGCAATGACCCTCTGACGTAGGCGGTAGTTTTCGTTCTGTTATACTCTAAAGCATGAGCGCTAATTCAACTTCCAGGCAAACAGGCTTTACGATTGTCGAGCTACTAATTGTAATTGTAGTAATTGGGGTTTTAGCAGCTATTACGATTGTCGCCTATAGCGGCATTCAGGAGCGTGCAAATAATACAGCAGTAATAGCTGCAGCTAAACAGGTGCAGCAAATCATAACGGCGTACAAGACGACAAACGGCAGTTTGCCTGTTGCCTATAATGCCTGCTTGACCACAGACAATAGTTGTACAGCCTATACAGGTGTTGAGCAGACAAATGATAATAATGCGCTTATGACAGAACTACGAAAGATCGGGACACCTCCGTCGAGTGTGCCTGGTACAAACCCGACTTACCATGGCCTATATTATAATTATTATTCACCTCGCACATATAACGGCAATGTAGCGCCTGCATTGTTAATGTATTGGTTAAAGGGTGAGCAGCAAGATTGTCAGCTAGCGAATGTTGGACGACAACTACCTGGAACTGCCACGGAAATAAACCCTTATGAAACTTCTACGACAGGTTATACGTCGAGCGGAAATGGTATTACTAATTGTTGGGTCAGTTTATAGGCCTGCCTTTTCTTGGTGCGAAATGTAAACTAAAGCACTGGCTAATCGCCGTAAGTGATAGCTAAGCTGATAATATATAAAGAGGTATGAATTTAGTCTCATCACTCGAAAAAGTGAAAGGTGTCGGAGCGAAGACGGCAGAGCAATTTGCTTTGGCCGGGCTACACACTGTTGGAGATTTAATTAATTTTCTTCCACGTACTCATGAAGATTACTCTGAAGTGACACAGATTGCTGATATTCACCCTGGTAAAGCGACAATTAAGGCTCGGTGTGAAAAAATAGCTACACGGCCAGTTCGCAGGGGCTTACGGCTAACGACCGCAACGCTGGTTGATGAAGCAGGCGGAAAGTTGCAGGCGATATGGTTTAATCAGCCATACCGTACAACGCAGCTAGCTAAGGCTGACGAAGAATTTTATTTCTCCGGTACCTTTGAGTTTAACTATAATCGCTACCAGCTCACGAATCCTAGTGTTGAGAAAGTGAGTGATATGCCAGTACAGACAGATCGTCTATTGCCCGTGTATCGCTCAATTAAGGGCTTGAAGAGTCAGTTGGTGCGTAAAATTATGAACGAGCTACGTCCCCTTATGAAAATGCTTCCCGAAACCTTGCCATCATCTATCATTAGTGATGAAAAATTACTTTCTCGCTCAGATGCCGTGCTGGGGATGCACTTTCCTGAAAAGCAATCTGATGTTGCTGCCGCTCGCGAGCGTTTGGCGTTTGAAGAGTTATTTCAGTTACTACTGGCTAGTCAGTTAAATCGGCAGGAAAATGCAAAGCTTACGGGATGGCATATCCCATTTGACCAGCAGGCAGTCGGAGCTTTTGTAAAAAAATTGCCATTTACTTTAACCGATGCCCAGCGAAGGGCAGCTTGGGAAATTATACAAGATTTTGAACAAGCGACTCCGATGAATCGACTATTGCAGGGTGACGTTGGGTCAGGCAAGACAGTGGTGGCGGCTTTAGCGGCAAGACAAGCAGCGGCAGCTGGTTTTCAGACTGCATTAATGGCGCCAACGGAAATTTTAGCTTCGCAGCATGCGGAAACGGTTTCTCGCCTACTTCAACCATTCGGTGTTTCGGTTGGACTCCTCACGGGAAGTGTCAAAGGCGAAGTGCGCAAGGTGTTATATGACAAGATTGCATCAGGTGAGTTGGATGTTGTGGTAGGGACGCATGCATTGATTCAGGGTACGGTACATTTTCATAAGTTGGGCTTTGTAGTGATTGATGAGCAGCATCGTTTTGGTGTGAAGCAACGGCAAGAGTTACTGAAAAAATCAGAACATATGCCACACCTTCTTGCTATGACAGCCACGCCAATTCCACGCAGTCTAGCCTTGACAGTGTATGGTGAGCTTGATGTCAGTATTCTTAACGAATTACCGAAAGGTCGCTTGCCAATTACAACAAAAATCTGGTCACCAAATAGCCGAGCTCAGCTGTATGCGGAGGTCGATAAGCAAATTGCTGCGGGACGCCAAGCATATATCATCTGCAGTCTAATAGATGATAATCCAGATAACGAGATTAAAAGTGTTCAATCAGAATACGTCAAACTACAAAATTCTATCTTTAAACATCGTAAAATCGGGTTACTTCACGGCAAGTTAAAAGCTGATCAAAAAGATGCGGTAATGCAGCAATTTGCAAAGGGTGAGCTTGATATATTGGTGAGTACGACGGTTGTTGAAGTGGGCGTCGATGTACCGAATGCGACGGTGATGATGATTGAAAATGCTGATCGTTTTGGACTCAGTCAGTTACATCAACTCCGAGGTCGCGTAGGACGATCCGTTCATCAGAGCTATTGCTATTTAATTCTAAGCGATAGTAACAAGCCATCTCAACGCTTACGCGAGATAGAAAAATCAAATGACGGATTTTATTTAGCTGAAGTCGATTTGAAATTGCGCGGTCCGGGGGAGATTTATGGCAGGTCTCAGCATGGCGCATTGAATTTACAGATCGCCACGCTGTCTGATACGAAGTTGATCGCTCGAGCTCAGTATCAAGCAAAAGTATTCGTTGCTGGGGGTAACGATCTGTTACAATATAAACAATTAGCCGTGCAAATTGAACAGTATCAACGGCTGACTACACTGAACTAATTTTATGTATTCTGGAACAACTTTTCGTACAAAATCGGGTCGAGTTATGGGGGTGCATCAAAAAATTGATCGCGTCGCCAGAAAGCACTTAACGCAACATCTCCCTGACGGAGTATTTTTTCCATCTGTTCAAGATATTTTACACTTTGAAGGTTTGAACGGTCCTGATGGCGTGAAGCGTAAAAGCCCCGCTAAAGATGAGCCATGGCACTATGTTGACCCGGCAAATCCAGATGACCGTGCGTTGCTTGGGATGATCCATGATCATATTCATAACTTAGCTGAGGCGCTAAAGCAGAATAATAATGAACGTGCCGCTTTTGAAGCTGCCTGGATGGCACATGCTATAACGGATGGTTTAACCCCCGCGCATCATTATCCGCTCGAAGCAAAGCTAGAACAGCTACGCGACGGAAAAGGATTAGAAACTCGCATTAGTGCAAAAGATAAAATTGTTCTGCCGGGTAAGAATAAACGGGAGCAGCTGAAGAATAACTGGGAGTTCTGGGGAGCAAAAGGTGTTATGACAACTCATTTTGGTTTTGAACTTGGCGTCATGACAACAATTGCACCAGCTGGCCTTGCAGCAGGCGCCTTAACTGATTTCAATGTTGCGCGCATTAAAAAAGAAGGTTTTGAGACACTGTTCCTTGAAGCACTCCATGATATTTCGCAAATGAAAATGTACGAAGAGTTTTCGCGACTAGGTTGGACGCGGCATTTGGCTGATGAAACACAAAAGGTATTGATGCCCCGTATTATTCAACTGGTTGGTTGTGGCTGGTATCAGTCAGTATTGATGGCAAGAGGAGAAGCGTCATGAATATCCGTATTATCGCTGGTTACTACGGTGGGCTCAAAATTGCTGCCCCAAACAACCGACGTACGCATCCTATGAGTGAGCGAATTCGCAATGCTTTGTTTAATAGTTTGGCAGGCGAGCTGGCCGATGCCGAAATACTTGATGTATTTGCGGGCACGGGTGCAATTGGTCTTGAAGCGATTAGTCGAGGCGCAAAACATGCAACATTTGTTGATAAAGATCGTACAGCTCAGCGGTATATTGCTCGCAATATTGCGACACTCAATGTTGGTGACAAAACAACATTGATTCGTACTACGACAGCCAATTGGTTGGGGACAAAGAATCCGCAGCTATTTGATATTATTTTTGCCGATCCACCCTATTATGACGTGCAGTTTTCCACAGTCGAACGTTTATTTGGACTATTAAAACCGGGCGGTCTTATGGTATTATCACACCCAGGTAGAGGTGAGGTGCCTAGCCAAGCCGGAGTTGTTGTGGTGGACAATCGTAGTTATGGAAATGCATTCCTCACCTTCTACCGCCGAGAATAATAAAAGACGCTTAAAAACGTCTTTTTTGTTTTACTCCATAATAAAAGCAGCTCCGAGATTTCTCTCGGAGTGCAGTCATAACGTAGGACATGTTATAAGAGTAATTATAGCAGAGAAATTTATTGTACGCAAGAGACTATTCTAATCAAAAGGAATTGGACAGGTCCAGCAATCTCGAAACTGTGTTACTGCCAGATCATTTTTCATCGTCAGATTTCTATCAACCCACAGCTGGTTAGTTGCTAGTTTTGTCTTTGTGTCTATGGTGGAACTTGATGATAAAGAACAGAAAATAAAAAGCCGACCATGTAGGTCGGTTTTTTATATGGTACGCGAGAAAGGACTTGAACCTTCACGCCCGAAGGCACTAGCTCCTAAGGCTAGCGTGTCTACCAATTCCACCACTCGCGCACAACTATGTTATTGGATAGCTTTATTATTCTAGCAAATCTTATGAGTATTGCAAACCATACTGCGGCTTCTCAAAATACTATCCGCTTGTGCTATGATAGAAACAACATCCGTACAGGGAAAAACAAGGGGATATATGAGTAAGATTGCACAATATCTAAGTGAACATATTGCAGGGGAGGTACTCACTTCTGCAGATGTGCTTGAAGCATTTTCTACTGATGCTAGCGTTTTAAGATTGGCGCCAGAACTTGTTGTATACCCACGAAGTACTAATGATATCCGTAAAGTCACACGCTTTACTTGGCAGCTTGCTGAAAAGGGACATCGTCTGTCCATTACCTCTAGGGGTGGAGGTAGTGATCAAACGGGTGCGGCAATTGGTGATGGAATTGTACTGGCTACTATGGCTCACTTGCAGACCATTTATGAGCTGGACGTAAAACAAAAGCTTATTCGTCTTCAACCTGGTGTAACTTTTCAAGCACTTAACCAAGCACTGAGTTTACATGGCCTAACAGTGCCATCTTCGCCGGCTTCGGCTGCCTATAGTACAATTGGTGGCGCAATTGCGAATAATGCGAGCGGCCTTTTGTCTGCTGGCTATGGCGCGACGGGCGAATGGGTGCAGCAGCTCGAAGTAGTGCTTTCTAACGGTGATATTTTACAGACAGAGCGAATTAGTAAGCGAGAGCTGAATCGCAAAAAAGGTGAACAGACATTCGAAGGTGAAATCTATCGTCAGATCGATGGCCTTATTGTCGACAACGAACAGCTCATAAACGATAAAATTGCAACTGATGTGCGTGATAACGCAGGATACGCTGGTATTGCGCAGGTAAGAGGCAAAGACGGTTCAATTGATTTGACGCCACTATTTCTTGGCAGTCAGGGTACGTTAGGTGTTATTTCTGAAGTAATTATGCGTACAGACTTTGCACATTTGCATCAAGCTGTCGGAGTGGCGTTATTTGAAGAGAGCGAAGTTGCAAGGGACGTCATTGACGAACTTGCTAATCTTGATCCAGCTTATCTTGAGTTTATAGATGGCGAGTTGTTACAAGATGCGGTGAAACGCGGAAAGAAGTTTCACTTTTATGATTCAAAGTTTGCTACAGGCGCCGCGCTGTTATTTGGTTTTGATGATTTTAGCGAACGTCAACGCGGTCATAGTATGAAAAAAGCGCTTAAAATACTAAGTGCACGCCAAGCTACAGTGGTGTCAGCGCAAGATGACGAGGCGGCAAAGGCTATTTTGGCAATTCGTGCGGTTAGTGCCCTCCGTCTCGCTCCAGATGGTCATGGTGAGTCAGCTCCTGCGGTAATTGATGGTGCGTATGTACCAATGAATCGTTTCGAAGACTTTACTGCTGGTCTTGATGCGCTCGCTAAAAAGCACCATGTATCTCTTCCGCTATATGGCAGTGCACTTGAGCAAGTATTTCAGGTACAGCCTATTTTGCAGCTTCAAAAAGTAGGTGATAAGCAGAAAATATTTAAGTTATTGGACGCGTACAGTGCACTCGTTGTTGGTCATGGAGGGCATTTGATCGGTCAAGCGGGAGAAGGACGATTAAAAGCTGCAACAGCATATAAAGAAATGGATGATGATATTCTGAAGTTGTATCAACAAGTTCGTGCTATCTTTGATCCGTATACCATTATGAACGCAGGTGTGAAGCAGGCTAACGATGTAAAAACATTGGCAGGTATGCTACGCGCAGACAATCCACTCGCTTCATTTGTGCAGTACGCTCCCTATAACTAACTCTTGATAATCAATCCGGCCCACGATACTATACGTATGTATGCAGATGTGGCGGAATTGGTAGACGCGCTAGCTTCAGGTGCTAGTGTCCTTCGGGACGTGGAGGTTCAAGTCCTCTCATCTGTACCATAAAAAGAGAGATCGATTCGATCTCTCTTTTTATGGTTTATTAATCACGCTGCATAAATGGTGCTGTCGGAGTCTCAGATATGGTTTGATTGTCGACGTAGTTGACTATTCCCCATATAAGGAAAAATATCCCTAGGACAAGTAAGATCATTCCTGCGACTAAAAGTCCAAACATGATTTGCGATAAAATATGCGTCTTAAGTTTATTATCTTCGGTTAGCTGCAGAGAGGTGAGCTGACGATATAGCATTGCTTTTGAGGCAACGTCAACAATAGGGCTTATAAGTCCTATTGTAATAACACTGAATAAACTCTGGGTAGCAAATGTCGTTTTAAAATTATTTTTTGTCAGCACAATACTATCTTTGATAGCTGCATTGCCACGTAGCTTTTTATTTGAGTCAAAAAAAGATACATTGGCTAAGGAGTATCGAATTGCCATGACGATGCCAGGGATAATAAAGAGTAGCGACCATAATAATACCTTTATAAGCATGAGGATTTGTAACCAGAGAAAACTCCATAATTGCGAGTATACCGTCTTGATCGCACGACGTAGTGAAACAGTGTTTCCTTTTGCGAGTTCAGCTGAAGTAAATGAGAAGATGCCTATAAAGAATGCGCCTAGCGTAACGACCCCGAGGGCTATGATAATGACAATGATAGCGATGGCGATAACCGTTCCTATTTCTAATGACGGTAAGGTCAGCGGCGCCGCGGGTTCAGTTGTTTCGTTATAGGGGTTAGTGCGATAAGTGAGAGCGTTGATGATCGAAAGGATGACTAATAGTATCGCAATCGCTCGTGTATTCTTGAATAATAATTTAATGCCTTCAAGTGCAATTGTAAACGGATTATTGATGTACTTACTGTCTTCTTGGTTGGTGGACGTAGTTTTGGTAGCGGTGTTTTCTTGCATGCTTTTCCTTTATAACAGCTAATGGTTTTAGCATACACGCTAAATACTACAGTGTCGAGGTACGCTATACTGTAGGTAACATGGAAGATAGTGAACAAAATGAGGTAGGGGTGGGGCCACATGCGGTGCCATGGCCTGCTGATGCAAAATACGACCCCGAGCTGCTTGCGCTCGGCGATAGGCGCAACGTACTTGACGAATATCGCTATTGGACGGTCGAGGCGATTAAAGCCGATCTTGACGCTAAACGGTTTGATGTCCATGTGGCAATTGAAAACTGGCAGCACGATAGTAATATTGGCACGATTGTGCGATCGGCTAATGCTTTTAATGTAGCTGTGGTGCACGTAATTGGAAAACGGCACTGGAACAGACGCGGTGCTATGGTGACCGACCGTTATTTAGACGTAAAACACCATGCAACGGTTGATGAATTTGCAGAAGCAATGAGACAAGATGAGCGTGAAGTGATTGCGGTAGATAATATAGAAGGTTCGATACCGCTTGCACAAACATCATTGCCGAAGCGGGCGGTACTGGTTTTTGGCGGTGAAGGGCCTGGCTTGAGTGAAGCGATGCAAGCGGTGAGTAAAAAGATGGTCATGATTGAACAATTTGGCAGCACGCGGTCAATTAATGTTGGTGTAGCCGCTGGGATCGTTATGTATGCATGGCTCCGCGTACATGTATTGACCAAGGCTGAGTAGTCTGTCATTGTTAATGTAGGATGGCAATTCATGAAAATGATTTTGAACATGCTGGCGTGGCTCATACCATGCGTATTCAAGTCGGCTTTGAGCCGAGCGATAAACTGGACGCTGCCTTGCAGCGTTTTTTGTTGCCCGATGAGCGCACTGGTCGGAAGTTATTATTTCGCTCTTGGTTATCGAAAACCTTGCCCATGATAGATAGTACAAATGATGGCGTGACGTACATACCTATGCACGCTGCACGACTGGCGCGTGATCGTAAAAATATTGCGCAAATTAATTCTCAACAAATTCAAATTGCTCGTCTGCCAGAGTATCGAACGTTGCCGAATGGCGACATCGAGCTAGGGGTAAGAGTATTGGCACATGAACAGCAGCGACGAATGTTGGGGGGCTTTGTTTTAGATAGATGGGGAATCGATGAACCATTACTGGTTACAACATGTTTGCCGCATCGTATGCTCCTGGATGAAGTTGATCGTAAGGATGCGTGGAGAAAACTTGCTGATGATTTCAGCGTTTCACGCTCCAGTGATGCCTCAGATGCTTATCGTAAAATTCCAGTACCGAAAGAAAAGCAAATATATGTTTCAAAGCCACACTTAACAGAACGTCCGCTTTTCGACGTCGCACCACACGATCATTCAACCTAGCTTATGCTTGCAAACAGTGGTCAAATGTGCCAAAATTACCACAATGAGTACACTATCTTCACAACCATATAAAGGAACTCGAGATTACTACCCTGCTGATAAGCGCGTCCAAAATTATATTTTTAATATATGGCGTAGTGTGGTTCAGCGACATGGATACGAAGAATATGGTGCACCGCTACTCGAACCTTTAGAGGTATATACAGCTAAGAGTGGCCAGGAGCTGGCAAGTGAACAAACCTATACTTTTTCTGATCGTGGTGGTCGAACTGTTGCTATTCGTCCAGAAATGACTCCGTCAATATCACGTATGGTTGCCGCGCAACGCCAAGAGCTCGGATATCCAGCACGCCTTTATTCAATAGCAAACTTCATGCGGTATGAGCGTCCACAGCGTGGTCGTGAGCGTGAATTTTGGCAGCTTAATACCGATATTTTTGGTGTAGATAGCGTCCTTGCTGAAGCTGAAATTATTGGTCTTGCGAGCCAGTTGATGCAGGCGTTCGGCGCGAATAATAGTATGTATGTTATTAAAATTAACAATCGCAAGCTTATTAACTTTATGATGGCGCAGTACTTAGGGCTCGATACCGTACAAGCACAATTAATGGTTAAGTTGTTTGATCGAAAAAATAAAATTTCTCATGAAGATTTTCGCGATCAAGCAATTGATATTTTTGGTGATGAATCTGCCGCTGCTGGTCTTTCAAAGGTGACGGTACTTCTACAGGCAAAAAGTATGGCTGATCTTCCGTCGGAAATTCGCGACAGTAGTGCGGTAAGTGAAGTACAGGAATTGTTTACGCTACTTGAAGCTGCGGGCGTAAAAAATGCTATGTTTGATATCACGCTCATGCGTGGTCTTGATTATTATACTGGGACGGTGTTTGAGGTATTTGATACACACGAAGACAACAATCGCTCACTATTCGGTGGTGGCCGTTATGATGGTTTGGTTGGCTTATTCGGAGCAGAGCCAATTCCTACTGTTGGTATGGCTCCTGGTCTTACAATGATGGAACTATTCCTTAGGACGCATAATCTATTGCCTGAGCTATTTTCTACGACAGAAGTAGGTATTGTCGTACTCGGTGATTCATTGAACGGGGCACTTGCACTTGCGAGTAGGCTGCGCGAAGAAGGCGTCAATGTAGAAGTGGATATTAGTGGCCGCAAGCTGGAGAAGCAGTTAAGGGCGGTTATTAAGAAAAATATACCTTTTGTCGTATTCGTTGGCGAAGCCGAACTAGCTGCTGAAGTATATACATTTAAGGATACACACACTGAAAACGAAGAGAAATTAAGTTTAGAGCGAATCATTACCAGTGTCAAAGACCGTCGGCGCAAGCGACAAGATGAACTTGACGATTTGTTCGAATAATTTTGATCTGTTATAATTGGTTGAATGAAGACGACCGTAAAACACCTATCCGATACTAAAGTTGAACTAACAATTACTCTTGGAAAAGAAGAGCTTGCTGCTGCTGAGCAAGTTGCTTTGACTAAACTAGCTCAAAAAATAAAAGTACCAGGCTTTCGTGCCGGTAAAGTCCCGGCTAGCGTGGCGGCAAAAAATGTTGATCCTGCAGCTTTAGGTGAACAAACACTCGAAGATGCTGTTTCAAAAGCAGTAGCAGAGGCGTTTGTCGCAGAAAAAATTCAAGCATTGGATCGACCGGCGGTAGAGATTAAAAAATACGTTCCAGGCAGCGAAGTTGAGTTTACGGCTGAAGCTGAAATTATTCCGGCTATTACGCTTGGCGACTACAAAAAACTGACTAGTAAGCCAGAAAAAGCAACAGTCGCAGCTAAAGATGTAGATGAAATCATCGAGCGTATGCGCACAAGCTTTGCTAATAAAAAAGATGTAGAGCGTGCCGCTAAAAATGGCGATCAAGTTGTTATCGATTTTGTCGGTAAGCGTGATGGTGAGGCATTTGATGGCGGAACGGCTCAAGACTACGACCTCACACTTGGTAGTAATTCTTTTATTCCTGGATTTGAAGAAGGTATCGTTGGTAAAAAGCCGGGCGACACATTTGACCTTGAATTGGCATTTCCCGAAGATTACCACTCTAAAGAGTTAGCGGGCGCTAAAGTTACTTTTACGACGACTCTAAAAACTGTCAAAGAGACCGAGTTGCCAGAGGTGAATGATGAATTTGCGGCAAAATGCGGACCATTTACAAGTGTTGAAGAGCTGAAAGCTGATATTAAGCGTGAGCTGACGACGCAAAAAGAACGTGAAGCTAATGAAAAGTTAAAAGATGCGCTTGTTGGTGAACTGATCGAAGTATCAAATGTTCCTGTTCCAGAGATCTTAGTACAAGATCAAGCACGAAGTATTGAACAAGATATGACACAGAACTTGATGTATCAGGGTATGAATCTTGATATGTTCTTGGAGTCTAAAAAACTTACAAAAGAAGAGTGGCTAGATACGGAAGTAAAAGAAGCTGCTGAGAAGCGTGTTAAAGCTGGTCTTATTTTGGCAGAGTTAAGTAAAATTGAGAAAATTGAAGCTACCAACCAGGAGCTTGAAGATCATGTTCAGAAGTATAAGCAACAATACGCTAACAGCCCTGAGACAGTTAAGCAAATGGATACACCTGAAGCTCGTCGTGATATTGCCAATCGTCTGTTGACAGAGAAGACTGTTGATCGTTTGGTTGAATTAAACACTAAGTAGGCGTATAACGGTTGTATGACCGAGCAACTTGGAGACTACGAGCCACTATCAGGAAATAATCCACCGTATGACTTTGAGGTTGAGCATTTACCTGAGGATGTAGATACGTATTACGAGCATAAAACTGCCGCTCTGCATGCTGGTGAGCCCACTTGGATAGTACGTAATTTTGACGCTGACCATGGTCGTACTTATGATTTTTGTACTTTGAATGATAAAGGTATTATTTACGTTGGTTACGTAGATCATGATTATGATGGTGGAGTATACCAAGCATATGCTTATGGCGCTGAGAATGAAGAGCCAGTGCTTTGTTATAGTGGTGACGATATTGCTCAAGCGGTTTCATCCGTTGAAGCGCAATTGTAGATTGGCACTCACTTGCATTGAGTGCTAGCGAGCGCTATACTGAATATATGAACAAGCCTAGTAACTATTTAGTACCGACAGTCATTGAAAAAACTCAAGACGGTGAGCGTGCCTTTGATATTTACTCACGTCTTTTAAATGAACGAATCATCTTCCTGGGTGAAGATGTTAATGAGCATACGGCAAATATTGTTGTTGCTCAGTTATTGCACCTTGCGTACGAAGATTCTAAAAAAGATATACGCCTCTACATTAACAGCCCAGGCGGTAGCGTTTATGACGGATTGGCTATTTATGACACCATTCAATTTATTGCACCAGATGTACAGACAATTGGCATTGGCTTGCAAGCAAGTATGGGAGCATTCTTATTAAGTAGTGGTACGAAAGGTAAGCGCTTTGCATTACCAAACAGTCGTATTATGATTCACCAGCCAAGTAGTGGTACTCAGGGTAAAATTACTGATCAGGAAATCACACTACGCGAAGGACTATTCTTGAAGCAGCAACTTAATAAAATCTTAGCTAAGAATACTGGCCAGAAACTAGCAAAGATAGAGAAAGATGCCGATCGCGACTTTTGGATGAGCGCCGAAGAGGCAGTTACTTATGGCATAGTTGATGAAGTAATTACCAAAGCTTGATTAATAACTGGTTGACTATTTCTCCGTTTAGTTGTTAAATGCTCGAAATGACAAAACTAGAGGTTGTAGATTTTGGCTGCCGGGCGGAAACAAAGCTTGAAAAGGCACGCCGCTTAAAGCGTTTTATTGATTTGCATAGTCCGAGCGGTCAAGACGCAATGCGCCATAACGATGAATTAACAGTATTTGCCATCGCAGATGGTGTGGCGATCGATAAAAATGCAGCGACCGCTGCACATTCTGTTACACGGCAGTTTGTTGAAGAGGTATCAGATTCCGTATTGTTGACTGCCGAAGCAGCAAGAGATATGTTCACTGGCGGGTTATTAGATCAACTACATAAAGCGGCGCTACTTACAGGGGCAACGACTACCTTAACCGGATTGGTTGTAACACCCGATAATCAAGCTTCCTATTTGCATTTAGGTGATTCACAGCTCGTACGGCGACGTGGTGATGTAATTGAGGCGCTCACTAGCGAGCAAGTGATAGCTGGTCATCAATTGCTAAATTATCTAGGAGAGTCCAGGAAGTGGCAACCTGGTGAGGCGCGCCCTCCTTTAGTCTTAACTAAAGAGCCTGGTACGAAGAGTGAGAGTTCCAGGGAAGCGGAGTGGGGAAGCGTCGCGCTTGAATCCGGAGATCGGTTTATGCTTTTTACAGATGGGGTGCTTGGTGATACGGCGAGCGAGCGTGTTCGTCCAGATCAATGGCGCAGTTATACAAGCTGTAGGTTGGGCGCGCAAGCTGTAGCTGACCTTTTTGTATTGAACTCGACAAAAATCGACGATACAACAGCAATGGTAATCGATATTGGCAAACAGCCCTAACAGATAAATAGTCTTGACTATTTGCCATAAATTCTTCACAATGGGTACTAAGAAGTAGTGTAGCTGTGGTTATGTGTGTAATTTACTAGGGTGGCACCTATCAAAAATTCAACCACAGGTAAGGGAATCTTCGGCGCCGAATACCCCTAACCAAATTTATATGCGAGGAGCAACAACGTGGCAAAAACCCAGCCTGACGTAGCGGCTAAGCGTGTTTTCTTTACAAAAGATGACACCGCTCTACCGCTCCCAAATCTCATCGCTCACCAGAAAGACTCTTGGCGTGAATTCGTCGAGACTGGTTTGAGTGAAATATTTGCAGAACTAAATCCAATCGAGGACTATACTGGTCAAAAACTCGAATTGCGATTTAAGGAATATAATTTCCAAGATCCAAAAGTTACTGAGCTGTATGCAAAAGAAAACAACGTCACATTTGACGCTCCTTTGCACGCTAACGTAGAACTGACAAATAAGGTGACTGGTGAAGTCAAAGAGCAAGAAATTTATCTTGGCGATTACCCATGGATGACTGACCGTGGTACGTTTGTGATTAACGGTACTGAACGTGTCGTTGTGTCCCAGCTGATCCGTTCTGCGGGTGTATTCTTTACGGCTGACAGCACGGCAACTCGTAATAACTACGGTGCAAAGCTTATTCCAGGCCGTGGTGCATGGCTTGAATTTGAAACAGCCGCCAACGGAGTGTTGTATGTCAAAATCGATCGTCGTCGCAAGCTTCCTGTTACTACCTTGCTCCGTGCACTTGGTCATAATAAGACAAGTGAAATTAAGAGTCTTTTTGCCGACGTAGACACTGGTGAAGTGAAATATATCGATGCCACCCTCGATAAAGATCCAGCTCGTGGTTCAAATGAAGCACTTATTGAAGTGTATCGTCGTCTTCGACCAGGTGACCTCGCTACTGTTGATAACGCTCGCAGTATGATTGAGCGTATGTTCTTTGATTTTAAGCGTTTTGACTATAGCCGCGTAGGGCGCTTCAAGCTCAACCAGCGTCTCGGTCTTGATGTAGCGAACACTACTGAGAACCGTGTGTTCCAGATGAGTGATCTGATTGCAATCATCAAGGAGATTATTCGCTTAAACAATACTCAAGAACCAGCCGATGATATTGACGCATTGTCTAACCGTCGTATCAAGCTTGTTGGTGAACTTGTCGCCCGACAGTTCCGAGTTGGTATGCTTCGTATGCAACGTAATGCGATGGATCGCATGAGTATGAGCGATATTGAGAATGTAACTCCTGGTCAATTGATTAACGCTCGACCAGTCGTGGCTGCGGTTCGTGAATTCTTTGCTTCATCTCAGCTTTCACAGCTTATGGATGAGACAAACCCACTCGCCGAGCTTTCTCATAAACGCCGCCTTAGTTCAATGGGTCCTGGCGGACTTTCTCGTGAACGTGCTGGCTTTGATGTGCGTGATGCGCACCCGACTCACTATGGTCGTCTTTGTTCAGTTGAAACTCCTGAAGGTGCCAACATTGGACTAGTGCTTAACCTTGCGAGCTACGCTCGTGTCAATGAGTATGGCTTTATTGAAACTCCGTATCTAAAGGTGGTAAATGGCAAAGTAACTGATGAAGTAGTTTACCTTGACGCCTCACAAGAGCTTGTTGAAGTGATTGCAGATGCCGGCGCTGAGCTAAATGAGGATAATTCATTTGCTGCTGAACGTGTGAGTGCTCGTAATGGACTCCTACCAGAGCAGGTTGATGCCTCTGAAGTAACCTATATGGATGCAGCGCATAAACAGATTCTTGGTCCACCAGCTAGCTTGGTACCATTTATTGAGAAAAACCGTATCGACCGCTCTCTTACTGGTACAAACATGCAGAAGCAGGCAGTGCCACTCCTTACCCCTGAAGCGCCAACGGTAGGTACAGGTATTGAGGCTGAGGTAGCTAAGAACACTAGCCAATTAATCCTTGCGGAAGCAGATGGTGAAGTAGTTCGCGCAGACGGTGATCAGGTACACGTGAAATACAAAGATGGTGTGAAAATCTATGACGTCGTTCACTTTACAAAGAGTAATGATGATCGTTCAATTAACCAAAAAGTATGCGTAGTTCGTGGTCAAAAAGTCAAAGCTGGTGATCGTCTGATCGAAGGTGCCTCTATTGCAGATGGTGAACTCGCACTTGGTCGTGATCTCACGGTAGCCTTTATGCCATGGGGCGGCTACAATATGGACGACGCGATCGTGCTATCTGACCGGATTGTTAAAGACGACGCACTGACGAGTATTAACATCAAGGATTACACTGTTGAAGTTCGCGAAACAAAGCTTGGTCCAGAAATTGTTACTCGAGATATCCCAAATGTATCAGAAGAATCACTTCGTCATCTCGACGAAAGCGGTATTGTGCAAGTCGGCTCTGAGGTTAAATCAGGCGACGTACTTGTAGGAAAGATTACGCCAAAGGGCGAGCAAGAGCTTAGTTCTGAAGAACGACTACTACGTGCTATCTTTGGTGAAAAAGCTAAAGATGTCCGTGACACCTCACAACGTATGAATAACGCTGGTGGCGGTAAGGTTGTTGGTGTTAAGATCTTCTCTCGTGAAAATGGTCATGAACTAAAGGCTGGTGTCTTGATGCAGATCCAGATCTTTGTGGCTCAACTCCGTAAGATTTCAGTTGGCGATAAGCTTGCTGGACGTCACGGTAACAAGGGTGTTGTGGCTCGTATTCTGCCTGCAGAAGATATGCCATTCATGGAAGATGGTACTCCGGTAGACGTTATTTTGAATCCACTTGGTGTGCCGAGTCGTATGAACATTGGTCAGCTATTTGAAACTCACCTTGGAATGGCGGCACGTGCACTTGGTTACAAGGTTGCAACCCCACCATTTAACGGTGTATCTGATCAAGTTATTAGCGATGAGCTTGAAAAAGCTGGCTATGCTCGTGATGGTAAATCTCAGTTGTTTGACGGTCGTACTGGCGAAGCATTTGAAGAGCGTACAACTGTTGGTGTGATGCACATCATTAAGCTTCATCACATGGTGAGTGATAAGATACACGCTCGTTCAACTGGTCCATACACAATGGTTACCCAGCAGCCACTTGGCGGTAAAGCCCAAAACGGTGGTCAGCGATTTGGAGAGATGGAAGTTTGGGCGCTCGAAGCATATGGCGCCGCAACGACACTCCAAGAAATGCTAACCATTAAGTCCGATGATGTATACGGCCGTGCTAAGGCGTATGAATCGATTATCAAAGATGAGCCGATTGTCGGTCCAAAGCTTCCAGAAAGCTTTAACGTTCTTGTAAAAGAATTGCAGGGTCTGGGTCTGCGTGTCGATCTTCTCGACGAGAGTGAAGACGCGGTGATTGATGCTGAGCATATTATTGCAAGCGCGGGCCCGTCAGATAAGACTGTTCCGGCTATTATCGACATTAGTACCGAAGAGACGGTGCGCGATGAAGCAGATGAACTTGGTGATCTAGGTGATGGTGTAAGTATTCAAGACATTGATGAAGTAGATGAAATAAAGGAGGAGGCGTAAGATGAGTCGTATTCTCGCCAATAACGGTATTGCTGATTTTGACGCAGTCCGTCTTGCCGTCGCTAGCCCAGAGGATATCCTCAAGTGGAGCCACGGTGAAGTAACTAAGCCTGAGACGATTAACTATCGTACTCAGAAACCAGAACGTGATGGTCTGTTTTGTGAGCGTATCTTTGGTCCAGTTAAAGATATTAACCCGCATGATAGCAAGCTAAAGGGTGTGCGATCGCGTGAAGCTGCTATTGATAAGAATGGTGAACTTGTAACAAAGAGTATCGTTCGTCGTGAACGTATGGCACATATTAGCTTAGCGGCTCCGGTTGCGCATATTTGGTTTATGCGCGGCACGCCTTCGGCTATGAGCTTGTTGCTTGGTATTACTGTTCGCAACCTAGAGCGCATCGCTTACTTTGCAACCTATGTCATTCTTGATGTTGAAACTGAAAAGCGCGACCAGATGCTGGCCGATCTTGAAGCTGAAACTGAAGCAGGTCAAGCTGCCATTAAGATTCGTTATGAAAAAGAAGCGGAAGCTGAAGGTGTTGATGTTAAAGCGTTAGCCGAACAGCAAACACGTGAGGTTGAAGAGCTCATGGAGAGCTACAATCTAAAGAAATCTCAACTCGAGAGTCTTAATAAGAATGCATTACTAAACGAAACTGACTACCGCAACCTACCAGAAGATTACGAAGAACTCGTAACGGTTGGTATGGGTGGTACAGCGCTTAAGGCGCTTCTTGATGAAATTGATCTTGAATCACTCATCGTAAGTCTTAGTGAAGAAATCGAAGGCGCAAAAGGCCAGCGTGAAAAGAAACTGCAGAAGCGCCTTAAGGTGCTTGAAGGGATGCTTGCAGCTGGTATTAAGCCAAGCAGCCTGACGCTCACTATCCTTCCTGTTATCCCACCGGACCTTCGTCCAATGGTGCAGCTAACGGGTGGTCGTTTTGCAACGTCTGATCTTAATGACCTATACCGACGAGTCATTAACCGTAATAATCGTTTGAAGAAATTGGTTGACTTGAACGCTCCTGAAGTGATTCGCCGTAATGAAATGCGTATGCTTCAAGAAGCCGTTGATGCGTTAATTGATAACTCTGCAGCTCGCGGTGGACGCGCGGTAAATGCAACAGGTGGACGTCGACGACTAAAATCAATCAGCGATATGCTAAAAGGTAAGCAAGGTCGTTTCCGTCAGAACCTTCTTGGTAAGCGTGTTGACTATTCAGGTCGTTCAGTCATTGTTGTAGGACCACGTTTGAAAATCAACGAATGTGGACTTCCAAAGCAGATGGCACTCGAATTGTTTAAGCCGTTTGTGATCAATTGGCTTCTCAAAAATGAGCATGCCCACAATATCCGCAGTGCAACTCGTTTGATCGATGCTGGCGACACGCTTGTATGGGACGCGCTCGATGCTGTCATTGAAGGTAAGTACGTTCTATTGAACCGTGCGCCGTCGCTACACCGCTTGTCAATTCAGGCTTTCCAGCCAAAACTAGTAGAAGGTAAAGCGATTCACTTGCACCCGCTCGTTGCAAACGGCTTTAACGCCGACTACGATGGTGACCAGATGGCTGTTCACTTGCCGTTGTCAGCTGACGCTCAGCGTGAAGCACGTGAGCTGATGTCTGCAACAAATAACTTGCTAAAACCAGCCGATGGCGCACCTGTGTTGAACATTGGTCAGGACGTCGTACTCGGTAACTACTACCTTACGTATGAGAAGCCTAGTGCTCAGACTGAAAAGACAAAAGCATACAGCTCTGTCTATGAAGCTGAAATGGCGTATGATCAGAAGGTAATCCAATTGCAAACACCTATTCGTGTATTTGCAAAGGGTGAAATCCGTGATACGACACTCGGTCGAGTCTTCTTTAACGAAATTTTGCCAGCAGATTTTGCCTATGACAATAGCGTGCAGAATAAGAAGCAACTCAAACGTGTTCTCGCAAAGATCTTTACGGCATACGGTGCTGAAGAGACTGCGAAGACTGCTGACCGTATGAAGGGGCTTGCCTTCCGATTTGCGACAGTAGCTGCTGTATCAACCGGTAAAGATGACTACGTCGTCTTCCCGGAAACCAGTGAGTTTGTTGCTGAAGGTGATGCAAAAGCGGCACTTATTTCTGAGCAGTTTGACGACGGGTTAATCACCGAAGAGGAGCGATACAGTTTAACTGTTGGCGCTTGGCGTGCAACCGACCGCAAGATTGCAGACTTTCTGCAAAGTAAGCTCTCGGGCATGGACACCAGTATTAGTGTTATGGTTAACTCTGGTGCTCGTGGTGATATCTCAAACGTAAAATGGGCTTCAGCAATGATTGGTATCATGGTTGACTCGGCTAACCGCGAGATTGAGCTACCGATTCGCTCTAACTATAAAAAAGGTCTATCATCACTGGAGGCTTTCGTGGCTACCCGTGGTGCTCGTAAGGGACTTATCGATACCGCTCTTAAAACGGCTGACTCAGGTTACTTGACTCGACGCCTTGTCGATGTATCGCAAGATGTCTTTACGGTCGAAGACGAAGCTGGCGATGACGAAGGCTTCTCAATTTACCGTGATGAAACTGAGCTAACAATGATCGACTTCTCGAACCGACTATTTGGTCGTTTTACGGCTGAAGAGGTTCCTGGTCACATTGGTAAGGATGAACTGATTACGAGTAAGGTTGCTGATGCAATTGAAGCTGATCATGACATCACAAGTGTAAAGATCCAGAGTGTTCTTTCGACGAAGAATCTTCGCGGTATTCCACAACGCAGCTATGGTATTGACATGTCAACCGGCGCCCTGGTAGCGAAAGCTCAACCAGTAGGTGTGATTGCCGCACAATCTGTCGGTGAACCTGGTACGCAGTTGACGCTAAAGACTTTCCACAAGGGTGGTGAGGCTGGTGGTGACATCACCCAAGGTCTTCCGCGTGTTGAAGAGCTCTTTGAAGCTCGTTCGCCAAAGGGACAGGCTGTTATGAGTGAAGTAACCGGAACGGTTGATCTATGGGAAGATGGCAAAAAGTACATTGTACAAGTAACGCCGTCAGCGGGCCATGTTGAGCGACTGCCACTTGAAGGTCGTACTGTTGCTGTTAAAGCTGGTAGCAACGTAAAAGTGGGTGATGTACTCGCGACCGCTGAAAGTGGTGCTAAGCCACTCGTAGCTCCATTTGATGGTGTTGTCGAGGTAGCTGAAGGTACGTTGGTGCTTGCAGCGAACGCTAGCGCTCCTGTACGCTACGAAATTCCTGGCTCAATGCAACTCGCAGTTGTAGCTAACGATACTGTAGAAGCTGGTGATCGTTTGACATCTGGTTCACTGAACTTGCACGACCTGATGCGTCTTAAGGGTACTGAGGCTGCTCAGCGCTATATCGTGAACGAAGTGCTACGTATTTATGCAGCACAGGGGCAAGATGTGGCTGATAAGCACCTTGAGATCATCGTGCGACAAATGTTTAGTCGTGTTCAGATTGAGGAACCTGGCGATAGTACATTTGTGACCGGCGATATCGTATCTAAGGCGGCAGTGGTTGATGCTAACGCAAAACTTGCCGAAGAAGGCAAAGAGCTTGTTGGCTATACTCAATTACTCCTTGGTATTACGAAAGTTTCAATCTGGAGTGATAGCTTCCTGTCGGCCGCTTCCTTCCAGGACACTACGCGTGTTCTGATCAACGCAGCTACGACTGGTCGTATCGACCGATTGCATGGCCTAAAGGAGAATGTGATTATTGGTCGCAAGATTCCTGTAGGTACAGGCGCGGAAGATTATCGTCACGAAGATGATGACTTCACTGATGAGATCGCCGAAGATCTCGAACTCGCAAGCTAAGGCATGTGAAACAAAGCAATACCCCGTTCGAAAGAGCGGGGTATTGCTTTTTATTAACATAAATGGTATATTAAGCTTATTCTGTAATCAGACCACATGGCGTAATATACGTCAACTGAAGCAGGAAGGATGTTTTATGACTATGGCAGCGCTTGAATCATCGCAGGGGAACGTGTTCCCGGAGCTCGATGTCCAGGGCAGGGAGTTGATGAGCCGTGTGCGTAATGTGTACGCCAATGACTCGGAGATCGTGAAGATGCTCGACGAAAGAAGGTTCGACGCTCTCTACGATGCACTGCTTGAGAGTGATAAGAGCGGTGGGCGGTACTATGCCTGCATGCAGGCCACGTCGTTTCTTCGCAGCGAATTCCAACTCGGAGACCGATAAAATGGCCTCTTTTGGCAAAGATAATACGCCCGAAGAGCCGGTTGTCGGCTCGCCAGACTTGGATGCGGACATGTTCTATGCCCTTACTCAAGAAGAGTACGAACAAGCAGTGCAGCAGGCAAACAAAGCTAGTCGTTAAACGTAAGCCCGCTTAGAGAAGGCCGTTGAGAGTAAGTTCTCAGCCCGAGCTCTTTCAGCGGGCCTTTTCACGCCTTGAAATAATTCACTACATCTGTTATATTTATCTATGAGTTTCCTCTTTTTGGATTGCAAGGTGAAAAGAATGTGTACACACCAAGCAAACGCTAAAAAGAATGAGATAGCGAGACAATGCTGATGTCGGACTATACATACGAGATGCTACTCATCTCACCTAAATTTGAATAACAGGAGTTTTTCATGCCAACAATCAATCAATTGGTGCGAAAGCCACGCAAGACGGCGAATAAGAAATCAAAGTCTCCTGCGCTCGGCCGCATCCATAATGCGCTTAAAACCCGCTACTACGACCAAGAAGCGCCGCTAAAGCGTGGTGTTTGTGTCAAAGTAACAACTAAAACACCAAAAAAGCCTAACTCGGCACTTCGTAAAGTTGCTCGTGTTCGTTTGACAAATGGTCAAGAAGTTTGGGCTTACATCGGTGGTGAAGGACATAACCTCCAAGAGCACGCCGTCGTGCTTGTGCGCGGTGGTCGTGTGCCTGACCTTCCAGGTGTGCGTTACCACATTGTTCGTGGTGCTCTCGACCTTCAGGGTGTTTCAAAGCGTCAACAAGGCCGTTCTAAGTACGGTGCAAAGAAAGAAGATAAGTAGTCATGCCACGTAAAGTTACTAAATCGCTCCAACGTGTTCCAGCGCCTGATCGTAAATATCAGAGCCCAATGGTACAACGTCTTATTAACAAGTCTATGCTTGACGGTAAAAAGCTCGTTGCTGAACGTGCAGTATATACTGCACTTGAAGTAGCTGCGAAAAAGCTTGATAGTGAAGATCCTCTCGAAGTATTCGAGCGTGCTCTGAAAAATGTTTCACCAAATTTCGAAGTAAAATCTCGACGTGTTGGTGGTGCGAACTACCAAATTCCATTTCCTGTCGCTGGTCACCGTCAGCTTCACTATGCCTTTAGTTGGTTAGTGCAGTCTGCGCGTGCTCGTAAAGGTATTCCATTCTCTCAGCGACTTGCGCTTGAGATTATCGATGCTCACAACGAAGCTGGTGCTGCCTTCAAAAAGAAGGAAGACACACACAAGATGGCTGAAGCCAACCGTGCTTTCGCTCACTTTGCTCGCTCATAATTTTGAGTGTATTAAAAATAAAAAACACCTTTTCATTCTAGAGAGGTGTTTTTTATTTACCAGTGTACTAGACGAAATTTATGAGCTAGTTGTACTAAGCGAGTAGGCCAAGTAAAATTAGCGCTATTCGGACTAACACCTATGCGTGTATTAGTGTTAAGGAGAGCGAGTTGATTCATGTCATCGACATCAAGCTCAAAATCGAATATTTGCCTGTTCTCAATAATACGTTGATCATTAATTGATTTTGGGATGACAATCAAATTTTGCTGGATATGCCAGCGTAAGATTATTTGAGCGTGGGATTTATGATGCTTTTGCGCAATTTTGTTTACAAGTGGATTGTGTAACAGATTACCTTTGCCGCCACCAAGCGGACTCCATGATTCAACCTTGATGCCGTGTTCTGTGCAATAGTTACGAAGAGCTGTTTGCGGAAAGCGAGGATGAACTTCTATTTGATTTACAGCGGGTATAACCGTGGCGTTAGCCAGTAATTTTTCTACATGATTTATTTCAAAATTGCTCAAACCAATATTGCGCACTCTTTTGTCGTAATAAATTGTCTCCATGGCGCGCCACGATTCTATGTAATTATCAAGTTTTGGCGCTGGCCAATGAATTAAGTACAGATCAACATAATCAAGGCCAAGCCGCTTGAGACTTTTTTCATATGCACGAAGCGTCTTTTTATAGCCTTGATCGCTATTCCATAATTTTGTAGTAATAAATAGCTCTTCGCGTGGGATTCCGCTGGCAGATACGGCTCGCCCAACTCCCGCTTCATTACCGTAGACAGCTGCAGTATCTATCATGCGGTATCCCGCTTTTAAAGCTGCTGCAACAGCTTGTTCTACTTCCTCTCCGTTTTTTGCTTGCCATACACCTAGGCCGAGCTGAGGCATAGTATTGGAATTATTGAGGATGATAGGTGGAATTGGATGTTGCACTCAGGCTCCTTCTGTCTGTATTAAACTATAAGACATTGGTTAGGTAAGTCTGTGAGAAACCTCACCGTAAGCATTCTTAAATAAAGGTTATGCTCTTTTTTTGTATGGCAAGAGTATGATTTTATGATACGTCTAATTTATCAACATAAATAACTAGGGAGTTACGATCGTACTGAATCAGCCCTCGCTTTTTCAGCTTCTGTAACTCAATGGAGGTTGTTTCACGTGTTGCACCGATCATGTCAGCGATATCTTGATGAGTAAGTTGTAGTCCTAGTTTAAAAAGATCAACCATAGTATCGGCACTAAAACGTTCAGCTAAATAACGTAAAGTGTAAATAAGTTTATCCTGTATGCTATTTTGTTCTACCGAATCAAGCCGCCGCATGAGGTCGTCATAATGCATGCTCATACTGTTAGCTACTTCAAACATAAAGTCAGCGTTCTGTTTGGCCTGTTCTATAAATGCTTTCTTATTAATAACATACGCCTGACCGTCGCTTAGTGCTGTATAGAAAAACGCTGCTTTCCCGTGAGCCGAAAACAGCCCTTCGGTCGGCACAAGGTCATAGCGACCAGCTATCCATAGCAAACGATGTGTGCCATTATCGCTCAATGAACTCACTTTCACAAAGCCCGTCTGTACAGCAAGGAGGGTGCTAGTATCTTCTCCTTCGGAAAGAATACTCTCGCCTTTGCGGAATTGACGAGTCGGAAATTGTTTTACAAATGCTATCGTATCCATATCGTATATTCAATTTCAGTTTTAACTATTTCCATGTAAGTGTATAGCCATAATACGTAAAGTATAGCTCATTGTGAGATTTATTACAGTTTTCTTAAATAGCGCTAGTGTATGATACGAGCACAACGTAACTAACAAAAGGAGCAAAGTATGAGGTTTATCCCATCAAAAGTACACGGCGCATTAGATTATATCGTAGCGATTGCATTGTTTTTCGCACCTATGATTTTTGGCTTTCAAGAAGTTGGCGGTGCGGCAGTAGCAATTCCAATGATTCTTGGTGTAGGTCTGTTTGTTTACAGTCTACTTACCAATTATGAGTGGGGAGTCTTTAAGGTGCTTAGTTACCGTGCTCACTTGGCGATTGACATTGTAGCTTCTGTTTTCTTGCTACTATCACCATTCCTATTTGGTTTTGCCGATGAAGAACCAAACGCATGGGTACCGCATGTTGTTGTAGGTATCGCGGTTATCTTAGTAGTCTTGCTTTCGAAGCCAGCTGTAGGCACGACTGCAGATGATACTAAAATTGTATCTTAGTAGGAACTAACAGTAAAATACCTCGCCACATACTGGCGAGGTATTTTTATTTGCATTCGCGTAGTCAGTAGCGTATAAATAAAAAAAGATGACAAGATACGCGGGTATATTCATGGAGCTCGGAGACTAAAAATGACAGAGCGTTTGATGGTACTTCCGCGCCCTGTCGACTCTCTTCACTCTATCGTACCGCTTACGCCGCTACTTGAATTAGACGGCGAAAAGGTTCGTCCAAAAGATCCTGATGTAATGATTGAGGTGCCGACGAATGAGTTCGGGATACCGCAACCGCGTGAATTCCTGGCAAAAATGATGGGGTCTCTCGCTACCGATCATTACTGGCAGGGCGAATATGATGTACACCATATGGCATGGCCAGGTAGCGCTTATAGATCAATCAAAGGTCGAGACGATGAGCTATTGGGCGCAAAATATAGAGGCTCTGCCGCTCTTAAAGTAAGAGTACGTCGTCAAAAACATAACTTATTTCATCATCTTTCGCTCCCTCCTACTCCACCGAGTGAAGAGGTTATGCGACAATGGGTGTTTGAACAAGAGCAAGTGTATCGATTGTACGACAGTATTAAACTCGGCTCGATGAGCGCTATTGATGTGTCTCAAGATATAAAAGAGCAGCTGCGCCATGAGTCATATTTACGTAAGCTGGAGACGATGCAGGATGGTGAATTAGGTCTAATGCCAGACAAAGAGATGCTATCGGTTCTGACTATTGATGAAGCTCGCCGCACGCTGCGGGCATTAGCCCGTGTCCAAGGTATTTCAAATGCTAAACCTTGCAAACGCGCATTTTTTGGCAACATGGCCGCGTAGCAAGCAATTTGTTACAATAGATACATGGCAACATTTTCTTTTGATATTGTGAGTGAGTATGACAAAGCCGAGATGAACAACGTGTTTGCTCAGGTAGAGCGCGAAATTTCAACGCGGTATGATTTTAAAGGAACACCGGCGGCAATTGAGTGGCTTGGTGATAAAACCGGCTTCAAGATTATTGGTGCAGGTGAGTGGCAACTCGATGCTGTGCTTGATATCGTTCGCAAGAAGCTGGCTATACGTCAGCAAAGTGCTAAAGTACTCGACCTTACTAAAACTCCAGTAGATTCAAATATGAAATCAACTTGGGAGATTCCATTTAAACAAGGACTTTCACAGGATAACGCAAAGTTAATTACCAAAAAGTTGCGTGATGAAGCACCTAAGGTGAAGGCTCAGATACAAGGCGAGGCTGTCCGTGTCACGAGTAGCAGTAAGGACGAGCTACAAAACGTTATGCGTCTCCTTGAATCGGCAGAACTCGATATTGCCTTACAATATACCAATTATCGCTAGTTATTGTGACAGTGGCTTTATTACTTCGATAATAATGACGAGCCCTGCTACACCAACGAGCCAGCCGCCAAGTACGTCGCTGGCAAAATGTGCTCCCAGATATATTCGAGATAGCCCTATGGCAATAATTAAAAGACCTAAGCTAACGGCGATGATTGTAGCAGTGGGTTGAGCAACTGTTTGTAGGGCAATGTAGGCAACCAGTCCATAGCTGACGGTTGAGCCGACACTGTGTCCACTCGGAAAGCTATAGCTGTGAATTAACATCTGCTCGACATAGTCGGTGACAGGTCGGGGGCGCTGGAAAGAAAGCTTCAAGAGGGTGCTGAAAATATACACCAGTAAGGCTACCAGCGCAGCTGTGCTCAATGACGGTTGGTCGCTCAAGAGCCCAATAATGAGCAGCAGTCCCGCAATTGCCATCGTGATGATTGGCAGGCCGACAAAGCTTGCTAGGATCATAGGTGTTTGGAGCATACGTGGCCATAGCGCAATCCCTGCACTGACTCGTGTGTCAAAATGGTTGAGCAATTTTCGCATAATCTCTATCTAGCATATCAGCATATCAAAAGAATGTATCGCTCGTGCTTGCACTATATTGTTTCGGGAGTACTATAATGAGCATATGGACAACAGAGCGAGTGAATTCATCAGTGCTACTGAAAAGCTAGAAACCGGACGCGAGCGGCTGACCGCCTACTTGATTGACGATGCTTCTACGGATGTTGCTCTAAATGGCTTGAGAGTAGTACTGCAACTCGAATCGGAGAGCGCTCGCCCTGCTCGTTATTATGATTTACAAAATCACACCACTCGAGTCGTTGAAGGTGAGCTAGCTGTTGCAATGAATGACGGTGAGGCTGGTGCTGATCATGAGGTGCATATGTCTGAGGCTAATCTATCGGAAAAGGTGCAAGCATTTATTGCACCGCACGTAGGAACAAGTGTGATGTGTTATATACCGGATAATATGTTTCAGCATATTCCGAGCATTGCCAGCGAGCTTGGTGTGCAGGCACCGTCAGATTATCGTCCCGGGACATACATCTAGTAGTACCTAGCGCTAAGGGAGATAATTTGCTATAATATACCTTGAAGCGCTATTTTTTATGTCAAAAATTAGCAAGATTTAACTAAGAGTAAAGGAAGACAGACGCTCTATGGCACAAAAAACCGTCCCACTAAAGGACTTTCGTAACATTGGAATCATTGCGCATATCGACGCCGGTAAGACGACTACCACTGAAGGTATTTTGTATCGTACTGGTATTAACCACAAAATCGGTGAAGTTCGTGGTGAAGGCGACGGCGCCACTACCGACTGGATGGCTCAGGAGAAAGAACGTGGTATTACGATCACCTCTGCTGCTGTCACCTGTTTCTGGAAGGGTCATAAGATTAACATTATCGACACCCCAGGTCACATTGACTTTACCGCTGAAGTAGAGCGTTCGCTCCGTGTACTTGACGGTGCAGTGACGGTATTTGACGGTAAAATGGGTGTTGAGGCTCAGTCAGAAACTGTATGGCGACAAGCTAACAAATACGGCGTGCCACGTATTTGTTTCATCAATAAAATTAATCAAACTGGTGGTGATTTCTACAAATCTCTCGAAAGTATCCATACGCGTCTTTCGAAGCACGCGCTTCCCGTGCACCTGCCAATCGGATTTGAAAAAGACATCAACGGCGTTGTTGATCTTGTTGAGATGAAGGCATTTACGTACAGCGACTACACTGATAAACAGCTCGTAGAGGGTGAAATCCCTGCTGATATGCTTAATAAAGCGAAGAATGCTCGTAGTTTGCTTGTTGAAGCGGCTGTTGAGGCTGACGATGAATTATTCGAGCGTTTCCTCGAGCAAGGTGAAGAATCAATCTCTATTGATGAACTGAAGGTTGCTCTTCGTAAACGTGTACTGGCTGGTGATTTCTTCCTCGTAAGTGGCGGTGACGGACGTGGTGTGATCGTTGAAAAACTACTCGATCTTATGACCGACTACTTACCAAGTCCACTCGACGTCGATGCTATTTGGGGTTCTAACCCTAAGACTGGCGACGAAGTTTCACGCAAGCCAGAGGAAACAGAGCCAATGGCAGCACTCGCGTTTAAGCTAGCGACAGATCCATTTGTCGGTAAACTAATCTTTGTTCGTGTTTACTCAGGTAAGTTGACCGCAGGTAGTTATGTATTAAACACTACTACTGGCGAGAAAGAGCGTGTTGGTCGTATCGTCCGTATGCATGCTGATAAGCGAGAAGAAATTGAGTCTGTAAGTGCAGGTGATATTGCGGCAGTCGTCGGACTTAAGGGTACCTTTACTGGACACACCCTAACTGATCCTGCTCATCCGATTGCACTTGAATCAATTGTCTTTCCAGATCCGCCGGTATCGATTGCGGTTGAGCCAAAGACGAAAGCGGACCAGGAAAAAATGGGTATTGCGCTGCAGCGTTTAGCTGAAGAAGACCCAACTTTCCGTGTACATACCGATGAGGAAACCGGTCAGACAATTATGTCTGGTATGGGTGAGCTTCACCTCGATATCCTTATTGACCGTATGAAGCGTGAGTTTAACGTGGAGGCTAATATCGGTGAGCCACAGGTGGCCTTCCGTGAGTCAATCAAAGGCACTTCTAAGGTACAAGGTAAGCACGCTAAGCAATCTGGTGGACGCGGACAGTACGGTGATGTCTGGATTGAATTTGAGGCAAACGAACCAGGCAAGGGCTTTGAATTCATCGATGTTATTAAAGGTGGTGTTGTGCCGCAAGAATATCGCAAGCCTGTTGAACAGGGCGTACGTGAAACTCTTGATGGCGGTGTGATCGCCGGCTACCCAGTAGTTGATATTAAAGCAACTCTATATGATGGTAGCTACCACGATGTCGACTCAAGTGAACTAGCCTTTAAGTTGGCAGGTAGTCTTGCAACCCGTGAAGGGATCAAGCAAGCTAAGCCAATTCTGCTTGAGCCAGTCATGAAAGTTGAAGTGACTACTCCTGAAGACTTCATGGGTGACATCATCGGTGACCTTAATGCACGCCGTGGCCGTATTGAATCCATGGAAGATTTAATGGGTGGAGCAAAGCTTATCCGAGCTTTCGTACCACTGGCTAGTATGTTTGGTTACACTGGTGATATTCGTTCAATGAGCCAAGGTCGTGCAGCTAGTACGATGGAACTTGCTCAGTACGAAGAAGTACCACCAAACGTTGCTCAGGAAATCATCGAGAAGCGCGCAAGCAAATAATCTCGATAAATACTTTAAATACCACCGCCTCAAAGGGCGGTGGTATTTCTTATGCTTGCACTGAATAAACGTGAGCTGTAGGGTAGGCCATAGCTATGAATTTTGAAGAAACTACGCCAGCATTTCAACGCGATATTCGTCGATATTACAAAGATCTTAGTGCTCGACAGAGCGACTATTTCGAAACGTGGCAAATAACCGACGAATTGTTTAGATCAGAGCTTGGAGTGGATGAAGATGAGTGGGTGCAAGGTCGTATGCATAACAATGATTCGCTACGTAGGCTGGGCTTTCCAGGCCCTGTAGAGTACGAGATTGATCAGGTGTCTGCGGTTGAAAAAGTAGCGCTGATGCCCTTACTACACTTAGGCCCGTATATCGAAAGCCGATCACGTAGTCTAGACGAGTTACGTGAGCTGATGACGCAAGATGACAACAATGATCGTATGATTGATGTTCGAGATATTGAGCTTTGGTATACGGCAGCTGTCTCGGGCATTGCTCGTATCATAAGTGAGCGACATGGTGAAAAATGCCTCGTACGTAGCTACAAGAACCAGCCGCATACGTGCGCAAGAAGTAAAAGCTGTCCCTATAAATTAGTACGTAATTACCTTTCATACGAAGCGGTAGAGTCAACAGAGCAAGCTGTAGAGTATGAGTACGATCCTAGTCATCGTGCTGCAATAATGCTGGGGAAGTTTGCTGCCGGTGCATTGTCGCAATTTTTTACAAGTCATGAAGAGGATGTCATGACACAGTCATTGAAAACAGATGTACGATCACGATTTGATCTACGTATCTAAATTAAAAAGACTTTCAGATATATTTACATTCCTCTGATAACTCTGTATAATCAGGATCATACGTCGTGGAGTCTGTTATAGTCTGCACGCGAAAATTAAGTAATCAGGAGAACCAAATGGCAGATTTCGATCGAACCAAGCCGCACGTTAACGTTGGTACTATGGGCCACGTTGACCACGGTAAAACAACCCTGACAGCTGCGATTACGCACGTTCTGTCTAAAAAGCTTCCAAGCTCAGTTAACCAACCGCGTAACTACGAAGATATTGATAACGCTCCAGAAGAGAAAGCTCGTGGTATCACCATTGCTTCATCTCACCAGGAATATGAATCAGAAGCTCGTCACTACGCTCACGTTGACATGCCTGGTCACGCCGACTATGTTAAGAACATGATCACAGGTGCTGCTCAGATCGATGGTGCTATCCTCGTGGTAGCTGCAAACGACGGTCCATTGCCACAAACCCGTGAGCACGTACTTCTTGCTAAGCAAGTTGGTGTGCCAAAGATCGTTGTTTTCCTAAACAAGATGGACCTTGCTGATCCTGAACTAGTTGAACTAGTTGAAATGGACATCCAAGAACTACTTGCTAAGAACGGTTTCGATGACAGCGCTCCAATCATTAAGGGTTCTGCTACTAAGGCTCTTGAGGGTGATGCTGAATCTGAAGAAGCGATTATGGAACTAGTGAAGGCTCTTGATGAGTACGTTCCAGAACCTACTCGTGATCTAGACAAGCCATTCCTTATGCCTATCGAAGACGTCTTCTCAATCAAAGGTCGTGGTACTGTTGCTACCGGTCGTATTGAGCAAGGTATCGTTAAAATTAACGATCCAGTTGAAATCGTTGGTATCAAAGCTTCACAAAACTCAGTTGTTACTGGTATTGAAGCCTTCAAGAAGAACCTTGACCAAGGTCAAGCTGGCGACAACGCCGGTATCCTTCTTCGTGGTATTGAGCGCGAACAAATCGAACGCGGTCAGGTGCTTGCAAAACCAGGTTCAATTACTCCACACACAGAGTTTGAAGCTGAAGTATACATCCTTAAGAAAGAAGAAGGCGGACGCCATACTCCTTTCTCAAAGGGTTACAAGCCACAGTTCTACTTCCGTACAACTGACGTAACAGGTGAAGTTGAACTTCCAGCTGACAAAGAAATGGTAATGCCTGGTGACACCCTAACCTTCAAGGTTAAGTTGCTCGCTCCAATTGCTATGGAACAAGGTCTAAACTTTGCTATTCGTGAAGGTGGCCGTACTGTTGGTGCTGGTGTTGTTACATCAATCACTAAGTAATTAGATCTCTAATTACCAAAATACCTCCGAGTGATCGGAGGTATTTTGCTATTAAAATATAATGACATTTGTGTATACTAAGATAAGTAATAAATCAAAATAAATAGCATAGCTGATTGCGGTCATAATGAAAAATAGAAACACACCCTTTGGTTTTACTATCGTAGAACTTCTTATTGTTATTGTTGTCATCGGTATTTTGGCGGCGATTACTGTTGTCGCGTTTAATGGAGTGCAAGCACGAGCTCGTGCTACTGAAAGAGTTACTGACGTCGCTTCTATCGTGAAAGCCTACGATTTATACAGAATCGCAAATGGATCATATCCTAAATCATATGCCATAGCCACCTCCAGTGAAGTAATTAGTCCAGGGCTTGTGGCAAAAATGATTGCGATGAGTGGGACAGCTCAGAGTCCCTGCCCAACAACACCAAAAACAAAGATTTGTGTATACGCTTACGGTAATACTACATATTCAGAGTATGCGCTGGTTTACTGGGATTATAAGAAGAGTCATTGGATCAACTTAGCGATAGGTATTGGAGCAGCAGACAGTAATGACCGGTGGCGGGTTGAAACAAATTATGGTAGCGGTGAATATCCGGCTAAGCCTCTGTAGTATAATACGCTGATGTAGACTTTATGTTTTGGCATAAATCTGTTATAGTTGTCAGGTATTATTAATTTACTCGTGAGAACTTGTCTGGTAGCCACTCCAGCTCAAGGTTACGCGAGTTGCACATAAAAGGGAGTTACACTCTATGGCAGATAAACCTGCAGCAGAAGGCTTGCGCATTCGCATCCGCCTAAAAGCTTATGATCACAAGGTCATTGATCAATCAGCAAAACAAATCATCGACACGGCGATTCGTACCGGCGCAAGTATTGCTGGCCCAGTACCTCTACCGACCCGTCGTAGCACGTATACGGTTGTAAAAAGTCCACATGTCTACAAGATGGGTGGTGAAGCGTTTGAAATGCGTGTTCACAAGCGTTTAATCGATATCACGAATGCAACACCAAAAACAATTGATAGTTTGCAGAACCTCAGCCTTCCAGCAGGTGTTGACGCTGAAATTCGTATGTAATACGAACAAACATTTAAAAACTCCCGGTTAATCGGGAGTTTTTAAATTGAACTTTAAAGAGGCTAGGCTATTTTTCTACTCCTTTAGACTCTTCAGGCAGGGTTAACGTCTCAATGATAAGATTATTAGCATCAATCTGATCGTAAATGGCTTGTACTTTATAGTTCAAGTGGACTACCCAGGCTCCTAGGGCTAAGACGACAATACCAAACACAAGCCAATATACCGTTTGTCTTGTTATACGAAAGGTCATAAAAGGTTGCGGGTTTCGGCTAGGGCGGAAAGATTGTAGTTCGACATTCTTCTTGCTCTGGCTTTTGGCGGTTGGTTTTTTA